>JBEBGW010000110.1:0-11403 GCA_040081025.1 Pyrinomonadaceae bacterium | reverse complement strand
AAGCGTAACCGTTCTTGAAAACGGCTACCCGTTTTATCTCGGGCGAAAAGCTCGTTTCTTGTGCGAAAACGCTCGAGCAACAAAATACGATAGCAATTAGAAATGTGGCCTTGGTCATACTGGTTTTTGCAATATTGATGCAGGTCAGTGTCGAACGCGCGTGCTCCCACGGGAATATCTTCTTTCAGAACACTAATGCTAAACACGCGAACAGCAAGATGCTAATACTGCAAGAACGAATCGGTCCCCGCAGACTTGCGATCATGTGAAGAAAGTTTTTCCTGGGCGAGCATCCTTTTGACGACAGGCCGCCACAACCAAAATGCCGGTCTGCGAATCTCACTCTTTATGGATTTGACGTTATGCATCCGATACCTGGCACTGGTTCTCGTTATTATGACCGCGCTTTCAGGCTCCGTTCTCGCTCAGTATTGCGGCGGAAGGCTCCAGTACTTGGTTCGCGGTAACAGCGGGGAGGTAATTGACGCGCTTGACGTCAAGATCGTCCGGTCGGCGATTACTCGTCCCGGCGAAGCATCCACTCCCGTCACGACTAGAGTTCGAGGCACAACGCTCGGCAAGCTTTCGACCACCCAACAGGAAAAGATAACGAAGAATCGTCACCTAATGTACTATTTGGACGCGACGCTAGCACCGACCGAAGGCGACCTGAAGTATGCGAAACCAGACAACACTGAAACTGTCAATGTCAGTACCTTCGGGATCGCGATGGGGTGTGGTTCCCCGCTCGCGGAACTGAGCTTGGAATACAATGGAAAGACAATGAATCTTCGGTTTCGGAATATCGTGGAATTCGATGGATACATCGATTCGGTCCCGTTTCAGGCCGGAACGTTTGAGGCCGACATCCAAACGCCTTAGCAGACTCCAGTGAGGAAAACCCGCTGCGTAACAGGGTTGGTGTCCGATCGGGGAATAAACTCCAATTGCAATACCATGCGCTCCACGGTGCGCTCATTTCATCAAAGGCATGGAATAAGATCGATTGATCAAGGCAGCAGCACGATCTTCCCGTTGGCCTTGGAATTGATGATCTCGTGATGTGAAACGGGAGCGTCGGCGAGGGGGAAAGAGCTGCCGACGGGTGGTTTGAGAAAACCTTGAGAGAGTCCGAAGCCGATGGCTTTGTGAGCGTCGTCGAGTTTTTCCTTTCCGGCGTTGAAGAGCGACATTCCGAAGATCGTAGCATCCTTCGTCATCGCCTGACGGGGCGTGAATGTCAGGCTGCCTCGGTTTCCGACCACGACGATCCGCCCGAACATACTCAGGCATTCGAAATCGCGTTCGAGGTTCACGTTCGCAAGCATCTCAACGATCACCTCGACACCTTTTCGATCGGTGTATTCGTGGATCGCCGAGAAATGATCGTCGTCGGTGTGATCGAAAACCTCGTCGGCTCCGTTATCCAGAGCAATCTGTTTCCCTTCATCCGAACTCGCCGTTCCGATCACTCGTAAGCCCGCATTCTTTGCCCACTGAACCGCCGCGAGGCCGACGCCGCCCGACGCGCCGTGGATCAAAACCGTCTCGCCCGCCTTCACCTCCGCCTTCTGAAATAGCGCCCGATACGACGTAGCGTAAGGCGTCCACACTCCAGCTCCTTCTTCGAAGGAAACATTAGCCGGCAGCGATCCGAGGTGCGATTCGTCGCAGATCGAATACTCGGCATACGTCCCCGAGATCGACCCGGCAGTGTAAACCCGATCGCCCACGGCAACCCGCGTCACGCCATCGCCAACTTTCTCGACAACACCGGCGGCATCCTTGCCGGGTGTATACGGCAGCTTCGGTGCGTGGGCGTGAATACCCGTCCGAAGATACGTATCGACCGGATTCACCCCCGCCGCCTCGATCTTCACGAGCACCTGCGTACCCGTCAGCTCCGCCAGCTCGACATCCTCGATCTGCATCACCTCGGGCGGCCCGAATTCTCTGACGACGATTGCTTTCATATAAGGATGGAACGCGGACATTCCTGTCCGCATGAGCGTTGCTTCGACGCGAAAACTAATTCGGCTGCGAACGGATCGGTATCAAAACCTTTTCCTTCGCCTTCTCACTAAACGGTTCGTAGCCTTCAGGAAGTATCTCGAAATGCGGCCGCAGATCTAGTTCGAACTCCGACGCCGGCAGCCATTCGCCGAAGATGTTTCCAAATGTTCTAGGAGCCGTCGTCGCCGGACCGACATGAATGAATTCGGCGTACTTGCCAGCCGGAATTGTGAGTAATTCGAGGCCCGCCGGCACATCGGCGTCGCCACTCACGGCAACCGCCGCCCACTTATCGAACACGCCGGCAGGATCGAACTCCACGAACGAGTACGACGCACCGTAAACTTTCACGGAATAGGACTCGCCTCCGAACTGTCCAGCGATCGTCGGTCGCACCACGCGAAACCCGCGCCACAGCTCACTGGTACGATCATTAACAAACGACATTCGGATCCGCGACCCGATCAAACGAGTCTCCGGAAAGTCGATGATCGTCGGCTCTTCGATCATTCAACCGTCACCGACTTCGCCAGATTTCTCGGCTGGTCGACGTCGCATCCGCGGCGGACGGCGATGTGGTAGGAGAGGAGTTGAAGCGGCACAACTGACAACACTGGCCCGAGCAGGTCCGAGGTTTCAGGGATCTCGATCACGTGATCCGAAACCTTCGAGCTCATCGAGTCGCCCTCGGTAAGCACGCTGATCACGATTCCGTCGCGGGCTTTCACCTCGACTATGTTCGAATGCGTTTTTTCATATCGCAGCTCGCTCGAAGCATTCCCTTCCTCTTTCGTGTTCACCACGACAACCGGCAGCTTTTCATCGATCAACGCGTTCGGCCCGTGCTTCATCTCGCCTGCCGGATAACCCTCGGCGTGGATGTAGCTGATCTCTTTGAGCTTCAACGCACCCTCTAGAGCGACCGGAAAATTAATACCTCGGCCAAGGTATAAGAAATCCTGTACGCGGAAAAATTCCTTGGAAAGGTCCTCGATCGAGTCCGCGTCATTCAGCAGATGCTCGATCTTTAGCGGAAGCTCCGCGAGATCCTGTGCCAGCTTCTTACCTTCCTCGCCTGATATCGTTCCGCGGAGTTCGCCGAGATACATCGCAAATAAATACAGTGCGATCATCTGGGCCGTAAACGCCTTCGTCGACGCCACTCCGATCTCCGGCCCGGCATGCGTCAATATCGTCCCGTCCGCTTCGCGGTGGATCATCGAACCCTGCACGTTGCAGATCGCGAGCACCCTGCAGCCCGCCTGCTTCGCCTCGCGCATCGCGGCGATCGTGTCCGCCGTCTCGCCCGATTGGGAGATGACTATCATCAGATCCGTATCACGCAGCACGGGATCGCGATAGCGAAACTCCGACGCGTAATCGACCTCGACCGGAACTCGTGCAAGCTTTTCGATCATGAACTTGCCCGCGTGGCCCGCATGCCACGAAGTTCCGCACGCCGCGATCTTGATCGACGTTACGTTTTGAAAATCCTCTTCGGCGATGTTCATCTCGTCGAGATAAACCTTGCCGGTATCGAGCGAGATCCGGCCCTGTACCGTGTCGCGGACGGCACGCGGCTGCTCGTAGATCTCCTTCAGCATGAAGTGCTTGAACCCGCCCTTCTCCGCCATGATCGGGTCCCACGTGATCCGCTGCTGCTTCGGCTCGACGACGTTGCCGTCGAAGTCGGTAACGCGAACGCTGTCTTTCGTGAGAACCGCGATCTCTTTCTCACCGAGATAAAAAACGTCACGCGTGTGCTGCAGGATCGGCGGAATGTCCGACGCAACGAAGAACTCGCCGTCACCCAACCCAACCACCACAGGAGCCCCCTCGCGCACGGCGATGATCGTATCCGGCTCATCGACAGAGATGATCGAAAGAGCAAAGATCCCGCGAAGCTCCTTCACCGCCTTCCGCACCGCCTTCTCGAGCGAGAGGTTCTCAGTCTCTTTGTAATGCCCGATCAGATGCGCGATCACCTCGGTATCCGTCTCCGTCTGAAACGTACTGCCGCTCTCCGCAAGGCGCTCTTTCAGGGTCAGGTAGTTTTCTATGATGCCGTTGTGAACTACAACGACCTTCCCCGACTGGTCCCGATGCGGGTGAGCGTTTTCCTCAGTCGGCCGCCCGTGAGTCGCCCAACGTGTGTGCCCGATCCCGTACGTCCCATCGAGCGGCTTCAGCCGGATCACCTCTTCAAGGTTTCGCAACTTCCCTTCCGCACGCCGCATCGACAGCTCGTGATTCTCATCAACCACCGCGATCCCCGCCGAATCGTACCCACGGTACTCCAGCTTCCTCAGCCCGTCGATTATCAACGGCACTACCTGTTTATTACCAACGTAACCGACAATTCCACACATAAGCGACTATTTAGGAAAGCTATAATTTTCGGCGAAGAGTTTTGCTACAACCGCTTCTGCGGATTCGTTCTTTTTCGGGAATACCACGCGGCCTGAGGTCTCCGTTGCAAGTGTCGTGAGAAGCTCTCTCGCCTTCTTCATTGGCGACTTCGATGTAAATCCACCGTCACTAGATAGGTTTGTTATCAATCCAACTATATAGACCTTTACACCCGAACTCTTTAGTGACGTAATCAGTTCTTCCGACTTGATACCGCTTGCCCGCTCCTCTCCGTCGCTGATGATCACGAGTATCCTCTCACCTGGCGACTTTTCACATTCAGGCTTAACCGGATTGCTCAACCGATCGGCCGACGCCTTTATCGAATCCAGAAGAGTCGTCTGTCCGCCTACAATGTATATGTCGTCGATCTGCTTCTCGATCGTTACCAGATCGGTCGAGCATTCTATCCCGGCGGCGACTCGTCCGATCTCCGATCCAGTTGCCGGAGGAACAAAGCCGAACATCGAGAATTTCGCACCGTCAACTTTCTTTACTATTAGACGAGCGATCTCCTGCTGTCGGGAAAGAAGTAGACGCATTGACCCGGAGTTATCGAACAGTAACCCGTACGACACCTTCTTGTCGGTTTGCGACGACACCGCGATCGAGCCAAGTAGAAGGACCGACAGCAACATTCCAGTCGAGATTAATGTCTTTCTAGGATATCCGACGATTCCACACATAGATTATCCAGCCGCTCTCGCCCGCTTTACCCACAACGTGGCAAGGATGATGCCGATAATACCTATCACAAACTGAACACCATTGAGGCCACCGCCTGAAAGGGCTGCTTCAGTCGCACGGACAAGCGCGAGCAAACCGAATGCACCTGCTACCAACGCGAGTAGATAAAACAAGATCCTCATAAAACTATCCCTTCCGAACCCGAGCGGGCACGCCGACTACCAAATCACCCGGCTCAACGTCCTTCGTCACCACACTTCCCGCACCCGTCGAGGCACCATCCCCAACTGAAACCGGAGCGACGAGCATCGTGTCCGAGCCGATCTTCACATTGTTGCCGATGTGCGTCTCATGCTTATTCTTACCGTCGTAGTTGCACGTGATGGTCCCCGCGCCGATGTTCGATTTTTCGCCGATCGTCGCGTCGCCCAGATACGCCAGGTGATTCGCCTTCGATCCGCTGCCGAGATCCGTCTTCTTCAGCTCGACAAAATTCCCGACCTTTGCCCTGGCTCGCATCACGGCGTGGCCGCGAAGATGCGCGAACGGCCCGACCTTACAGTCGCTTTCGATCTCGGAATCGACGATCACGCAGCTATCGAGTATCTCTACACCATTCGCGATCTTCGAATTCGATATCCGCGTGCCCGACCTGATCACACATCCATCTCCGATCACGCTTTCCCCTTCGATCGACACATTCGGATAGATCACGGTATCGCGCCCGATCCGGGCGAGTTCGCTGACATACGCCGTCCGCGGATCGACGAACGTCACACCGTAATCCAGCATCAGCTTCGAGATCACTCTACGACGAAGCAGCCGCTCGATGTCCGAGAGCTGCATCCGGTTATTGACGCCCTCGATCTCCTGCGTATCGCCGTGCTGATATATCGCGACCGGCTCACCCGCGTGACGAAGGAGGGTCGGCACGTCCGTCAGATAATATTCGCCTTGTGCGTTGTCGTTCTTTACGCCTTCGAGAGCCGAGAAAAGCAGCCTCGTATCGAAACAATAAATACCGGCATTGATCTCGCGGATCTCAAGCTGCTCGTCGGACGCGTCCTTCTGCTCGACGATCGATTCGAAGATACCGCCGTCGCCTCGGACTATGCGCCCGTAACCGCTCGGGTCCTTCAACTTCACCGTCAGGATCGTACTCGCCGCTCCCTTTCCGCGATGCGAAAGATGCTGGCGCACGAGTCCGCCGAGAGTCTCGGGACGGATCAACGGAACGTCACCCGACAAGATCACGAGCGTTGAATCGCGATCTTTCAAATAATCCCGAGCGGAATTGACTGCATCGCCGGTACCCAACTGAGCCTTCTGCTCGACGAACGTGACCTGCGATTCGTCCAGATCTTTCAACACCGCCCGGCGAACGTCATCGCCCTGGTGGCCGATAACCACGTATATCTTTTCTGGATCAAGCGATGCCGCGGTTCGACAAACGTGGGTGATCAGCGGCTGCCCGTCGACTTGGTGCAGGACTTTTGCAAGATCCGACCGCATTCGTGTACCAAGTCCTGCGGCAAGGATCAGCACATCGAGCGGCCTATGTTCGGTAGGACTTTCTTCCATTCCTCAATTTTGCCACAAGACGCGCTCCCAAGCGTAACTGCCTGATATTGCGTTAAATAAGCGGCAACACGGCCTATGATAACGAATTGCAACGCATTCCATAAAGCCGCCTGATACACGTGGATCGGCCGGGCTTTCAGATTTATTCGGATTTCGTTTTGTGTTTCTGTGGTTACGTTTTTTTCACCACAGAACAAGATGAACCAGATTCGACGACGCAAAAAGAAGTTAAAATACCGGGATCAACACTGCAAAAACATCTTGTACACAACAATCCACCTGTGGTAACTTTTATCTGCGACATCCGCGCCTCCGGATCCGCAACCGTTTTCCAGAACTCACCAAAACCCGCGAATTCGCTGCGGTTTTCTCCACCGAAAATCAGTCAAGGAACCCGTCCAATGGCTCAAGCCTTTATTCTTCACGATCAACAATTCCAGCGTATGAAGTCCGTGATCGGGCGTCTTTGCGTGGAATGTGCCGCCCGCGCCGTATTCCTGGTTGACCGAGACGGCCAGACGATCGCCGTCCACGGCGAGATCGGCGACATGGATATGACCAGTTTTGCATCACTGGCCGCCGGCAACGTCGCCGCGACCCACAGCATGGCGAAGCTGATCGGCGAGAACGCGTTTCCGTCGGTCGTCCACGAAGGCGAGCGCGAAAGCATCTTCATCAGCGTGATCGGCCGCAGCCTGCTCGTCGTCGTTTTCGACGAACGCTCGACGCTCGGCCTGGTCAAGATCCGCGCCAAGAAAGCGAGCTACGAGGTCGCCTCCATTCTCGACGACGCCGCGAACGACTCGAAGGCGTTCAGCATTGCCCAGGATTCAGTATTCGCCGATATCTCCGACGATGATATCGACAGCCTATTCGCCTAACTCCCGGCATTCCCCCAAAAGAACCACCACCAAAGTTATGACCTTTATCAATTACGCTTCACGGGAGATCAACTGCAAGATCGTATATTACGGGCCCGGCCTCTGCGGCAAGACGACGAATCTGCAGCACATCTACGATTCGACCGCACAGGAAGCGAAGGGAAAACTCATCAGCCTCGCAACGGAAACGGACCGCACCCTATTCTTCGATTTCATGCCCCTCGAACTCGGGACGGTACGCGGATTCAAGACGCGTTTCCACCTCTACACGGTTCCCGGCCAGGTGTATTACGACGCTTCGCGTAAACTGATCTTGAAGGGAGTCGACGGCGTTGTCTTCGTAGCCGACAGCCAGGAAGAGCGGATGGACGCAAACATCGAATCGCTCTACAACCTCGAAGAAAATCTGCAGACGCAAGGCTACGACCTGATGAAGCTGCCATACGTCCTGCAGCTAAACAAACGCGACCTCCCCAACGTCATCCCAATGGAAGACCTCGCCTACGAACTCCGCAAAAAAGACGAACCCGTATTCGAAGCCGTCGCCTCAACCGGCACCGGCGTCTTCGACACCCTAAAAGGCGTCGCCAAACAAGTACTCACGGAGCTTAGAAAAAGCTAGCTTCAAAAACTCTCCCTGCTATGTGGACGAAACGGCCTGAATCGGAGATCCGCGACATTCTTGCACGGCAGGAAAGAAGACGGAAAAGTCCGCTCAGGCCGTTGATCTATGGCATTTTTTGGGCGACGATCTGGACCACCATCTACGGGCTTGGATACAGAGGCGGACTGAGCCGCGGCGTCTTGATGTATTCCGATCCGCGGTTCGACAGAAGGCTACTTGGTCTCGGTATCATCGCGACCCTCGTCATAATGGCGATCGTCTACTACCGACAATTGCGAGGCATAAAGTTTTTCGACTTAGATAGCGACGCCCTTCTTTGCACAGGATGCTTCGAGCCCGCATCGCCCAGCCCGACCAACACTTGCGAATGCGGCGTCCGTCTTGAACCCTACGAGTTTTACGAATGGAACGAACCTGAATCCACAGAAACTCAGCCGTCGATAGCGTAATCCCCTCAACACTTCGCAACCGCCCCCGTTACAAAATTGAGGAATGGCCGCCGCTTCGAAAGACGCGGAGGCTCTATTGTTTCGAGATTTTCGCGTATTTCGTGGGCAAAAACTGCTATCATCCTCGCCATGAAATTGGCGCTCGTCATCGCACTCCTCGCGGCCGCGGCACACGCTCAGGAGATCAAGGTCCTGCTCGACAATGATTGGGTAAAGGTCACGCACATCAAAGACCGGCCCGGCGACAAGCGTCCAACGCATACGCACAAAGACTCAGTCGTCGTAGCTCTCACGGATCACCGCCGCAGAGTCAGCGGCAACACGACCGTCGAACTCGACGTAAACGCCGGAGCAGCGATGTGGTTCGCCGATGTCACTCACTCCGAAGAGAACATCGGCACGACCGACGGTGAATTGATGTTGGTTGATATAAAGAAACCAACAGGCTCGTTCAAAGCCGACCCCGATGTGGCGAAGTGGCCTGACAAACTTGAAGCCGTCACCGCCGCGCCCGGCAATCACAAGATCATCCTTGAGAACGACCGCGTGCGAGTGCTCTCCGTGACTGTCGCTCCCGGCGAAAAAGAACCGCTGCATATGCACCGAATGCCGAGCCTGCTCTACATCATCGCCGAGGACGACATCCAGGACTTCGACGCCGACGGTAAACTCCTCTACGACACCCGCTCGCAGGCGTCCCCGCCCAAAACGCCATACGCTGAATGGATGCCGCCCCAAGCGCCGCATCGAATCATCAACCGGAGCAAGAATCCGCTGCGCCTCATCCGCGTCGAAATAAAGTAGAACTACCTTCGCAGAGCCTGAAAGACGATCAAGCTCGGATCGCTCGTCCTCACCAAACCATAGCCGGGCAGGTACTGCAGCGAGAATTTGAACGACTCGATCTGGATCGTGTATATCCGGTTCTCGGGGTCGAATGCTTTCCACGTACCCGTGGTCCCGTCTGACGCAACGATCGATCCGTCTGCCAGGAATCTCGTGGCGCCATAGGAATTCATCTTCGAATCGTACGTCTGAACGATCGGGTCGGCCTTGCTCGAACCGGTAGCAAACTGCACGCTTCCCGTCGCCTCCAGCTCATATTCGCCGCCCATCCTGATCAGGTTCTGATTCGGCGGTACCACGGCGACGATGATCTTCATCTTCGCTTTCACGTTGTCCGCCGAGAACGTCGCCTCTCGCTGGGTCTTGTTTGACGTGACGGTTTTCGTTATCTTGAACGACCGCTTCTCGTCATACAGCGTGATCGACACCACCGTATTCATCTGCGCTCCATAGAGCGCCGTCGGCGAAGTGAATCTCACCGTAAACCGGTTGCTGCCCGGCAGCGCCGTGAAATACCAATACTGCGTCCCGACAAGGCTGTCCGACGTGCCCTTGTTGATACCCACACTCATCGGATACGGATTCTCCGGCTTCAGTGATTGCCCCGAAACCATCCCCACCGCGGCCAATAACAACGCCAACACGATCACTCTTCGCATCTCGAAAATCCTCCCTTTCCCGCGTTGACGATTTCGCGCTAGCTTTTTGCGCATGCTCGCGCGTAAGCAAGAGCGATATCAGGACGTGACGCATGCACAGCCTCGTGCGGCTCCGCCGCTCTATTTGCGGACAAGTTCTACTTTTCCTAGGCGTTTTCCAAAGGATTCTTTGCGGCTATGCCGCCGCTTTGCTTTCGTTGCATAGCGACGGCTGACTGTAGCCGGGGGTTTCAACCCACGGAAAGGAAAGGATTCATTCTCGTCGCGTAGCGACGATTGATAAATTTCGATCGGCCGGATATTACTTCATCCGTCGCTGACGCGAAGGAATTTCTATCCTCCATAGCCGTGGGTTAAGACGCACGGCTACGATCACTCATCGCTACGCGATGTCAGAACATACGCGGCATCACGTATTTAACCTCATCGACAGCCGCCAACTCCCGCAACTTCTCAACCGCGATTGTTCCGACAACTGACGAACCCGACGACTTCCCGACCTCAAACCCAAAAGCCTTCAACTGCGCAAGAAGTTTCGGAGTAACAGTACCGGCAAACGTTAGCTCAACACTCGCCTGCCCATCGCGGACAAACGTCGATTCATTAGGTGTGGGAGACGTTTTCTTTTCGATGCGCCCGACAATCGCATAGAGCCACGTGTGGAACTTTTGTTTGAGGC
Organism: Pyrinomonadaceae bacterium; assembly: GCA_040081025.1. GTDB lineage: Bacteria > Acidobacteriota > Blastocatellia > Pyrinomonadales > Pyrinomonadaceae > OLB17. The sequence continues at coordinate 574 of JBEBGW010000110.1, read as the reverse complement.
GTAGCTCGCGTGTCTCTTCGGGCGACAAAACTCGAGGCTCGGCAACAATTAGCTCGCCATCAACGTCCTGATGTACCGCCGCCGTTACTCGATCAACGTTGAAATCGTATTTGACGATGATAACGGTGGTTCGTGAAACGCCACCTGCCATTGCCGGTAGAAATGTCGAGGCCTCGGCGGCCTTAACCGAAGGTGCTCGCAGCAAGGGATGCCCCGAAACGGCCCTTGCCGACGTTACAATTCCGCTCGCGCTGATGGTTACCTGTACCGCAACTATTCCATTCGCGCCGACCGCCTTTGCTCCTCCCGGATAATCGGGCAGCTTTAAATCAACGGCCTTTGCGGCCGATACGACTCGAGCCGCCGCCGGCGGCGGGGCACCTGCCGAGCCCGAACCCCCCCCGTAGCCCGATCCGCTGCCCGAGCCTGACCCATACCCGACGCCGCGGCCGACACTTCGCTTCGGTGCACGCGCCTTTGATTTCGCGCTTACGCTCACCGTCGCCGACATCGCCATTAACTGACCGCCGCCACCACCACCGCCGCCGGAAACGTTGACCACCGTTTCTGCTCC
>JBEBGW010000109.1:0-11421 GCA_040081025.1 Pyrinomonadaceae bacterium | reverse complement strand
ATCCAACAGTCGTCGTTGCAAACAATTCCTTCAAGCTCGATTTCGTTATCGGGGCAAGCAACACCTGCCAGCGAACGGCCCGAAGCAAATAGCCGAGGCAAATGATCAGTACAGCGGCCGTGACGTAGGTCGCGTTCGCCTTCGCCAGACTCTGGCGCACCAATACCCAATCCAGCCCCCTGCCGAAAAACCAAAAGAGGAAAACGGCGAAGAGAAAAAGTAATACGAATTTTAGATACTTGCGCAATGTTCTCGAATTGCGCCGCGACTCGTAAGCGGGCACAAACCAATGAAGATACTGTATTCACGCGAAGAACGCGAATCCGCCGGCTTCGATAGGCCTGTTGTCTGGTAGCGGGTATTATCGCCGGAATCTGACTCTGATGGGTGGCAGTCCGTGTTCGGCGCGAGGCTGGCGTAACCGGCTTCAAAAAACGCGGTGCCAGACGCGCATTTCTGCTGGCGTCGATTATGACAAATCCGACCGATCGGAGAACTGTGGACAGGTCGGCGGCTCTGGGCAAACCGGCGTATACGGATTTTGTCGGAACTTCGACTTCTCTGGTATCGTAAACTACCTTTGACAAGGCGGGCTTTAGTGCTTTGTTGCCCGAGGAAGTCAGGGCTAAATCGTTCGGAGAATTGAGCTTGGAAGCTTTAAAGGCGTCTGCCGAGATCAACGGGGCTGAACTTGTCCGCCGAGCGCGGTCGGGGGATGGCGTTGCCTGGGAACAGATCGTGACCGCATTCTCGCGGCGTATCTTCAACCTTGCATATCGATTCACGTCGAACGCCGAAGGAGCCGAAGATCTTACGCAAGAGGTCTTTATCAGAATTTATCGGACTCTGGACCAGTACGACTCCAGGCAAGGCGACCTTGCGAATTGGCTAATGCGGCTGGCACGCAATTTGATAATTGACGATTACCGCCATCGGCAGCGAAACCCGCAAAACACGATGGCCGAGGCGGTTGACGATCACCAATACCATCTCCGAGCGGTCGGCACGAGTGCTCACAAAGAGATGGAACGCCGCGAACTTTCGGCGCAAGTGCAGGAAGGAATAGACAAACTTCCCGGCGATCTGAAAACGTGCGTCATCCTTCGCGATATCGAGGAGCTAAGCTATCAGGAGATCGTCGAAATGCTCCAGATCCCCGAAGGTACAGTGAAATCGAGGATCAATCGCGGACGGATCGAACTGGCTAAGATATTGAAGCGGATGCGAGTGGTCACGGTATAGGTCAGAACCGGGAGCGGTAGCGACCGGGTTCAGGTGAGAGGCAAAAGCGAAGGCGTATGGCGTCAACCTAAAAAGGTTTAGATTCAAGGGGTTAGACTAATGGCAAACGGGCACGAAAAAATCATAGATTGCACCGCATTCGAGGAATCGCTTTCCGACTATCTGGAACGCTCACTCGAAGCTTCGGTGCACAAGGCTGTAGCGGCTCACGCGCTCGCCTGCCCGCTGTGCCACTCGCTTCTGAACGATGTAAAGAGCGCCGTTGCCGCTTGCCGTACACTTGCTGAGCCGCAAGCCGCGATGTCTAGATTGGATGCCGGCATTCTGGCCCGTACCGTGCCCGACGCAACTGTTAACTGCTCGGAATTTGAGGAATATCTCACGGATTACCTTGATGGATTCCTGCCGGCTAGTGTTTTCCACCGTTGGGAACGCCATGCCGTGCTCTGCGACGAATGCACCGACCTTCCAGGGATGGTCGTTCGCTCGCTTGCTGCGATCGTGAATTACAAGCTCGACGAGCTTCCGGTCCCCGCTGGCCTGCATCAGCGGATTCTCAACCTAACGACAGGCAGCGAGCTCGCGAAACAGATCAAGCCTTCGCTCTCCGAAAGATTCGGCGAATGGGCTCGCGGCCTGCGTTTCCCGATCTCCGTTCCGCAGCTAGCTCCTGTCGCCGGAATGCTGCTTGTTGCATTTCTCGCATTCAGCCAGACCGTTTCGGCAGACGGTTCCATATCGGGCGTTTACGCTCAAGGTGTTCAGCTAGCGGAAGAAACGTATCGACAAGGTGCTGAAGTCCTTAATGAGGCCCGAGGCAACAAGCCATCAGATCCTCCAACGACGGTTGACGGCCCTACCGAGGTGAAGAACGACGAATAAATGAATTGCGCCTACCACACACAAAATGGTGCTGTCGTTCAGTGCAACGCATGCGGCAAACCGCTGTGCCCCGCGTGCGATCACCGCATCAAAGGATTCCCCTACTGCCAGGACTGCATCGTAATGGGCGTAGACCTGCTTCGGCAGCAGAATAGCTCGAACTACGGCCCGTACGTCCGTAAAAGCACTTCGCCGTTCATCGCGTTCATCTTGTCCGTTGTACCTGGTTTGGGAGCCGCCTATAACGGCCAGACAGTCAAAGCACTCGTCTACTTCGGCGTTTTTATCGGGCTGTTTCAGCTTGCCGTACTAACTGGCGGCTCGGCTCTGTTCGTTCTCGGATTCATGGGAATGTGGGCATTTTCCGCACTCGACGCATGGCGGACGGCTCGAATGATCCGATCCGGCGTCACGCCCGACGTCGCCGAAGACATCCTTGTCAAACGGTTTCAGGGTAATCCGAAGCTGTGGGGAATTGTTTTAGGCATCCTTGGTCTGGCATTCATGCTCCAAACTGTGTTTGGGTTAAAAGGCCTCATGCGCGGCGTGTTACCGGCTATGCTGATCGGACTTGGAATTTACATCCTCCGCGGCTACATTTTTAGGCCGAAGGAAGATGCCGGAAAGTGGTCAGATTTTGATTCAGCACGTCCGGCTCCATTCTTTTCCGGCAAGTTAACAAGCCGCTCGGACACGGGCGAACATAGCTACCGGTCAAGCGAGACGGGCGAGCAGCGATACGGAAGTTGGGGAAATCGCTAGGATATTGATGTCGGCGGCGGTTATAATTTCTAAGAAGTTTTTGGGAGTATAGCGATCATGAAAGCAACCGGAATCATCGGAAGCGTTTTAGCACTCATTGCCCTTTTAATTGTTCTGGTTAAAAGCCTTATAGCATTTGTAGGCTTTGTCACGCTTGCGGTCAAGATCGTGATCGTTGTCGTTTTCGTAGCGCTGTTGCTAGGCGTCGGCGTTCTGATATTCAAGAGCTTCTCCGGTCGCAAGCGAAAGCACGATTAGGATTTTTCCACAGGCTTTGGTATTCTCTAACGTGGCGAACGGACGGGTGCCGTTTGCCATTGTGCTATCTGGAAGTTACACTACTTTTAATCTTTAAAGATTTGGGCTTGTCTGCTGGCCTTGAACCCACTCAGAGCAGATATATTTGCTTAGTTAATTGTTCGGTTTCGCGTTAGTCGCTCGCGGCTATTCTTGCGTGATTCCGCCTAAAGGGACGATAAATTCCCCCAACGGAGATTCATACAGAAGGAGCTTTACAGCATAATGACGAAGAACGGTAAACCGTTTACTTTTTTATTCAAACGTTCTAATAGATCAAAAATTTTTATCCACCGGGTTGAGGTTTCGAACAAGCGGATCCAAAACGGTGCGTTAGCATTTTCAGCGATCATTTTTGTTTCTCTTTTTTCTGCCGGACTTTACGGCGTTGTGAACGGCGGATTTCTCTCGAATCTGGATCTCGCCGAGGCAACTGCGAATCCTGCCGCCGCTCAACTGACAGCATCCGCTCCCGTCCAACGCCAAGCGATCGATTACTCACGTCCGGACGAATCGGACGAATTCTCGTTCAACGCAGGTGGCCCGGTGGATCCTGAGGAACTCGATGCGGAAGGCCCGGAGCTTGAGAAGGTGATGAAAGCGATCCAGGCTTCGACCAACCCGTTGTACCTGCCGTCGATCTGGCCGCACGCTTCGAAGATCAATAACGAATTCGGTTTCCGGCGCAATCCGTTTGGCGGCCGCACGTATGAGTTTCACGCGGGCATGGATATCGACGGCGAGCGTGGCGAGATCGTCGTTGCACCGGGTAACGGGATCGTCAGCGAGGCTGGCTACAAGGGCGGATACGGCAACATGATCGAGATCGATCATGGCAACGGCCTGACGACAAGGTACGGTCACCTTTCGAAGATCGAGGTTGAGGCAGGAGCAACAATCAATCGAGGCGAAATGATCGGATTGGTAGGCTCGACCGGACGTTCGACCGGCCCGCATCTCCACTACGAACTGCGAGTAAATGATAAGCCAGTGAATCCACGCTTCTTCCTCCCGGCCGAACCGACGACGCTTGTGAAACGTTGATCTAGAAGACAGTATTAAGTAAGAGAGCCGGTCAACGCCGGCTCTTTTTTACTTTGCTTTTCCGATGGGGATCCACCGATTCGGATCTCCGGGATCTGGCTTCATCATATTCCCCATCGACCAGGCCGTGCCGTCATCGAAATGGATCATGCCGAATCCGAGTTCGGCCCGCGAAAGCTGGCTTAGCGGATGTCGCTCATCGAGAAATCGAGTTAACCTGACGAATTCCTCGCCGCCGAAGCTGATCTGGACGGAAGAGTCAGGATCGATCATCGGGCGTTCCGCTATCTTTACCTCAGGTCGCAAGCCCGGACGCCGTCCGTACGTCGTCGAATACATCATCATGTTCCCAGTCGCCGTCGACTCGGGAAAGCCGACATTCACCGTAAGGCTCACGATCCGCTTTGCTGACGCATTCTTGATCGTGACAACCACCCCACGCATCCAATCATCGCCCGCCGTAAACTCGTCGTTAAGTTCAACCGCCCGTCCATCCATCTCGATCCGTTCGATCTTAAGGATGTCGTCGATGCTGAACGTCTTTGCGATGCGCTTGCCCTTTCCACGCGACGAAACGCCGATTTGCTCTCTTAGGACCGCGAGGCGTGTTGCTACCGCTCCGATATCCGGGCGGTCCTTCAGGTCCTGCTGAAAGCTAAACATCTCAGCACCATACCCGCGAACGAATCCCTCTTCAAACTTTGTCTTCTTCTCGATTCTCGCGTACTCCGGCAAATATGGCCTGCGTTCCAAATAGGCTCGGAGGGCCGCCTCGTCGCCCTTTCCGACCTGCTCTGTCAGGTCGGCGATCAGCCGAAATCTTCCGGCTCGAATTCCTTTGAAAAGTTCGCCGTTGCCGCTCTTGTCTTCACCCCAAACGGTTCCGTCTTCGAACATCGCAGCGTCGATAAGGAGGCTCCGTTCGCCTTCGATCGGCTTCGCGGACATAGCTATCAGCCCGGCAGAATGGCCAGATCTCAACGGCGTACTCCAACTGGCCTGCCCGTCGATCTCATCCTTGGTCATGCCCCGAGTAGCAACAGCGACGAGCCCCTTGCCGCTTAGATTCTCTATCTTTAGGCCGATATTCCGGATTTGGCCGTCGAATTTCCTCACACCTGTGATCGAAAGCCTGACTGGGCTGTCCGGCTGCTCGACTACCTTGATCTCCGGAGGAGCCGGTAGGAGATGATCCTGGCCCAACGCCGTGAGGGACAAGAGAACGAAGGAAAGCAGAACTAACGCAGAAAGAGATCCAATCGAACGCATATTCGGCGTGCCCTCCCAACTAGGATTGAAACATTCGAATAATAGCCGAACTGCCGACAGACGAATGAAAAGATTTGTAAATCAGGTCGAGTATCATCTTAAATCGAACCTTATTTATGCGAATGGAGTCCAATATGTCGAGCCGCATCGACTAGCTCTCCGCCGTGATCCCTTATATACTCATAAGTTCTGCTATATGCAGCCTAGGACCCCAACTCATATGACAACGAATCGAAACTCTTTGCTTTCCGGATTTTTGACGGTCGCAATATTTGCGACTTCGGTTATGCCCGCATTTGCCCTCTTTGACGAAGGGATGTACATGCCGGACAAGATCGCCTCCATCCGCGACCTGAAGAAGCGAGGCCTAAAGCTCAAGTCGGAGGAACTGTACAACCCTGCGGGCGGCGGCCTGACTGACTCGATCATACGCCTCTCGATCGGCTGCACCGGTGAGTTCGTTTCGCCCGACGGCTTGATCTTGACGAATCACCACTGCGGTTTCGACGCTCTGGTATCGGCCTCGACGCCGACTAACGACCTTGTCGAAAACGGTTTCAAGACGGACAGTCGGGCTGGCGAGATAGCGGCGAAAGATTATTCGATCTACATAACGGAAAGGACCGAAGACGTTACGGCGAAGGTCAACAAGGGTGGTGAACCCATAACTGGTGAAGCTCTCGCGACCGCGATCAAGAATCTGACTGAAGCCGAGCAGGCGAAGGCCCCGGCGGGATCGATCGTTCGTGTCCAGACGCTGAATAACGGCTACTACCATTATCTTTTCCAAACGCGACAGATAAAGGACATACGCGTCGTCTTCGCTCCTCCCCGTAACATCGGTGTTTTTGGCGGAGACCCGGACAATTTCGAGTGGACTCGACACACTGGAGACTTCTCGATCCTTCGAGCTTACACGGCTCCGGATGGCACCGCCGCTGAGTATTCACCCAATAACGTCCCTTACAAGCCAAAGCGTTTTCTGACGATGAACATAGGTGGATCGAAGGAAGACGATTTCGTCTTTGTGCTCGGTTTTCCGGGCGGGACCACACGCTATCGTGAGTCGCAGTCGATCGAATATGCGCGCGACGCTAACTTCCCTTTTCTTTCGTCATGGCTGGACGCACGCAGTGCGGCGCTGCGTGAGATAGGTCAAACGGACGAGGACAAGCGGATCAAATTCCAGTCGGAGATCGCGAACTTTGACAATTCTTTCAAGGTTTTCGATGGCGGACGGATGCGGCTTATCCAGTCGCAAGTGGTCGAGAAGCGGCGTGAGCAGGAGAAGCAGTTCGCGGCTTGGGTTGCCGGTGATGCGGCACGTAAAGCCAAATACGGCACGGTTCTAAGCGAGCTTGCCGCGCTGTCGGCAGAGTCGAATAAATACGCGAAGCTCGATATTCTCGCGCGGCGTATGCCCGATCCGACGATGCCTATGTTCGGTCAGATCTATGCGGCTGTCGCACAGAACAAGATGCTGGACGACGCGGCTAAGGCGGCAAAGGTCGAAGAGGCCAAGAAGGCACTTGAGGACCGCGAACCGGTTTACGAGCGGGAGTTGATCGAGTTCTATCTCAAGAAGTTCGACGAACTGCCGGCCGACCAAAAGTTCGATGGTGCGGAGAGCCTTTTCGGTACGTTTCAGGGCAGTGCCCGACGTGCGGCGGAAGAGGAATTCGCGAGGAACATTGCCGAGGGCGATTACTGGAAACCCGAAACGATCGCGGCTCAGTATGGCCCGCAGACGATGGATTTCCGACCCGAACGCGATCAGCCTAAAGGTTTTGCGGCTGCCTTGAAGAAGGCTAAGGATGCAGCGAACGCCCGTGCAATGACGTTCGCGTCGAAGATCGACCGCCTCCGCCTTCTATATCAGCAGGGTATGGCGGAAATGAAGGGGCTCACGCCGTATCCTGACGCTAACTCCACGCTGCGATTTACGTTCGGCAATATCAAGGGATACAGCCCGCGTGAAGCCGAGTTTCGCACGCCGTTTACGACCCTGACCGGAATGTTCGAAAAAGACACCGGCGTGAACCCGTTCGACGTGCCGCAGAAGATAAAGGACCTGTACGCGGCCAAGGATTTCGGCCGATACGGTGAGAACAACAATGTCGTAGTCAACTTTTTGGCGACCACGGACATCATCGGCGGCAACAGCGGTTCACCGGTTCTGAACGGAAGCGGCGAACAGGTCGGGCTTGTTTTTGACGGCAATTACGAGGGCCTCGGAAACGATTTCTATTATGACCCGAACCGCAATCGAACGATCGCCGTGGACATCCGCTTCGTGCTCTGGGCGACCGAGAAGGTCGGCGGAGCGAAGTGGGTGGTCGATGAAATGAAACTCGTCGGCGGGCCGAAGACAATGGCCGCCAGCAAGTAGGCAATTCCAATTCTAACCTTTGAGGCTCATATGAAATAGGAGCCTCTTTTTATTTACCCCAAAACGTATTGACGCGTTGTTGCATCTGTGGCAATCTGATTGACCCGAGATAACTACTCAGTGCTCGGGTCTTTGAAAATCTAAAAATAGGCGTAAAACAGCAAATTTCATGTGTGTGGGACAGTGGGACAAATTATTTTGGGACACGGCGAAACTGAGTAGAGGCCTTGCCCGATGTGGTTTCAAAAGGCATATTAGAGCAATCAGATAATGGCTAAGAGCTTGAAGCTATCGTTGGACGGAAACGAGTTTGAGGTGATGATCACACGCATCGACCGCGACGATCTCTATGGGCGCGTCGAGGTCGAGGCGTTCGATGAGAAGGGAAAGCCGGCGGAACTTAAGGTTCTTGCTGCGGATGGGAAGACGCTGATAGAAAAAGGCGGTTCCGCGCTAGAGGTCGTGAACGAGAAGGGCGATTCCATCGACCGGACGGAGCTGGTGCCCGTCGATCTCGACGGCAAGGAGCTAGACATGGTTGAGGCGTCGTTCGGTCTGACAAATGTTTTAGATCAGGCCGAGGTCGACGATTATCTTGGGCTGGTCGTGAAGTCGGTGTACGTGCTCGACCCGGCGGAGGAATCGGATCTCGATTATCTGACCGACCATCTCGAAAGCGGACAGATGTACAAGTTCCCGTTCAGCTATCGTGGGGGAATCGAACACGACGCCGCGTACATCGTCGGCAATGGCAAGGACGCGTTCATGATCATCGGGAAGGACGGCGACGTCGACTATCTGAAGCTGAATCAGGCTGCTGTGCTCGAGCCTCAGGAAGAAGTCGAGATCTCGGCGGATGATATTAGTTTTGATCTCTTGTAATGGCAATAAACATTAGCAATGCACAGAATCGGGATGCGGTCGTGGCGGTGGAGACGCTGTACGGCAAGCGTGAGGTCCGGTATGTCGACGGCAAAGGCAAACCGACTGCGAACGTGCGCGTGTTAAAGGCGGATTCGGAGCACGAATTGCCGGTGCTGCTGAAGAAACACAAGGATCTGAACAAGGTCGCGAAGGCGTTGGTGAAAGACGATCCGGAGATCGACATGGACCTGACAGGGATGTTCCTGACGGATACGTCGAAAGTCTATGTTTCGCCGCGTGGGATCGTACATTTGGTAGAAGAGTTCGAGCTTGTATACGAGCCAGACGGAGAGTTAAAAACGCGGCGGCCGCGAATCAAATCGACGCAGAACATGAACGCCGAGGTTCCAGTTCGCTGGACGGGCAAGTTCATCAAGAAGGAAGAAGCGGTAAAGCGTTTTGTATTCACAAACACGAAACAGGTCGTGCACGTCAACGGACTGACGTTCGACTTCCTTTATCAGATGGCCGAGGACCTAGCGAAACGCGATTCGATGTTGCTGCTTCGCGGCGGCGACAAGGGCGACGAGCCCCTGGTGATGAACCGCGGCGGTAAGCCTTACAACGCCTTCTTAGAGGGCCGCGTGAAAGGCGAAAGTTATTGCCTGCTGCTGCATATGTCGAACATGGAGTTGAAACGGCCGAAGGTGATCACCGAATAATGGACGCCGGATACGACAAGAAAAAGTTCAAGGGCAAGTTCGACTACTTCATCGGCAAGGCGTCAGACCTGAATGACCCGTCGCTGCAGGCGAAGGCGGTCGATTACAAGCGCAAACTGAGCACGGCGATGAGGGCCGTTTCGGGCGCGGACATCGGCAAGATCCACGCCGCCCGGGGATGGTTCGTCACGAGAAAGTATGACGGCGAGTTCTGCCTTGTATTCTTCGACGGCGAGAACATCATTTCCATCCATCCAAGCGGAACAGTCCGCACCGGACTTCCCTGCCTCGACGAAGCCGCTGATAAACTCAAAAAAACGAAGGTACAATCCTGCGTGTTCGCCGCGGAATATTTTCTGCCGGACGCGGTCGCGACCGTGCGTTCGCTCGAACAGGTTCTCGGCGTTCTGCGTTCGCCATCGTCGAAAGCCGACATGGAACGGCTGTCGCTCGCGGTCTTCGACATTGTCGAACTGGACGGCAACCCGGTCACCGAGACAAAGAAGGTTTTTTCGTCGCTCGACAAATTCTTTTCGAAGGCGAAGCGCGTACAGACGGTCGAACACAAGGAAGTTCACAAGACCGAATCGATAATGGAGCTGTATGTCGATTGGGTCGTCGGGCAAGGGGCCGAGGGTATCGTCGTCCGCCATGACAAGGCGGGGATGTACAAGATCAAGGCGAAGCACACGATTGACGCCGCGATCATCGGATATTCGGAAGGAACCGAGAACCGCAAAGGAATGCTCCACGATCTGCTGGTCGCGGTCGTACGGCCGGACGGAACTTATCAGGAACTCACCCGTGTCGGTGGAGGATTTACCGACGACGAGCGGAAGAAGATAGTTACCGAGTTCAAGAAACAGATCGTGCCGTCCGACTACGTTGCCGTGAACAACGACTATGTCGCCTACGAGATGATCAAGCCCGGGCCGGTGATCGAGATGTCGTGTCTGGATATGATCGCCGAACGATCCCGCGGCGGGCCGGTCAATCGGATGGTGCTCGATTGGAACGGAAAGAAGTTCACGGCCCTTTCGCGAATGCCACTCGTAAGCGTCATCTCGCCGCAGTTCATCCGCATCCGCGACGACAAGGAAGCGAGCGCCGAAGAGACGAGCATTACACAGGTTACGGATCTTGTGGACGTACAGGACGCCGACGCCTCCGCGGATACGTCACGCCGGTCACCGAGTAAGCTGATCGATCGCGTCGTTTATACCAAGACGATGAAGGAAAATCTGATGGTCCGCAAGCTGATGATCTGGAAGACCAACAAGGAAGAATCAAGCGAGTTTCCGCCGTACGTTGTCTACCTCACCGACTTCAGCCCGAACCGCAAGACCCCGCTCGAACGCGATATCAAGGTCGCGAGCACCGAGAAAGTCGCGAAGGCGATGTTCGACGCGATGGCGGCGAAGTACTTTGTGAGCGGGTGGGAGAAGGCTGCGTAATCGATGGCTCAAGCTCCTTGGTTCGAATTTCAGAAGAATAAACATCTCTTGTGGGTCGCTCACGAGTGGCATAACTATTCGCCGCAGTTGGCTGAATGGGCGATGGAGCGGCTGGTGAACCGGCGGGACGTCTGGAGCCAGTACACGGTGTCGCACGGCGATGTGAAGGTTGTGATGCTGCCGATCCCGGAGAGGCGGAAGCTCGGGACCGACATGGTCACGATCGATAAACTGAAGCGGCATTTTTCGGGCAAGCAGGCCGGACATCTGATCGGGCTGCACTCGATCAGCGATCACAGCACGGCGAAATGGTTCGCGATCGACATCGATCTGCACGACGAAAAGGCGGTGAACGCAGGCGAACTGGCTCAGGCAAATTTCAATGCCGCGATGGAGTGGGCGACTCGCATCCAGGCCGACGGGCTCGATCCGTGGGTGATGGACAGCAATGGCGTCGGCGGTTATCACGTTTGGACGCTGCTCGATAAGGAATATC
>JBEBGW010000108.1:0-11474 GCA_040081025.1 Pyrinomonadaceae bacterium | reverse complement strand
AGATAGCCCTCCCTAACGGTCAGGCCTCCGCAATTCAGGCGTGCGGACTCAATACACCTTGCCAAAGCAGGACAAGGATCACTGTCCCCAATACAACGCGATAGACGATAAAGATCATCGTCGAATTCTTTCGTAAGAAAGCGATAAGAAACCAGATCGAAAGATATCCGACTATCGCCGCCGCGATCGTGCCTCCCAGTAAAGGAACGAACGAATCCGGCGGAAGTATATCGACCGCTTCCTTAAGCTGCAGAAGCCCGCTTGCACCGATCGCCGGGATCGACATCAGAAATGAAAACCTCGCGGCAGTTTCTCGCTTCTGCCCCGCGAACAAGCCACCCATGATCGTCGAACCCGACCGGCTCGCTCCCGGCATCAGCGCTAGCACCTGCGAAAAGCCGACGACGATCGCATCCCAAATACCAAGATGCTTAATATCTTTTCGTTGTGATCCGACCTTCTCCGCGACCAATAACAACAACGCGATCACGATGAGCATGGTCGCGATCACCCAAAGGTTCTTCGTCCCCTCGCCCTCGATAAAATCCTTGAACAAAAGGCCGATAGTTCCGATCGGGATAGATCCGATAATGATCAGCCAGCCGAGCCACGATTCACTCGAAAGCCAGATCGGCCGCACGCCGTCAGTGCCCGAGAACCGCATTCCGCGCTTATTTGTTAACAGCGCCCAATGATCGCGAACAAACGCCGACGAAATCGCCCAGATGTCCGATGCAAAATACACGAATACCGCCGCCAGCGTCCCCAACTGGATCACCGCCATCGTCGCCGTGATCTGCTGCGGGTCGCCGTTATAGATGCCCGTCCATCGGCTCGCGAACACAAGATGAGCCGTTGAGCTTATCGGAATGAACTCCGTCAATCCTTGAACTATTCCTAGAATTATTGCCTGTAAAAGAGTCATATAAAGGCAGTTACAGCAACGGGGAAATCAGCGGGGCAAGGGTTAGAATATCATTATTCTCGGTAGCGGGCACGGCCGGCGATGCGGTCATAAAGCCACGCGGGCATGAACTTTCCCGCCCGAACGATGGTTGCCAACTGCCAGGGAAAGGCCGCAAATCGCTTTCGCTTCTCGATCGCATTTATGAAGTGAGGAATCGCGTCGTCGAGTTCCATCAGGAACGGCATCTTGTTTGCTCGAGCGGATGTGAGCGGAGTTCGAATGAACCCCGGCTGAATGATCGTTACTCCAATTCCCCTATCAGCGACATCGAGCCGAACGCTTTCAAAAAACGCCGTCATCCCGGCCTTGCTCGCCGAATAGGCCGCCGACTTTGGCAGCCCGCGAAATCCTGCAAGACTCGAGATCGCTACAAGTTGTCCCGAGCCTCGCTCGATCATATCCGGCACTACCGCGTGGATCGCGTTCACTGCTCCAAGGAGATTGATGTTGAGCACCTTCTTCACTGACTCCGGATCGTAGCTCCGAGTCTTCTCATCGTTCCCGCCGATCCCGGCGTTCGCGATCAGGATATCGATCTTGTCGAACTCATCGCGAAAGGCATTAGCGGCATCAGCGACTGCCGGCACATCGGTTACGTCCGCCACAAATACGCGAGCGGTTCCGCCGACCTTCTCGCAGCGGACCGCGAGGTCTTCCAGCATTTCACGACGTCTTGCGACAAGACCCAAAACCGCTCCACGCGAAGCAAATGCGACCGCCAATCCTTCGCCGATGCCGCTGGAGGCTCCAGTAAGGAAAACTACTTTGTTTTTCCAGAACATATAAGTTAGAGCCGGAGCCAATCCGTCGCTTTCGCTACTAATTTCGCTCGAAGATCGCCTTACGAGGGAACATTTCGACAAAGTGTATCGCATTTTCCGCCGTTGCCGGTTAGCGGTAGGCAGAAATGTGCGAAGAAAACGGCAAAAACTCCCCGCGTTCCGGTCAACTCTTCGAGTAACTAAATTGCTGGAGGTGACTTTATGAAAAAGTATACGTATAAGGCCTTCGCGGCGGCTATCGTTGCGGTATCGATCACCGTATTCGCCGGCCTTGCCGACGCCCAGTCTACCGACCCGGATAAGCCTACGACGATGACATCAAATGAGGTCAAGGGACGATGGCCGGCCGGCGCGGGTGTCGCCTACTATTTCGGATTTGAGGCTGGACCGGGCGAAGTTATCGTGATGTTCGATTTCAAAGTAGATGACGTGGTTCAAAACGTTTCGGCACAGGTGACGGACTCTTACGGCCGGGGTCTGAGGAACCTGGACGACAAGGAAGGGCGATCCGTATTCTCGTATTTCACAACGCCCGGGGGAATCCGTTTTGTCGGCCGTTATCAGGTCAAGAAGCGGCAGAAGCTGGTGGCCAAGATCGCGATCGAAGGCGAGGAAAACACTCCGGGAGCATACAAGGTCAGAGTCGACGGCTCAGGTTTAGTTCTCGTCGAAAAATGAGTCCTGATCACTTCCGGATGCTCGACGGACACCAGAACTCAAAGGAACCAATGAGCTTCAATTGTCTTTCGTGATGGATGATGAAAGGGTGCAGGGAATAAATTTGAGCTGTGAACTAGGCGGCAATTAGGTCTGAAAGGCCGCAAAAACTATGACTAAAACTTTGATAATGTTGCTCGGAGTTTTTATGTTTAGCGGTGGTATAACTGCCGAAGCTCAAAAACTGTCAGGCAACACGTTCAGAACCTGGGAAATTAGTTCTTCAGCATTCCTGAGTTTGCGTGAAGGCGGCAGAAGTTTTTTGCTCGACAGCAACGGGATACTGAAAAAACGACGCGGAAACAGTGAAACGACGGAGATCGTGAAGGCAGAGGCGTTGCAGGAGATCGTTGGATTGCTGCAGGAACTCGATTTGTCTCGAACAAGAACGAAAACCGTGAACGGGAAACGGATCTATGACTATCCGTATTGGAATTTTACAATCGTGCTTGATGGTAAAGGTTTCCTGATGGAAGGATTCTCGTTTGGCGATGCAAAATTTACTGTATTGACGGAAAAACGCAAACAAACATTTGCCAAATTGAAAGAAAAACTAAGTGAAGTTGGCGCAGTGCGGTAAAAGATCAGGCCGGCATAGAAAACCTAGCGAATTCTTAACGAATTGTCGGAGGAGAAAACGTAATGGCACGAGAGAGAATTCTAAGTTTATTGATAATGCTCGGTTTTTTCGTAGTTGGCGGTGCCTTTACGGGCCAAGCGCAGAAACTTTCAATTAAACAGATCAAAACATGGACAATTTACGAAGGGAAAGGCGGCGGCAGGGCCGGAAGGATCGATAGTTACTCGATTGACAGCGACGGAGCTTTTGGGGAAACACGAGGCACGAAAACAACAGTCAGGAAGATTGCCGCAGCGGATTTGCAAGAGCTCGTAAAATTGTTGAAAGACCTCAAATTACCGGGAACGAAAACGAAAATCATTAAGGGCGATGGAGTTTATGATGGTATTTATGGCGGCCTCACCATCACGCTTGACGGCAAACACTACAAGATCGAAGGCAATTCCTTTTATGATGAGAAGCAGCTTGTGTTGATGGAACCCCAGAAAAAAACGCTTGACCGATTGAAACGAACACTTACAGAAATCAGAACGGCGCAATTAACCGTTAGGGATGAAATTCCCGTCCTGACGGATAAACTTTGGACACTGATAGTATTCCGAAGAGAGGATATTTATGAAGGCCTAGGCTGCTGCCCGAGTGAAATTAAAATGACTGTTGTTTGGCGTGGCAAATTGACCAGACGCGGTAACAGTTCGACATTCGATGCTGTTTGGCACAATGAGACAACCGGCGAGGAAGCAAGGGACACGGTTGAATTGGAAGAGGCCATTCGGGACAGTGTAGTCTTGCGACGCGGCGGCGGTGCTAATAAGTATTTAGGTACGATGTTCCGCGGAAAGTATATTGGATCAAGGGTGGTACCTATCTTTGAGAATACAGGAAAAAGAGAAGAACCGCCGCTTATTGGTGGCCACGTTGAAAAATCAGATCTACTATGGATTCTAAAAGGTAACACGGAGGCGGGCGTTGCGAACAGGTAGTGCAATACGTCTGGGAGATGTATAAGTTGAAATTCTTATGTGTTTTTCAAATGAACAGTTTAGTCGAACATTTCGAGCTCTTAGCCTAAGCATTCTAGCACTGGCAATTATTGGCGGCGCTGGAAGTTTCATACCCGTAGGCTCTCAAATAATTGAACTGCCCGATGCCGCCGGGTTGCCTGAAGGAAAGGGTGCGTGGGTCATAGATCAGTTTTATCACTCCAATGTGATCAACGGATACGCTCCGGCGACCACGAACAATACACGCATTGTGGTCCAATCGGACGGCAGCGTTTTTCGTCGCAGGGTAATTCAATACAGCCAGTTCGCCAATGACAGCGGTTGGTGTCAAGACAAGTTTACGAATGAAGAAATGCGCGCGGTTCGCGGTGCGATGGGAACGTTCAAGCCAAATACTTGGAAGGACTACTATGGGCCTCTTCCGAATTCTCTTTCCCCGTTCGGGAGCGTGAACCTAACTTGGCGCACAGCCGACGGAAAGGCAGTGGACTACACGATAAAGCTTTTTCGATTTGATAACCTGCCCGTTGACTTGGTGAATTTATTGAACAAGGTAGGCGAAGCCGGCGATCTTGCATTCTCGAACTGTACAAAGCAGTTATCACCAAAGACCTAAACTGACAAAACCACCAACATGGCGTTGGCTGCTGGGCGTCTGTTCGCGATTCGGACCTCCGAATTCAGAACTATCACTATCAACAAACCTCATCCACGAACGGCCCGAGAGCTTTCAGCGCAGTCGCGAGATCGTCCTGCTTGATCAGCAAACTGTCGCGAGAGTAGGCCGATAGCGGAAGGATCGTCACGCCAGCGTCGGCGAGGATCCTCGATATCTCGGCCATAAATCCTACTACCGAAAGCTCCAGTACGACATTGAACGTCAGCATCCGATAGCCGTTTTCGATCTTCGCCCCGACCAAGCCGTGACGCATATTTCCGAGATCGATCTCGTCCAGGATCAGCGTCACCTCGTGGGGGTCCATAAAGATCATGAACGGCGCCGACATCCGAGGGCTCAAGGAACTGTCGCCGAGCAACCCCATCAAACCCGAGCGAGAAATCCCGACCAGCGCAAACGTCTCCGCCGCAACCTCGACCCTCGCCGATCTCAAAAGTGATTTTGCATTCATCATTTCCGCAGATTTAGACTTTACACAAGGCCCACGCGAGAAACGAATTATGAGAAACGTAATACTATCTGCCGCTATTTCCTTCGACGGATTCATCGAAGGGCCGAACGGCGAGATCGACTGGATCACCTTTGGCGACGAAGATGGAGCGTCCGATCTGATGGAACTCGTCGGAGCGATCGACGCCGTGCTCTATGGACGTGTGAGCTACGAAATGTGGGGCAACCCTGAGATCACCGAAAAGAGCTCCGATTTCGAGAAGAACTTCTACGGATCGATCACCAAGATGGACCGGTACGTCTTTTCGACAACGAAGACGGAATTTGAAGGAAACCCGATCGTCGTAAAAGACGGAGCCGCCGAGCTTATCAACGATCTTAAATCCCAACCCGGCAAAAACATCTGGCTCTACGGAGGTGCGAGCCTCGTCACGACATTTATGAACCTCGATCTCGTCGACGAGTTCTGGCTTGGCGTCATGCCCGTGATCCTTGGGCAAGGAAAGCCGCTCATTCAGAACGTAGAGCAGCGCCACAAACTTAAGCTAAAGCAATCGACGGCAAGCAAATCAGGAGCGATTGGCGTCCGATACGAAACGATTCGATGAAAATGGAAAACATTAAGATCCGCGAAGCTGAATTGAAAGACCTCGATACGCTGCTTGAATTCGAGCAAGGTGTCATCGAGGCCGAGCGTCCCTTCGATGCCGGTCTTAAGCCGGACCCGATCAATTATTACGACATCGAACAACTGGTCGCTTCGCCCGACGTCAGGTTCGCGGTTGCCGAGGTTGACGGAAAGCCCGTCGGCTGCGGTTATGCTCGCATCGAAGAAGCGAAGCCCTACCTCCAATACGACCGGCAGTCTTACCTCGGCCTGATGTATGTACTCCCCGACTTTCGCCGCAGAGGCATCAACAATCTGATCCTCGACGATCTCTACCGCTGGGCGCTGTCGAAGGGTGTGACCGACATTTGTCTTGAGGTCTATCCGGACAACACCAGTGCCGTTCGTGCGTATGAGAAAGCCGGATTCTCGCCGTACCTATTACAGATGCAAGCCACGATCGGAATACGAACGCCGCACGCGTCCGAAATCAATCACCTGGCGAAGATCTGGTACGACGGCCTGCAGGACGCACACGCCGCGATACTTCCGCATGAGCTTAGAGACGACCGCACACTTGAAAGTTTTCGCGAACGCCTTCCGGCATTGCTCGACGACACTCGAGCCATTGGCCCGCCGGGCATTCCGTATGGATTTTGTACATTGAAAAACGACGAGCTATATCAGCTCTACCTTTCCGCAGGTGCCCGTGGGACAGGAGCCGCTCAGATGCTGATGAACGATGCCGAATCGCGGCTCAAGTCACGCGGATTCACGACCGCCTGGCTAGCGTGCGCCATCGGCAACGACAGGGCGGCAAGGTTCTACGAGAAGTGCGGCTGGAGCCGAATCGGCATCGTCAACAATCCGGTCCAGCTAGCATCAGGGCCGTTTGATCTTGATGTATGGAGGTACGAGAAGGATCTTTAGACTTCGACGATGGTCGTAACGATGACGGGCTTCGTGCCGAGTTCCTTTTGAACGTAGCGTTTGAGGTGGATTCGGAGGTTTTCTTTGAAAACGGTTCGGTCCGCGATTTGGTCGCGTTTCATTGCATTGACGGCAGCGGAAACCGCTTCGAGCGCGTGTGACGTGAAGCCGTTCGTCAGGTCAACGCCCGCGACGCCATTCAGCGTGATCTGCGGATCGCCCACCATCCGATGCGTGCCTTTGTCTACCGTCACGACCAGCGAGATCGCACCGCCATATGCGAGTTTCTTCCGCTCACGAACAATGTCGTATTCGATCTCGCCCATTGATTCTTCATCGATGAAAGTCCGATGCAGCTCGTGCTTCTCGACGACCCTCGCGCCGAATTCGTCTATCTCAAGCACGTCGCCATTTTCGATCAGCACGATGTTGTCATCGTGGTATCCGGCGACGTGGTTCTTAACAAATTCCTTGTGTCGGAACAGCATCCGGTATTCTCCGTGGATCGGCACCAGATATTTGGGCCGAGCAGTCTCGACCATGATGCGGATGTCTTCCTGCGACGCGTGGCCTGAGACGTGTACGAGCCGACGCTTTTCTTCGATTATGTTTGCCCCGCGCTTGTAGAGATGCCCGATCAGCCGGCTGATGCTTTTCTCGTTGCCAGGGATGATGCGGGCTGAAAGAACGACCGTGTCGCCCTTGTCGATCTCCATGCCCTTATACGTCCCGGTCGCCATGCTCCACAGCGCCGCGCGCATCTCGCCCTGCGAACCGGTCACCAGATAGCAGATCTCGTCGTCATCGTACTTTCGCGATTCGCCAAGTTCGATCATCGTTCCGTGCCCGACCTTGATTAATCCCTGCTCGGTCGCGATCTCGACGTTCTTCATCATCGAACGCCCGAGCACGCAGACCTTCCGCCCGTATTCGTGCGCGAGATCAAAGATGATCTGCAGACGGTGGATGGATGATGAAAAGGTCGCGACAAACAGCCGTCCGGGTGTCTCTTCAAAGATCTCGCGGAACGCGGGGATCACGGCCCGCTCCGATGGCGTCCTGCCCGGGACGGTAGCGTTCGTCGAATCGGCTAATAAAACCAACACCCCTTCGTCGCCGTATCGCTTCAACGATTTCAGATCGTAAGGCGGGCCGATCACGGGAGTGTCGTCGATCTTATAATCGCCGGTGTGAATGATTGTCCCGACCGGCGTCTTGATCGCGAGCGAAAAACAATCCACCAGCGAGTGCGATGCATGAATGTACTCGATCTCGAAAGCTCCGATCTTCGACACGTCGCCAGCCTTCACCCGATGCAGCAAGACATCGTTCAACATCTCAAATTCATCCAGACGCTTTTCCGCCAGCGCGTGCGTGAACCGCGAAGCATAAACTGGGATGTTAAATTTCTTTAGAAGGTAG
The DNA here is from genome assembly GCA_040081025.1 of Pyrinomonadaceae bacterium. Taxonomy (GTDB): domain Bacteria; phylum Acidobacteriota; class Blastocatellia; order Pyrinomonadales; family Pyrinomonadaceae; genus OLB17. Next base: position 3,336 of record JBEBGW010000108.1, on the reverse strand, counting down.
GCGAGCGCCCCGATGTGGTCTTCGTGGCCGTGGGTCAGAATAAGGGCGGTGATGTCGTTTCGATATTCTTCGAGAAACTCGAAGTTCGGAATCGAAATATCAACCCCGTACGGCGTCTCCTCCGGAAATCCCATGCCGGCATCCACGATGATCATCTCATCACCGTACCGGATGCCCATGCAGTTCATCCCGAACTCGCCGATCCCGCCCAAAGGTATTATCTCTAATCTACTCAAATACTTATCCTACTTAGAGATATAGGATACCACAGTGCGAAGTGACGCGTTTAGGTGTTCTTATTTCCACTTACCGACGAGTACGGTTAAACGTAAAAAGCGGCCTCACAAGGATGGCCGCTTTTGATAGTAACAATGTGGAAGCCCGGCTCAGCCGGATTGTTAAAAGTTATCCTATCATAACCCTGAGCTTATAATCAATAATTAATACTACGAAAGTCTTCTCGATATTTGGTAAATTAGGTCAAATTACAACGAGACAATACTTTTCTTTTGAAACACGCGCTGGATTCCGCCTTTGATGTAGACCTATACACACGGCGAAAGCCGATGATGTAATTAGGACGGCTGTCGATCCTCTCCCACGGGCAACTCTCGGCAACCGTCCCTTTTCCTGCGAAAAATCTTACTCCAAGCAAACAAAGCTACTGCTCGGAAAAGCCCTCGAGACGCTCTATCAACTGCAGCCACTCGGTAAGTGTTAACGTTTCGGCTCGTCGTTGCCCGTCGATGTCGGAGTCCGCCAGTGAGTCCTTGGCGTTCGGATAAACGGCTTTGAGATTGTTCAGGATCGTCTTACGCTTCTGTCCGAAGGCGGTACTGATTAGATCGCGAAAGGCTTTTTCATCCTTTATTACCGATGCCTTGGGGGTGAATCGTGCTACCGAGCTCGTGACCTTCGGCACTGGCCGGAAAGCCGTCGGCGGGACGTCGAACAGCTTTTCAACCCCGAACGCAGCCTCGACAAGAACCGTCAGAAACCCGCGGTCTGAATCGCCCGGTCTCGCCGTGATGCGATCGACCACCTCTTTTTGAAACATCAACACGAGCGACTCAAACAAATGCCGTTGCGTCGAAAGATGCTGAAGAATTGGGGTTGAAATGTAGTAAGGCAGGTTCGCAACCAATTTCGCCTTCGGACTTTGGCCTTTGAGGATCTGTTCGAAATCGAAGTTGATGGCGTCGGCCTCGACGACCGAGAAATTATCGTTCGCGGCGAATCGTTCACGCAGCATCGGTACAAATTCGCGGTCGAGTTCGATCGCAATAACGTTCGCACCGGATTCCACCAGATATTCAGTTATCGCCCCACGGCCTGGACCGATCTCGATAACTGTATCTGTCTCCTTTAGATCGAGGACAGCGATGATCTTGTTGACGTAATTCTCATCGACAAGAAAATTCTGGCCGAGTGATTTTTTGGCGAATCGCGAACGAGTCATTGTTAAGCGAGCGGTCTCTTACCGGTCGGGACGGTCGCAGACCGTCAGCTAAGCCTGTTGGGGATATCCGGTGATCTCGATATCGGAATCGTAGGGCGTTACGCTAACATCTACGAGATGAAAGGCGTCGGCGAGCGATTCGGCTCCTTTTCCACCGACCGCCACCGGTGCTTCGCTGCCACCGATTATGAGCGGAGCATACACTAGAGTCGTCTTATCGACGAGGCGAGCGTCGATGAACGCTCCGGCAACGCCTGTACCGCCCTCTACGAGGACGGATTGAATATCCCGCTTATACAGCTCGTTCAAAACTGCTTCAAGATTCCTGGCTCCGCCCTCGATAGGAATAACGTCGACTCCTTTGTCAGTCAACGGGAAAACATCTTCGGGATCGATGTTGTTCGTAAACACTAGCGTCGGGGCCTCGTCCGTGGTCGTCGCGAGCGCCGCGTCGAGCGGCAGTCGCAGGCGGTTATCAAGGATGACACGAGCAAGCGGACGGCGCCTCGGCAAGCCGCTGCGATCTGTGAGGCTGGGGTTGTCTGTGACGGCGGTGTTCGATCCAACAAGGATCGCGTCGTACTCGTGACGGAGTTCCTGGACCCGCGCGCGTGCCGCTTCACCCGAAAGGGCCGTCGAGACGCTTTTATTCAGCGAGATGCGTCCATCGAGCGACATCGCAAGCTTTAAATGCACGAACGGCCGGCCCTTCTTGTGCCAGCAAATAAACTTTTCATTCAGCTTCGCCGCTTCATCCGCGAGCAATCCAACCGAGACCTCGATCCCCGCCTCACGTAGCCGCTGAAATCCCTTACCCGATACAAGCGGATTCGGATCTTCGATCGGGCAAACGACCCGCTTGATACCCGCGTTTATCAACGCTTCCGTACACGGCGGCGTTTTGCCGTGATGATCGTGCGGCTCAAGCGAAACATACGCAGTTCCGCCGATCGCCTTCGATGCCGCCTCCGCTAAAGCAATTACTTCAGCGTGATCGACGTTGTCCTTGATGTATGTTCCTTCGCCAACGATCTCGCCTTGTGATGAATATATGACGCTGCCAACCAATGGGTTGGGACTCACAAGCCCGACTCCGTTCGCCGCAAGCCGAAGGGCCCGGCGCGTTCCGACATAATCCTGACTGTCTGTATCGACCGGACCGAAAGTCCCGGCCGTCGCAACTGCAAGTTTTAGATCTGGTAGGCCCATTAGTTGAACAGTCCGTTTACGTAACTCTCAGCGTCAAAAACCATAAGGTCGTCGACCTGTTCGCCAATTCCAACATATCGGATCGGCAGGTTCAATTCTTTTGAGATAGCAACGGCGATACCGCCTTTTGCAGTGCCATCGAGCTTTGTCAACACGATGCCGGTGACGTCAGCGACCTTCGTGAACTGTCGGGCCTGTTCGAGCCCGTTCTGACCAGTCACAGCATCAAGAACCAGCAAGGTCTCATGCGGAGCACCTTCGACTTCCCTGCCGGCGATCCGTTTCATCTTCTCAAGCTCCGCCATCAGATTTGCCTTGTTATGAAGACGACCCGCCGTATCGACGATCAGCACATCCGAATTGCGAGACTTCGCTGATTGCAACGCGTCAAACAAGACCGCCGCCGGATCGGTTCCCTGCTTCTGCTGAACGATCGGCACTCCCGCGCGGCCCGCCCAGATCTCGAGCTGATCCGATGCCGCAGCCCTGAATGTATCCGCTGCGCAGCTCAGAACATCGTTCCCTTCGTTCTTGATACGCTGCGACAATTTGCCGATCGTAGTGGTCTTGCCGACACCGTTCACGCCGACGACCATCAGTACGTAAGGCTTGATCGATGCGTCGACTTCCGTCTCTGCAGCGACGCCATGGTCCGTCGAATGTTGAAG
>JBEBGW010000107.1:0-11499 GCA_040081025.1 Pyrinomonadaceae bacterium | reverse complement strand
CCCTAACTTCGGGTGTTATCGCTGCTCCATCCGACAGAGAAATGCGTCGTTCTGGAATCGAATCCAAATCCAATGAAGATATGAATTCAAGAAAGGCTCTTAGCTGTTGAAAGTCGAACTTGTTCAGATCAAGTTTCTGTACCTCCTTTTCTCGAACGAGCTTCGTTATATGAAGGCCTTCGATATTTTTCCGCTCAGGTATATAAAGGACCTTGACCATCGTCTTCGGAGCGAGTTTTACCCCGAATCCTGATTCATCCTCAAAGACGACGGTGAAAAATCGACCCCCACCAAAATCCTTCGGATAAAGGGTGTTCGTACGTGAGTTCCGAATAATGTCCTCTTCTTCACTTGGGGATCCGCTACGACTCATAAGTATCCTTTTTAATGATCGCCTCTATAAATTGCCGATTCAGGGCTTTTCTAACCCGATCAGCGAGGATAGGTACGATTTTCCAGCGCCATCTGCGGCGCCTGGCAACTTACCGTCCGCGTGTCTTGTCCCGCGTCGGTTGCATGTTGGAAGATCCTCCTGTGGGCTAAGAGTTAGTGCCGGTTTGTAAAAGTTTGGGCAATGATACACGGAAAGCGTGGAAGTGAGAAGTGAGAAATGAGATGTGAGAAATTGAGCGGCTTTGAGATAATTCGGTTTATGGATCACGTTCGGAAGTTGTTGGGGCTCGCGGTATTGTTTGCCGCCGCGTCGTTTGGTTGTTCGAAAGTCGCTGAGACTCCAACGGCGGAAACTCCGGCAACGGATGGATCGAAAGTTCGCGTTTCGCGTCCTGACACTGAAGCGAGTGAGCCGGTGATCGCCGCTTCGCCGAACGGGAAGTTCTTCGTTGGCTACGTGGAAAAGGACGCGGACGGGAAGGGAGATCTTTATACTCGATCGTTCGATGCGCCGAACACTCTTGGCGAACCGGTGCGGGTCAATCCGCAGCCGGGACAGGTGAGGACGTGGTATGGCGATCCGCCGACTATGGCGGTGGCGGGGGACGGGACGATCTATGTCGGCTGGACGGCCATCTATCCGGATTCGAAAAAGGGAACTCAGCTTTTCGTTTCCGCTTCGCGAGACGGCGGAGCGACATTCGGCGAGCCGGTCAAGGTTCACAGCGACACGGCTCCGGCATCGCACGGAATGCACTCGCTGGCGGTCGCCCCGGACGGACGCATCATCGCCGCTTGGCTCGATGAGCGATATCTGAACGCCGGAACATCGCAAGCGGGAATCGACGCCCATCACACCGCGTTGCTCAGCGCAACGCCGACTCCGAAAGAGGAAACCGAACCAAACGCCGAGCTTTATTTCTCTGTCTCGACCGATGGCGGCAAAACATTTGGGACCGACCGCCGCATCGACCACGACGTTTGCCCGTGCTGCAAGACATCGATCGCGATCGGTAATGACGGAACCGTTTATCTCGGATATCGCCGCGTTTATGAGGGGAGCCTTCGGCACATCGCGGTGATCTCCTCGAAGGACTGGCAGACTTTTACCGAGCCAGTTCATGTCAGCGACGATCGTTGGAAGATCGAAGCGTGTCCGGTGTCGGGACCCGCGTTAAAGATCGAAAACGGTCGACTCGCCGTCGCGTGGTACTCCGGCGGCGAGGCCCGCGACCACGGAATGTACCTCACCCACGCATCTTCCGGCACATTAGCATTCGATCCTCCCCAGATGCTCGATACCTTCGAGGGCGGCGGAACCCCCGCCTGGGCCGGCGATCAACTGCTCTGGAGCAACGACGGAAACATCCGCAATTCTAAAACATCTCCTGCCTCGACCATCGGCGAAGGACGAAACATCGTCGCTTCCCGCAACGCCTACGCCTTCGTCAGCGTCGCGGAGAGCAAGAAATCCGTCTGGCTCGATACTAAGTAAATTGGCATCGGTGATTTTTTGTGTTTTTTGTGTTTTTTGTGGTTAGCCTTTAAAGCCGGAACCACAGAAAGCACAGAAAATACAGGAAAAACACAGAACGGAGAAAGATCATTTCCCCACGCTCTTTTCCGAATCGCCTTTTCAGACAGCCTCCAATTTTTCAATTTCGTGTCCCTTACCGGCGGATGCGGCGGGCGGTTTTTAGGTCGAGGACGAGCATTCCATCGCTGTCGACGTGGACGTTCTGGAAGGTGATCGGTCCTTCCGGTTTGATGCCGTAATAGTTGCAGAACTGCGCGCCGGACACGAGGGCTCGACTGTGAGATTTTCCGCGGACCAATACCGATTGCTCGACGTCCGGAGATTCTTTTCGAATGCCGACGCGGCTGCGGCCAACATCAAAGAAAAACCTGACCGCCTTCGGATTTCCAAGTCCCTCGAGTGCGTGCTTATTCAAATAGAAGTGTCTATCGGCGGTGAGAGATACGTGCATTCTAGTTCGTCGAAACCTCGTCGCCACCCCATTAAATGCTTGCCAATCTTCCATCATAATTACAACTGTGCCTCCCTGCACAACAACTGTACGATATAATAGATGGAACAAAGTGTCAAGAGAAAAAGAAGTGAAATGAGAAGTCCGAATTGAAACGATTCGTGTGGCTTCGTGCGATTTCGTGGTTGGAAGTTTTTAGACCACGAAACGACACGAAAACATTCAAAGCCGGATAAATACGGGGATTCGGCGGCGAAAAGGCGATGCCGGGGCGCATTTTGACGTGGCCTGGGATCAAAAATGCGATGCTGGGCGTACAACTCTGCTGGCATCGATTTTCGCGTGTACCGGAAAATCAGCGAGAATGGCTTAGTCGGCCTGCTCGGAGTGTTCGGTCAGTTTTCGGAACGATAAACGATTCGCCCGCCGACTATCGTTGCGACGGCGCGGCCGGTGAATTCCCAGCCTTCGAATGGCGAGTTGCGGGATTTGGAGCGGGAATCGGCTCCGCGATAGGTCCAGTTTCGCTGCGGATCGATGATGGTAACGTCGGCTATGGAACCGGGCTTTAGCGTGCCACGGCCCGCAAGACGGAAGATGCGAGCAGGATTCGACGAGCACATCTCCACCAGCCGTTCGAGCCCGATCACGCCCTTGTGGACAAGTTCGTTAAAGGCAAGGCCGATCGCGGTTTCGAGCCCGGTGATGCCGAACGGAGCACGGTCGTATTCGAGAGCCTTCTCATCGGCATGATGCGGGGCATGATCGGTCGCGATCGCGTCGATGGTGCCATCTTTGATGCCTTCGATGATTGCTTCGAGATGTTCCACTGACCGCAGCGGCGGGGCCATCTTGGTGTTGGTGTCGTAGCCCTCCACGACCTTGTCGGCCAGCGTAAAGTGATGCGGCGTGACCTCGCAGGTGACGTTGATCCCTTCGTTCTTCGCGCGCCGGACGGCCTCGATCGCCCCCTTGGTCGATACGTGTGCGATGTGGATGTGCGAGCCGGTTTCCTTTGCCAGGATGATGTCGCGAACCGCGTCGAGGTCTTCGGCGAGTGCCGGCATCCCCTTTAACCCAAGCAGCAGCGATATGCGGCCTTCGTGCATTACACCGCCCGCCGACAGCGATTTGTCCTCGCAATGATCGACGACCGGCAGATCGAAATCCTTCGCATACTGCATTGCCCGCCGCATCATCCCCGCGTTCGGCACCGGCCGCCCGTCGTCGGAGACCGCTACGGCTCCGGCAGCCTTCATCTCGCCCATTTCCGCAAGCTCTCCGCCATCGGAAGACTTCGTAATCGCCCCGATCGGGAAAACATTCGCCAGGCCCGCACGTTCGGCCTGCTCGATCATATATCGCGTGATGGCAGCGTTATCGTTGACAGGATTGGTGTTAGGCATCGGGCAAACCGACGTCCAACCACCCGCCACCGCCGCCGCGCACCCCGTCGCGATCGTCTCCTTATGCTCCTGCCCCGGCTCGCGAAGATGTACGTGAAGATCAATAAAACCGGGCGCAACAAGCAGCCCCGTAGCGTCAAAAACCTCTGTCCCCTCCGGCGGCGCCTCACCATTCTTCAGCCAGCCTTTGACGATCCCGTCCTCAATCAGCACGCTCATCCCCGTATTCTCCGGAGCAAGCGGGTCAATAAGATGTCCGTTGGAAATAAGTAACTTCATTAGTCAATGAGAAAGGATTCAGAACGGAGAATCTTACCTTTCTTGTCTAGCGTTTCGAGGCTGGCAATGGCGAACGGGAATACGTGATAACCGCAATGCTCCGTAAAGACAGCGACCTCTTTCGCCTCGTCGTCCGCGAGGTAAAATGCGTAGCTGAAGAAAGCATTCGAATCATCTTCAAACCTTATTTGAAGGTCATTTATAAAATCCGCTGCCGATATTTGGTCGTACTGAGCCTCTGGACGGGTCAGATATTCCGCTACGTTCTTTTGCCAATGAGCAGGCAGATACTGCAACCACTTCATGGTCTAGGTTCTTCTCCGTAAAACTCGGCAATGACCTCGATTGGGCCAACTATTTTTGCGTTAAATTCCGTCAAGTCCTCAGCCGGTATCCAATATTCTTCGTGCTCACTGCCGCCGACAACCTGGCGCTCGAACTTATCGAGAAAGGCCTTGTCGACGTTGAACTTAGTTACGAATCCGGCCCGATCCGCGTTGAACTTTGCGTTCCAATTGCCAGCGATCTGCGTAGCATATTCTTCGTTGGTAACCGGGTAGAATATCGGCTGTTCAGGTAGCCGAGGAGGGAATTCCGCGAATCCTGATTCCTCGATCAAAGCCAGTTCCTTCTTTCCGACCGGGCGATAAAGAGTGAGCGTTTCCTGCATCTATGCCCGCCTACTCACGAGTTGATCAACTCCTTTTGTTTGAGGCGTTTAGAGAGTAATTCGAGGAAATTATCGTCGTGGAGAAGTCGTTCGGCCGTCTCGTCCATTTCCGTTTTCCGGTCAGCAAGATCGCGCTCCATTATCGACCGAAGCTCGGCGTTGATCTGAGTCTGATACGGCGCGGCGTTCGGCTTTTCGGATCGCTTGCGGAAATGCTCAAGCACGTCGAGGTCGATGTAAATATTGATCCGAGCTTTGCTTTTTCTCGGTTCGTAATCAGGGAACCGTTCGCGAAATCCACCTCGTCGAAACGTGTGCTTGCCGGGAGGTACGATCTCTTCCTCAGAAAGTCCCGAAGCAAGTTGCGTCTTGTGATGTTCCTCGGAAACTTCTACGACGACATCCTTATTCTTCATAATACCAACCCTTCTCCTGGGCATCGGCAAGTCGAACGCTGATCAACCTTAATACGTCATTGCCTCGAACCGTGTAGGTCACAAACAGAAGTTCGTGGTGTCCGAAGCCGATAATATTGAACCTCTGTTCATCGTCTGAATGGTCGGCGTCGAAACGATCCAAGGCCAATGGATCACTGAAAACCGGAATGCCGTCGGCCATCTCAACGCCATGTTTCTTCAGATTTTCGGCGTCTTTCACCGAATCCCACTCAAACCTCATACATTATACACATACATGGCGATATATGAAGATAATTTATGTTGTTCCCATGCTCCCGCCGGTCGAAAGGTAGAGGACGGCCATTCGTACCGCGACGCCGTATTTTACCTGGTCGAGGATGAGCGAACGCGAGCTGTCGGCAACGTCGGAGGCGATCTCGACGCCGCGGTTCATCGGGCCGGGATGCAGCACGATCGCATCCTTTTGAGCGAGGTCGAGCCGGGCCGCCGTCAGGCCGTAATGGATAGAATATTCGCGAAGAGTCGGGAAATAGGCCGAATCCTGCCGCTCGCGTTGGATGCGCAAGATCATCACCACGTCCGCACCTTCGATCGCGTCCTCAATATGCGGGCACATCGTCAGGCCGCTCTCGACGAGGTATCCGAAATCCTTCGGCACAAGCGTTCCCGGCCCCGCTACCTTTACCGTCGCTCCGAGTTTCGTCAGCAGATGGATGTTCGACCGGGCGACGCGACTGTGGAGGATATCTCCAATGATCGCAACCTTTAGCCCCTCGATCTTGCCCTTGTGCTCGCGGATCGTCATCGCGTCAAGGAGTGCTTGCGTGGGATGCTCATTGGCACCATCGCCGGCATTCACGATTGCCGCCCGAGATACTTTGGCAAGTTGATGCGGCACGCCCGCCGATCCGTGACGCACCACGATGCAATCCGGATCCATCGCGTCAAGATTCAACGCCGTATCCACCAGCGTCTCCCCCTTGGTCACGCTGGAAGAGGAAACACTGATGTTCACCGCATCGGCAGAGAGCCGTTTCGCCGCGAGTTCGAAGCTCGTTCTTGTGCGTGTGGAGTTCTCGAAGAAGAGGTTGATGACAGTCTTGCCGCGAAGAGTCGGCACCTTTTTGATCTCGCGAGAGTTGATCTCGCGAAAGTTCTCAGCTGTATCCAAAATGCCCCGTATCTCCGCGGCGTTTAGATCGCGAATCCCCAGCAAATCTCTCCTTCTAAAGGGCTTTTCCATTCACCTACAAAAAAAGCAAGGCATTCAACCTTGCTTTTTCAAATTCATTCGCTGGGCCTCTCGAAGATCCCGACAGCCTCGATATCGTCAAACTCCTTAAGCATGACCTTTATTATTTCGGTCTGTTTCGTGGGAACAACCTTGCCAACGAAATCTGCCTGGATCGGCAGTTCCCTATGCTCCTTACCGCGATCGATCAGCACGGCAAGCTGAACTCTTTTCGGTCTGCCAAAATCCATCAACTGGTCCAAAGCGGCCCGGATCGTGCGGCCGGTGTAGAGGACATCATCGACCAAGACAATGCACTTTCCTTCGATGTCTTCGGCGAGTTCGGTGCGGTTGACGATCGGATTGGCACCGACGGTCGAGAGGTCGTCCCGATAAAGCGTGATGTCGATGATTCCGTATAGCGGCTTTGTGCCTTCGTTGGCTTCTATCTTATCCCGGAGTCGTTCGGCGAGTGGCACGCCGCGGCGGCGGATGCCGACCAGATAAATATTCTCCGCGCCGTGGTTAGCCTCGACGATCTCGGTCGCCAATCGTGAGAGGGCCCGCTCCATGCGGGTCTCGTCCATAATTCGCGATTTCTCAACGAGAGTTGCTTCGTCTGCCATTCGAGAGCAAATCGTAGCAAACGAATGCCCAATATCAAAATTAGCGACCTTAGCTTCTGAAAAGAGAGCAAGTAATCTAATATCTAGCATTTCACGATGGGGTTTCTTTGGGAAAAATTCGGCCGTCCAACGATGTTCGCTCTCGACGCTGAGGCAGCGCACGAGTTGGGAATGAAGGCGCTGTGGTCCGGATTTGCCGCGCCCTATTATTCTGATGCTACGAGTTTTGCGACCGGGCCAATTCGTCGATTCGGTTTGGATTTTCCGAATCCTGTAGGGATCGCAGCGGGCTTTGATAAGAACGCGGTCGCGGTGAATCAGCTTGCTTCGCTTGGGTTTGGATTCGTAGAGATCGGGACGGTGACTCATGAGCCGCAGCCCGGAAACCCAAACCCTCGAATGTTCCGGCTTCCTAAGGACCGGGCCCTTATCAACCGACTCGGTTTCAACAATGAGGGAGCGGAAGCAGTTGCGGCTCGGCTCTCGAAACTGAAACGAAACGGCATTGTTGGAATTAACATTGGCAAGAATAGGGACGTGCCGATCGAAGAGGCCACGGAGAATTATCTCGCCTCGTTCAAGTTGCTTGCGGAGCATGCAGACTACATTGCTATCAACATTTCCTCGCCGAACACGCCAAATCTGAGAGAACTGCAAAAGTCGGAGAATCTTGATGAATTGCTCGGAGCCTTGTCGCGAGAAGCCAAGAGCCGCGTTCCAATGTTGGTCAAAATAGCACCGGACCTTTCCGAAGGTGAGATCGAAGCCGCCGTGGATATCTGCTTGAAATACGAGATCGACGGTATCATCGCGACTAATACGACGATCAGCCGTGACGGCTTGAAGTCTGCAAACGTCGAGGATATCGGAGCCGGTGGATTGAGTGGGCGGCCACTTCGGCAGAAGGCGACTGGCGTGATCGAGACGATTTACAGATGCTCTGGCGGCAAGCTTCCGATCATCGGCGTTGGCGGGATATTTACAGGAGAGGATGCTTTCGAGAAGATCGCGGCAGGGGCGTCGCTGGTTCAGGCCTACACGGGATTCATTTACGGAGGCCCGACTTTCGCTAAAGATGTGAACATTCGATTGGCTCGGGTCCTGGCAGAAAGGGGATTTTCCAGCGTGGACGAAGCGGTTGGAAGCGGCATCTCGAACCCGTAATCCGACTCCCGATTGGTTGACTATGATTTCCCAGCGGATATAATACAAAGTTTGTCCCTGAGGACGGTTTTGTGGCCGTTTCAGTCTATTGAAATGAACATCGATCTGAACAGCTTTGAAAGAGAGAAAGCGATCGATGAAACGCTGTTGGTTGACGCTGTCGATATTGATTTGGCTAATGCCAGGATCGAGTCGCCGGTAAGGATCGAGGCCAGGGCGGTCAAGACTTCCGGTTTCGTTGCCCTTACCGGCCGGTTGACCGGGTCTGTAGAGATTGACTGCGACCGCTGCCTTGAGCCGGTACAGCGTCCGATCGACATCGACCTTGATCTCGAGTTCGTGCCGAATCAACAGCTTGGCGACGAGGTCAATCTTGAGCTTCATTTGGACGATCTGAAGCGTGACGAGATGGACGGCAGTGATATCAACCTTGCGAATATTGCGAGAGAGCAAGTATTGCTTGACCTGCCGCAACAGTTTTTCTGCAAAGATGATTGCAAAGGTTTGTGCGAGAAATGCGGCACTAACCTGAATTTGAAAGATTGCGATTGTAAAGATGAAGAGATCGATCCGAGATGGGCCGCTCTTCAGAATCTGAACTAGAATATTATTAGCGAGATCGAGTGATCTCAGGAGCTTAAAATGCCAAATCCAAAACGACGACATTCCCACGCACGTACCCGCGAACGCCGCGCTCACGATGCCCTGACCGTGCCTCAGTTCTATCTGGACAAAGACACAGGCGAGCCGAAGAAGCCGCACCGCATTGACCCGAAAACGGGAATGTACAAGGGCCGACAGATAATCGACGTCAAAGACGCCGAGTAGGGCTTTTGAGTTTTCGAATCGATTCGGTTCTAATTTCATCAATGACTCAACTCAACGCGGGCATCATCGGGATGGGCCACTCGTATCCGGAGGGCATTTTGACAAATGCCGATCTGGAGAAGATCGTGGAAACGTCCGATGAGTGGATAACTTCGCGCACCGGTATCAAACAGCGACACAAGGCTGCCGATAACGAGTACACTTCTCAGTTCGGAACCGCCGCTGCAAAACAGGCGATCGAACGGGCCGGACTGAAGCCTGAGGATATCGACATCATAGTCTGCGCGACGACGACTCCGGATCAGATAATGCCCTCCACCGGAGCGCTGATCCAAGCTCAACTCGGAGCGGTCAACGCCGCCGGGATGGATGTCTTCGCGGCCTGTTCGGGGTTCCTTTATGGCATCACGATGGTCGAATCGATGATCCGAACCGGAGCGATCAAATACGCGGTAGTCATCGGAGCCGAGGTCTTGACGAAGTACGTCGACTATACCGATCGCGGTACCTGCGTGATCTTTGGGGATGGAGCGGGCGCTGCGGTTCTGGGGCCGGTCAATGCCGGAAAAGGGATTCTCGCGACCAAGATCAAATCCGACGGCCGCTACGAGGAGCAACTCTACGCTCCGGGCGGCGGTACGAAGCTCGGAACAAGCCATAAGACGATCGACGAGGGGCAACACTTTTTTAAGATGAAGGGTAACGAACTCTTTAAAGTTGCGGTGCGTTCGATGGCCGATATTTCCGCCGAGATGATCGAGAAGGCTGGGTTGACCGTCGACGATATCGACCTCGTTGTTCCGCATCAGGCAAACCAACGGATAACCGACGCGGTTGCGTCCAGGCTTGGTGTACCGGAAGAGAAGGTTTATTCGAACATCGCATTCCACGGAAACACGTCCTCCGCGTCGATCCCGATCGCGATGGATGAATGCATCGAGTCGGGCCGCATCAAAGAAGGATCGAAAGTCCTCCTGACAGCCTTTGGCGGCGGCGTTACTTGGGGAGCGACGGTACTGCAATTCTGATGGGTAAGATCGCATACTTGTTTCCTGGTCAGGGATCTCAGGCCGTGGGAATGGGTAAAGATTTGTTTGATAATTTTGCTTCGGCCCGCGAGGTTTTTGAGCAGGCAGACGAAGCCTTGGGTTTCTCGCTTTCGGAGATGTGTTTTTCCGGCACCGAAGAAGATCTGGCACTGACCGCGAACACGCAGCCCGCGATTCTAACGACATCGATCGCCGCGTATCGCGCGATGAGGTCCGAAGGTGTTGCAAAGCCGGATTTCGTGGCAGGCCATAGCCTCGGTGAGTACTCGGCCCTAGTTGCGTCAGGCGTACTCGATTTCGCCGACGCTGTTCGCACGGTTCGGAAACGCGGAACGTATATGCAGGAAGCGGTTCGCGTCGGAGTTGGTGCAATGGCCGCGATCCTCGGTGCCGACCTAGCGACGATCGAACAGGCGTGTGCCGATGCGGAAGACGGCCAGGTATGCAGCCCGGCGAACATCAATTCGCCGGGCCAGGTCGTGATCGCCGGCGATTCCGATGCGGTTGACCGGGCGTGTGAGTTATTGAAAAAACGCGGGGCTAAGCGAGCAGTGAAGCTTAATGTTTCCGCACCGTTCCATTGTGCGTTGATGATGCCCGCGCAAGAACGATTGGCGGTGGACTTGAAAGCGATCGCGTGGCGGGATTTCGCATTTCCAGTCGTCAACAATGTGAATGCGGATGTTAATCCCGATCCCGAAGGAGTTGCCGGTCTTTTGACTAAACAGGTTTCGTCACCTGTCAGATGGCTCCAGAGCATCGAATATCTGGTGGAGAGAGGCGTAGATACCGTCATCGAAGTCGGAGCGGGCAAAGTTTTATCAGGTTTGGTTAGACAGATCGATCGCGACGTTCGATGTTTGAACGTCGAAAATTCAGAGAGCTTAAGAAATACTCTAGACACGCTATAAAGAGAGGAAAACATATGTCAGAAGTTCAGGATAAGATCAAACAGATCATCGTTGATGAGTTAGGTGTAGATGAGGCGGAAGTTACCGAAAATGCACGGTTCATCGAAGACCTGGGTGCGGATTCGCTCGACCTCGTCGAACTCGTGATGCGGTTCGAAGAAGAGTTCGATATTGAGATCCCCGACGAAGACGCTGAAAAGATCCAGGCAGTTCGCGATGCTTACGCATACGTCGAACAGCACAAGGGCTAGTGTTCAGAGTGCGCGATTTATCGCGTATGTAATTACGGGCTAAAGCCCGCACTCTAAACTTATGAAAAGACGAGTAGTAGTTACAGGCCTCGGAACTGTCACGGCGATCGGAAACGATCTGCCGACGACTTGGGATGGCTTGATGGCCGGTGCCAATGGCGCCGATTACATCAAGAAATTCGACACGGAGAAATTCTCCGTGAAGTTCGCCTGCGAGGTCAAAGGGTTCGATCCGCTTAGCTTCCTTGATAAGAAGGAAGCGCGACGGATGGGAGCCTTTACGC
>JBEBGW010000106.1:0-11515 GCA_040081025.1 Pyrinomonadaceae bacterium | reverse complement strand
TGTGTATAAGAGACAGCTGAGAAGGTGCTGATGAATCTCTATTCCAAGTAAGAATTCAAACAGGATATACAGGATGAACTTGATAGAGATCCTGTGTATCGGTTCATCCTGTCCAAATAGTTTCTGCGATAGAATCCTTGCGTGAGGAAGGAACTCGAACTCTGGCAATTCATCGCCGACCGGCTCAGGCTCGGTGAGAATGTGACGTTGCTTGTCGTTGCCGAAAGCTCGGGCAGCAGCCCGGGTCGGGCGGGATACAAGATGGCCGTCGCGGCGAACGGCAAACTATGCGGTTCGATCGGCGGCGGCGTGATGGAAGTCAATCTCGTCAACGAAAGCGTGCAAGCCATGTCAGTACCACCTGCGGTAGCGGGTGGGGCCTTCCTTGTTGAACAGGTCCATCAGAAGGACTCTCCGAACGCGTCCGGCATGATCTGCTCAGGTCGTCAGAGCGTGATCAGTGCCCAGCTCACGTCGCGCGAACTTGAGGAGGTCGAACTCATTCTCGCCAACCTCCGAGAAGGGCATGAACCGTGGATATGGATATCGGAGCTCGGATTTTCTGCAGCGCCGGAGGAAAGCGAACCACAGAATTGTCCGCTTCCCAAATTCGAGCGGAAAGGCGATATCTTTCAATACTCAGACAAGCTGGGTCCGAAACATCACCTATACATCGTTGGCGGCGGCCACTGCTCGTTAGCTCTTAGCGAGATGATGTCTCGCCTTGATTTCAAGGTCGTCGTGATCGACGATCGGCCCGACCTCAATACGCTCGCGAAGAACGATCTTGCGGACAGGATCAGCATCGTAAGCGACTATGATCTGATCCGTCATCAGATACCGGAAGACTGGGATGTCTACGTCGTCGTGATGACGCTCGGGTACGCGTCAGACAAAGCTGTTATAAAACAGCTCTGCGATCGCGATTTCAAGTACTTCGGCGTGCTCGGAAGCAAGGCTAAGATGGCGACGTTGATTAGAGAATTGAAGGATGAAGGGGTTCCCGCCGAACAGCTTGAACGCATCCGCACCCCGATAGGCATTGCGATCAACAGCCGCACTCCCGAAGAGATCGCGGTCAGCATCGCGGCGGAGATCATTTCGGTAAAGAACGCGAAAAAAATGATCTAGGAACAAATCCTCCAATACGGTGTCTAACCAAGCGGCACCGAAAATCAGGAGGAATTGAATATGTTTGATAAGTTAGTCGAATCTTCTTCGACCGGTGCCGAGCTTGGGCCTCGCCGCCGGATCTTCGCCGCAACACTCGTTCTCGTCACAACCCTATTTGCCACCGCCGTCGTCGCAAGCATCTACGCCGCCGATTTCGACCTCGGTACTTCAAGCTTCGAGATCGCCGAACTTCTCACGCCCGTAACCGAAACCGAACCGCCGCGTGAGCCCGAACCACAGCAACGCCGCGATAACCAGCAGAACACAACAAATGAAACGACTCGCCAGGTTTTAATGGCAAGCACAAGCGACTTTACGCGTGTGCCGCCGACAACCTCGACCGCTGCGAACCCATACCTTTCCATCCCGGAAGGCAAGTTTAAGATCGGCATTCGCGACACTACCGGCCCGCCGCCCGATGCACCCGCTGGAAACAATATCGTCGGAAGTTCGTCTAGCGGACTGCCCGAATTCGAAAGTGCCGATCCAAAAACAGCGCCACCTGCACCGCCGAAGGTTGAAGTACCGAAGCGAACCGTCTCAATAGGCGTCGCCAACGGTATCGCGATCGACTTGCCTAAACCGCCATATCCACCTGCTGCCATCGCCGTCCAGGCAAAAGGAGCGGTCAGCGTTCAGGTGACGATCGACGAGCAGGGAAAAGTGATATCAGCCAGAGCCGCGAGCGGGCATATACTGCTTCGGAAAGTAGCGGAACAGGCAGCATGGAAGGCTCGGTTTACACCAACCAAACTTTCCAATGTTCCGGTGAAGGTAACCGGCGTAATCGTCTACAACTTCACCAGAGACTAACCCTTTCAGCCCACACGTCCGCTATTCGTCGCAGCAGTTTCGCGATGGGTAGCGGATCGCCGCGTTTAGCTAATAAGCAAGGAATTCGATCAGGCCGTTGGTATCGAGATCGTAGACGGGGACGGGGAATTTCGACGTGAGTTCATCGTACGTCATTCCATCGAGAAGGATGGGTTCGTCGGATTTGATGGTGTGTTTGGGGATGATCGCAAAGTCGCCCTTGATCTGATCCGCGATCGCCAAATAGTCCTTGCCGGTCAGCAGTCCGGCGACGGAAACATCACCGCCAAAGTAAGTATTCGGCACGGAAAGGACGCGAAGTTTCGATCCGGTTAGCTGGTTGTACGCGGCGATCTTCTCACCCAGTATTGGGCCGAACATCTCTCCTGTCAGGATTGTGCCGTTCAGTTTCTTCCCTCGCGGCCTTTCGATCGGCAACGTCGTCGCGACTTCCATTCGAGTCGGGATGCGAGCCTCCGGGTGAGTGCGAGTGTTTCGCAGGAACTGACGGGCGATCTGCACGGCCACGCCCCGGTCTGACGACTTCCGCACAGAATTCAACAGCTTCTCGAAAGCATTCGTAAACGACCGCACCATCCCAACGCCGTCTTCGATCTGCGGGTAGTTGCCGTAGTGCCGTCGCGATGGGATATCGACTCCGCCCTTGAGATAGATCTCGTCACCGAGGAACGCGAAGGTCGTTCCTAGCTCGCGGCGAAATTCCTTTTGCAGCTTCTCGACCTCACGGATCGTCCGCTGGCAGAATTCGGGAGTTACGCGAGTCAACCGATCGTCGGTGTTGTATCGCGTGAGCGCGACGGGAACGACCGCCGTGCTCACGACCTTCGGATAATGAGCCGCGAGATCCCGCAGCGTCTTCTCGAGCTGCTTACCGTCGTTGATCTCCGGACACAACACGACCTGAGCGTGGATCTCGATATCGTTGTCGAGCAACCGCTGGAACTTGTCGAAAATGTTGGCGCGGCTTTCATCTACGCCGAGCAGATAGGCACGCGTCTTCAAGTCCGTCGCGTGCACCGAGACATACTGGGGCGAGAGCCGCTGCTCGATGATGCGATTCATCTCGTCGTCGGTGATCGACGAGAGCGTGGTGTAGTTGCCGTAAAGGAACGAAAGACGAATATCCTCGTCCCGCACGAACAGCGACGGACGGGCGTCGGCAGGATTCCCTTTGCAGAAGCAGAACAGACATTCGTTCGCGCATTGCCGCGGCACGATCTGCTCGAACATCAGACCGAAGTCTTCGCCTTCCTCACGGTCAAACTCTATCTCGAGAACTTCCCCGCTCGGCTTGCGAACGTTGAAAGTCAACTCGGTCTCGCCGGCCGTCTGGAATCGAAAGTCGAGATAATCGCGTACGCTTCTACCGTTCACCTTCACGATGCGATCGTTCGGCTGCAGCTCAAGCTCTTCGCCAATGCTGTCGGGCGTCACCTCGGTGATCGTCACGCCGGGGCGGCGGAGCTGCGTTATTGCTGGTGTTACGGCGAATTCGTACATCGTGATAAGCTCTTTAGTGTAGATTTTCCACAGAAAGGTTGGCAAGCACTTCCCACGATCGCCCCGAGTGCGTGCTCCCCGCTGGTCAAATGAAGACGATCCTCATAGCAGATGACAGCGCCTCGATGCGCAAGCTCCTGGAAACAATTCTCAAGGGCGAAGGCCACAATATCCTGGTCGCCGAAGACGGTCGTGAGGCCCTTAAGTTGGCTTTCGACAACGAGATAGACGCGATCGTCGCTGATGAGGAAATGCCAAAGCTGACCGGAAGCGAAGTCTTCAAGATCCTCAATACCGACCCTGAAAAACGACGCATTCCCCGAATACTGATAAGCGGGCTTACCGCGGCTGACGATAAACCCGCTTCCGAACTATTCGACGTTTTTGTTTCCAAGAACGTCGATCTCAAGACCGAACTTCTCGCGGCCCTCGACAAACTTCTCTAACTTGCCGAGGCTGCCTTGATGTCGAGCAGCGAATCAAGCGGCGTGTACTCAAGCCCCTGCGATTCAGCGACTGCTTCGTACGTAAGCTTGCCGGCGAACGTGTTAACACCCTCGCGAAGCCCAGCATCGTCCTGAATCGCCTTTTCAAAGCCCTTATTCGCGAGATCCAACGCATACGGAAGCGTTGCATTGGTCAGTGCGAAGGTCGACGTGCGGGGAACCGCTCCGGGCATATTGGCGACGCAGTAGTGAAGAACGCCTTCCTCGTAGTAGGTCGGGTTCGAGTGGGTCGTCGCGTGCGTCGTTTCAAAACATCCGCCCTGATCGACGGCGACGTCAACGAGAACAGCACCGTTGGGTATGAGGTGAAGCATCTCTCGGGTAACCAGCTTCGGAGCAGCAGCACCTACAACCAAGACCGCACCGATCACGAGATCCGCATGCGAGATCGCTTCTTCGATCGCGTACTTCGATGACGCAAGCGTCTGGACCTTGGAGAGGAAAATATCATCAAGTTGTCGAAGACGATCGAGATTGCGGTCGATGATCGTGACCTTGGCTCCGAGTCCGACTGCCATCTTCGCGGCCTCGGTTCCAACGATGCCGCCGCCGATGATAACAACATTAGCAGCCGGAACTCCCGGTACGCCGCCGAGGAGAATACCGCGTCCGCCATTCATTTTCTCTAAGTATGTAGCTCCGACCTGAACCGACATACGGCCAGCAACTTCCGACATCGGCGTCAATAGCGGCAAGCGGCCCTGCTTATCCGTGATCGTCTCGTATGCGACGCCCGTCACCTTTCGTTCGAGCATCACCTTGGTAAGCTCAAGCTCAGGAGCAAGATGGAGATAAGTGAAGAGAAGCTGATTCTCGCGCATCCGTGGATATTCGGGTGCGACAGGCTCCTTAACCTTGACGATCATATCGCCGGTCGCCCAAACTTCGTCCGCCGTGTCCAGCAGGTCAGCTCCGGCCTTCACATACTGCTCATCCGAAAAGCCCGAACCTTCGCCAGCCGTCTTCTGTACAAAAACCTCGTGCCCCGCATTCTCCAATGCCTGCACACCCGCCGGCGTCAATCCAACGCGATACTCGTTATCTTTTATCTCTTTCGGTAATCCGATCTTCATTAAACTAGCTCCTGAATTCTATTGGTATAACAAATTCTTTTATCCGATGATTATAAATCTTTCTTGTGAATGAGAAAAATTGCATTAGGCAGATTTGTAACTTTGGAACGTGCCTATATCTTCCCCGAAACCGCGGCCATCACCGCGCGGATCTCGCCGTAGGTATACTCTTCGCCCAAGTATTCTTTGATCGGAGAAAGTGCATTCGATTCCGAATGCTTCACGATCGCCTCTCGTATCGTCTCGACCTTGTCGAGTGAAACGAACTGATCAAGCCGCACCTCACCGGTTGGGATGAACTTTGTCAGATGTCCTTCGATAGTGGGTATGCCGAGGCCGCGTTCGGCGGCTATCTCGGCCACAGTCCGGCCTTCGCGAAACATATCCAAAGATGTTTGGTATGTGTCCTTCTTGCCGGGCTCGCGTTTCGTTTGCTTCCTTCTTCCGCGTGCTGCCGGCTTCAGGCCCATGCGGGAAACGAGTTGGTTTCTCGCGCAATAGCCTCTCACTTCGTTCAGAAAATCCGCGCCGTACTTCTCAAACTTGAGATCGCCGACGCCAGAGATCCTCCGCAACTCCCAATCGTTCTGCGGCAGATATGTCGCCATCTCGACAAGCGTCACATCCGAGAAGACGACGTAAGGCGGAACGCCTTCGCCCTTGGCTAGCACCGAGCGGAGTTGGCGGAGAGATTCGAAGAGTTCGGGAATATGTGGATGCTCGACCTCGCGAGCGATTCGCGCCGATCTCTCCTCCTTCGCACGCTCTTTGGTCAGCATCACCGTGACTCGGCCCGCAAGTGCGTCGGAACTCGACTCGGTAAGTTCCAGGATCGGATACTGGCCGCCGGCTTGAGCGAGATAGCCAAGCGAGATCAATTCCTTTATGTACGCCATCCAATTGTCCCGAGTGACATCGGCACCGACTCCATACGTTTTCAGGTTCTTGTGCTCGTCCCGAATCCTTTCGGATTGTGACCCGCGGAGAAAGTCGACGATATAGGCGAGGCCGAATCGCTGCTCCGTTCGATAGACGGCACTCAACGCTTTTTGTGCGATCACCGTACCGTCGAATTGTTCGATCTGAGTAGTGCAGTTGTCGCAATTTCCGCAATTCTCAGCCAAGTCTTCGGAAAAATAGTTGAGCAGAAACTTTCGCCGGCAGGTTCGGATATCGCCGAAAGAGGCCATCGTATCGAGCTTTCGCAGCATTATCTCGGTTTGGCCCGTGTTCCCTTCAACCTCGGCAAAGCGCTTCAGTTTGATCACGTCGCCCCAACTGAAGAAAAGCAGAGCATCGCTGGGCAAACCGTCGCGTCCGGCTCGGCCGGTTTCCTGATAATAGCTCTCGATATTCTTCGGCAGGTCCATATGGACAACGAACCGAACGTTCGGTTTGTCGATACCCATACCGAACGCAATGGTCGCGACGACGATCTTTACGTCGTCTTTGATAAACAGGTCCTGATGCTTTTCGCGAACGGCCTTGTCGAGGCCAGCGTGATAAGCGACGGCACTGAATCCGTCGGCACGGAGATCTTCCGCAAGCGAGTCCGCGGAGTTACGGCTCAGGCAGTAGATGATCCCGCTTTCATCCTTTCGCGGTTCAAGGAAATCGAGCAGTTGGTCGAATGAACGATTCTTTGGCTCGACCGAGTAGAAAATGTTCGGACGGTTGAAACTGGAAACGAAGGTTTGGGAATTCGTGATCCCAAGACGCTCGATGACATCCCTCCGAACCAACTTATCTGCGGTAGCCGTTAAAGCGACGACCGGAACCGTTGGAAATTCTCGTTTAAGTGTCGCGAGCTTTAGATATTCCGGCCGAAAATCATGTCCCCAGCTTGAGATGCAGTGAGCTTCGTCGATAGCGAATAGCGAGATGTTGGTTTCCCGGAGAAAGTTCAAGAACTGATCGCCGGCCTGAAACAGACGTTCGGGAGCGATATAGAGCAGCTTTACCTTTCCGTCTCGTACAGCGTTGAAGACCGCCACCTGCTCGGGGGTTGATTGGGTCGAATTAAGAAATGCGGCTTCGACACCGTTCGCGATCAGCGAGTCGACCTGATCTTTCATCAACGCGATCAAGGGCGAGACCACTATCGTCAGTCCCTCGAAGATCAGTGCCGGGATCTGATAGCAAAGAGACTTTCCGCCGCCCGTCGGCATCAGAACAACGCAATCTTTCTTGGCGAGGATCGCCTCGATGACCGGCTCCTGATCCAAACGGAATGAGTCGTATCCAAACTGATGTTTTAGGAGTTCGCGAGCAAGGTGAAGCGACATAGGAGATACGGGGTCGATGTACGTGATAACGGTTCTCGGCTATTATAACGGCGTTCGTCCCGTGATCGAAAATGCAAAAAGAAGTCCATTATGTAAATCGTGTCGGATGGCTCCGGGCCGCCGTTTTGGGGGCGAATGACGGTATCATTTCGACCAGCAGCCTTGTGATCGGTGTTGCGGCAGCCAACGGCGAGAGAATGCCGATCGTTCTGGCCGCAGTTGCCGGCATGACAGCAGGAGCCTTCTCGATGGCGGCTGGCGAATACGTCTCGGTCAGTTCGCAAGCTGACACCGAGAAGGCCGATCTCGCCCGGGAACAACATGCTCTAGATACGATGTCGGACATCGAACTCAAGGAACTTTCAGATATCTACGTTAAACGCGGGCTGGACGAAGACCTCGCTCGGCAGGTAGCCGCCCAACTCACACGTCACGATGCGCTCGAAGCTCACGCACGTGACGAGCTTGGCATCAACGAGATGACCCAGGCTCAGCCACTCCTTGCAGCCGCCTCATCATTCGGCTCATTCATAGCCGGTGCTCTCCTGCCCGTCGCCGTAGCCTTATTCGCTCCTCTCAATTCGATGGTTCCATTTCAATACGGTTTCTCGATCATTTTCCTGATCTTGCTCGGAACCGTTGCCGCGCGCACAGGCGGATCGTCAGTCCCGGTCGCCATCGGACGGCTCGCCTTCTGGGGAACCGCCGCAATGGGCGCAACTGCTCTCGTCGGATACATCTTCGGTGTGAATGTAGGCGGCTAGCAATCCACAAGATTTGATTATCAGTTTCCCCTTTGCTACAATCTCACCTTATATACCACACTCGCACCCCTGAGTAAGTTTTTCGTTTGCTTTTCAACCAGTCTGGTCCGGAGGAAAACCTAAGATGAAACTGCGCAAAATTGCGTTCTTCGCCATCGCTCTTCTCAATTCGATATTGTTCGCCGCTGGATCTTTCGGACAGGATGTGTCGCCCGAAGAATCGGCGGTGCTTGAAGAGGAATTCATCGACTCACGAGCAAAGACGGGCGAATCGCATGCGTCGGGCAGCCGCGAAGATCTTGGGCCCGTGATAATGGGCAACCCGACCCAGTCCGTTTTCACTATTCGGGTCGGGCTTCATTACTCCTTTACCTCCACGGGGACATATTCCGAGTTCACCTCACTGAATCATCCGACGGTGCAGGTCGCGAATACCGAGGGAACGGCTTTCATCATCGATCAATCGACCGGCCAACAGATCGCTTCGATCACCGCAGGGCAGATCGTCGAGGTCAGCTATACAAATGCCGCAGGATATCTTGTAACAACACCCGCAGGGCCGTTCACGGTCGTCGGCCCGATCCGGCTGCAGGCAGAACTGCCCACTAATCAATTCCGCATTGAGAGTATCCGACGAAGCAATCCGCTCGTTGGCGGAAGCCCGCAGACCGTTCCGCTCTATCGCGGCTCGATCGAAGTGTCTCGAAGCACGGCGACAGCGGCCGACCGCGTTAATCTGGTGAATATTATCGAGGTCGAGAGCTACGTTCGCGGGGTCGTAGCAAATGAGTCGATCGCATCGTTCCACATGGAAGCGCTCAAGACCCAGGCGACGGCTGCTCGCGGCTATGCGGTAGCGAACATCAGCAATTATGTGAATCGCGGATATCCGTTCGATATCGTCGATTCATCGGCATCGCAGGTCTATCGCGGCGTGATCTCCGAGCACGCCCGAGCGGTGCAGGCGACCGAGGAATCCCGCGGGATCGTCGCCTCATACAATGGCCGCATTATCTCGGCGCTTTACTCATCATCATTCGGCGGGTACAGCGACAGCAACCACTGGATCTTCAACCTTGGCGGGCTTCCCGGAACGAACGTCACGCCGTACCTGACTGGCATCTACGACGGTGAAGGCCCGGCTCCCGATCTGACGACCGACGCGGGACGGCAAGCATTCTGGACGACGGCGAATCAGGCATTCTCATATGACATGTGCGGACGCGTCGGCAACAGGTTCGCGCGATGGCAGATCACGATCCCGGCGTCCGATATCAAAGCCCGTTTGACGGCGGGACGATACGTATTGATCAATGGAGACATAACCGGAAATATCACAGGCATCGAAGTCCTGCAGCGGATGACCGGCTCGAACCGGATCGCGAGCATTCGGATCACTTTGACTACAGGCGTAGTGGAGGTCCGCGGGTGGGACAATCTCCGAAATGTCATCGGGCGCTCACGGTCCGCCGGTACCAGCCCGGTCGCACCATGCACGGGAACCGCGATCGCCGCGAATTTCACACTTACGAATCCGGCGATGATCCAGACGACGTCGAATCCGGACGGAACGTTGGCAGAGGTCATTTCGACTGGCGGCGGATGGGGCCACAACGTCGGTATGAGCCAGTACGGTTCGCATGGACGGGGACTTGCGGGTCAGACGTTCCTTCAAATATTGCAGACTTACTACCAAGGAGTGGACGTCGGAACCTATCCGATAACGGTCACCGGTACTTCGGATGCCGGTACGCCGAACCTGTCCCAGACTTTCTATACTTCGACTGGGCAGGCCACCCTGGTGATCCGGGCGATGCCGGACCTCAAGAGATTTGAAGTTCGAGTGAACGGATACAGCATCCCGGTCAGAGGATCGCAACTCCTCAGCGGAAAATACGCGCGCGACATATCGCCTTACCTGGTGCCGGGCCTAAATACGGTCGTTTACATTCCGAACGGCCGGCACCGGGAGGCGACGTTTAATGTGAACCTTTACTAGGCAAGTTAGGAGCATAAACGAAGGCTGGTCGACTTAATTGTCCACCAGCCTTTCTCTATTGGAATCGATAGATCATTTCTTCTGGCTACACACTGTTTCAACTTGTCACGAGCAGCATGACCACCCGTCCATTCAATATCGGCCAAATTTGCTCTATGACCGAAATGGAATGTTACGGTTTAATGGCGGCATAACCGCCGCACGCGGGCACGAAGGCGACATGCCCTGGAGTGCCGAAAGCGTCGTAAGTTTCCTCTTCCGTGACTCCTCCGGTGCTGTCTGTAAGAGCATCGGTGCTTCCGAGGTGATCTTGCGCAAAGTATTTGTACTCGCCGTCCTTAAATAGGCTTAGTTTGTTGTCGATACCGGGACCGTTCTGGTAAGTGGAAATCGAACTAGTCGTGCCTACGAACGGCTTGGGCTTCGTTTCAACTTCGTAAACCACATCCTGGCCGTCGTAGGTGAAGGATCCCTTCACCTGGGTTAAAACAGCTCCCTCGATCCTCCGCACTTCTTCGCCCGAGTGCATCAAGTGGGTTATATCGCCGGCGTAAATGCGGGTGGCTAAGTTTCCCGGCCGCATTTACGCCGATCCGTTGAAATTGGATCGGTGCCCGATCCACCTGTCGCTTAGTCGGCGACCAGCTCAAGGCCGGTCACTTCGTCATTTACGTTTAGGAGTCGAGACTGGAAAGTGTATCGTCTCGCTTCGCCTGCTAGAACATAGGTCTGGCCAGCCGGAACATCCGGAAGCCGAAAATAACCGAACGTGTTCGTTCTGGCGACTACCGACTCGCCCGTATCGCTGGTCAATTTGACCAAGACCTGCGCGATCGCACGACCGTATCGATCGACGACCCGGCCCGAAACCGATACCCCGGCCGCGGTTTGGACATACGGCGTGCAGACAAAGTTTCTTGGCGTAACGATCAGCGACCAACCCTGAAGCGTCCCGGTATCGACCCCTGCCTGATCCGATACGATAGCCCTCCAAGCGCCGAGGGAACTTGAGCCATCGAAATTGCTCAATTGCGGAGTGCCATCAGGCCCGGGGAATCCTAACGGTGTCCAGGTTGGCGAGTTGAAGATAGGTTTCCACGAGCCGGTGTATGGAGCCATCGCGTTTGTGGCAAGCAGCACGTCGCCGGCGGCCTCGTCATCAAAGCGTATATTGGTTATGTCATTTCCATCTCCTCCGCCGGAAACTGCCCCACCAAGAAACGCGAGGAAGTCGGTGCCGTAGTTGTTCGGCCCTTTCACACTGAACGTCAGGTCGCCCGGACACGTATGCGGCAGGCTGTCGATCCTCACGTCAACATCGGCGATCTCAAAATCGTCCGGCACGTTGATCGTATCGACAACGCCGACCGGCCGGTTGTCC
>JBEBGW010000466.1:0-3082 GCA_040081025.1 Pyrinomonadaceae bacterium | reverse complement strand
GATCGAGGATCGTGCGACAAAGAAATGGAGCGTCGGGCTCCTCGATCTGGCAACTGGCCAGATCACGCGGACCCTATCGGGCCTCGAACAGAACCTGCTTCGCTGGACGCGGGACGGCAAGGGGATCGCTTATGTTCACGTAAACGGGGATACACGCGAGATCCGGATCCGAAGCCTCGACGATTCCGTGCCGGAAAAGACCGTGACCAGCGTACAATTCGAGGACATCATTTGGTTCGATTGGTCACCGGACGCATCGAAGATCGTCGTCGTCCGCGGAAAACGTTTGGCGGATGCTGTGAAGATATCTTTGAAGGCGAAATAGTTGTATGGATGACATGTTGGTCACAACTGAAGGAGCGGTCCGAACAATAACCCTGAATCGTCCCGACAAGCGAAATGCCTTGAACGATTCGTTGGTTGGTGGGCTAAAGACCGCTCTCCAGACTGCCGATGCGGATGATTCGATACGGTCGGTCGTTATCCGCGGAGAGGGAAAGGATTTTTGTTCCGGCGCAGACCTTTCTGCATTGCAAAGGATCGCGGGAGCCTCTTACGAAGAAAACCTCGAGGATGCCCAAAACCTTGCCGAGCTGTTTGCGATGCCGCGAAAGATGAAAGTCCCGGTTATCGCCGCAGTACACGGCCGGGCACTCGCGGGCGGCTGCGGATTGGCGACGGCGTGCGACATCGTCCTTGCTACCGAGTCCGCCCGGTTTGGATACCCCGAGGTAAAGATCGGCTTCGTCCCCGCGATCGTCACCGCATTCCTCCGCCGCAACGTTTCCGAGAAACGAGCCTTCGAACTCCTCACTCGCGGCTTTGAATTCACCGCTCAGGAAGCGAACTTCCTCGGCCTTGTAAATCGCATCTATCCTGAAGAGGGCTTCGAAAATGCAGTTCTTGAGTACGCTTCCCTGTACTCGAAACTAAGCGCCTCGGCTGTACGGCTAACCAAGGCTTTGTTGTATAGGATCGACAATGTCGGCTTTGACGATTCGATCGCCATCGGCTCCGAAGTCAATGCCGAAGCGAGAATGACCGAGGATTGTCAGAAGGGAATTACGAAGTTTTTGAATCGAGAGTGACTGCGATGTTCAAAACGTTTTTATTTCTGGTTGCTCATGTCGTTTTGCTGCAGGTGGTTATCGCGTTCGCGACGCCTCAAAGACCCGATATCCTGAAATACGAGGGCAAAGAATATCCGATTTCGGCCGGGTTGCTTGAACCTTACTTTGCCAAATATCCGGGCCGCCACCCAAATCAGTCCGAGGGAAGGTCGAGTTCACTGTGGCGGGGCTATATCGCAACGTTTGAAATATCCGACGGAAGCCTCTTTCTGAAAGAAATCAATGCCGGGTTTCAGACAGAATCCGCGCTGGGCGTTGTCGTTCCGGATAGGAAGCGTTTGAAGATTGACTGGTATACGGGTCTTCTTCTTTCCGGTCATGGCGAACTTCTCGGCGATCCAATGAGCCTGGATTTTTCTGAGAGTTACGAAAAGTACACCATTTTCGAAATCGGCGCAGGTACTTTTCGTTCGGTGAGACATTTCGATCGGAAAAAGTATATTTCATTCTGCACACGACAATACGACGCGTTCAAAAAGACCGGCGATTTCCAAGCCATACTGAAAGAGTTATCTGAAAAGGGACGAAGCCTCGAAATGAGCGAAGAGATGATTCGGGAATCGATTCTCTTTCACTCCAAGAAATTCCTAGTAGATTAAGCCTCCACGATCTCCACTTTCGTTTCGATCAAATGTTTCGGGATCAGAGCGGGGAAGTACGCCATGATCTCTTCGACCTTGGGGCGGCCGCCGGCGAAGCCGGTTACGGCGGGCGGGCCGGTAAGAATCAATGGGGCGATCTCTTTTGTGAATCTTTCGACGTCGGCCTTATTCGGGCCGCGGACGCCGAAGCGTAGTTGGACCTCGGGAATGTCTGGCGAAGGTTCACCGGCGAGGTGGCCGTGAGTCGCGTTGACCCCTACGAACTCGGTAAGGATAACGTCGAATCGAAGACCTAACCGGTCCAACCTCTCGCGGAGAATTTCCTCGGCAGCCTGAGCTTTCCTGTAAGCATCCGGCCATGAATAGACGAGCGTGCCGACAGCCTTATAGCCGTGCGAGTAGGCTATGGAGACTTTATAAAACTCCGTGCTCGGATTCCCCTTGATCCCGAAAATCCGAACACGATCCTCACCATCCGGCGAAAGATTTATCGATGAAAAATCGGCTACGACATCCGGCGTGATGTAAGCTTTCGGATCTCCCATCTCGTAGAGGAGCTGTTCCTTTACAGACTGAACATTCACCCGGCCGCCGGTGCCGTCGTGTTTCGTTACAATGAACGAACCATCCGGCGAAGCCTCGACGATCGGGAATCCAACATTCGCCATATTCGGGATCGAATCCCATTCGTACTGGCAATTACCGCCCGACGCCTGTGCGCCGCACTCGATGATGTGCCCGGCGATCGTTCCGGCGGAGATCAGGTCCCATTGGTCGAACTTCCAGCCGAATTCGTGCATCAGCGGAGCGAGCGTCAGGCCGGTATCCGTCAGACGCCCTCCGACCACGATCTGAGCTCCTTTACCGAGTGCTTCAACCAACCCCGATGCGCCCAGGTAGACATTAGCCGACTGGACCTTATCGCGAATGTCGGCAAGAGGTTCGCCGGTTTCCATGTTGGTGATCTCGATGCCTTTCTCGGCGAACTCATCGAGCCGTGGCAGAATGTCATCGCCGGTCACGACGCCGATCTTCACCTTGCCGCTTAGCCCAAGTTCACGAGCGGTTTCCTTTATCGCTTCCGCGCAGCCCTCGACGTTCACTCCGCCCGCGTTCGAGAGCACTTTGATATCCTTCTCGACACAATCCGGCAAGATCTCGAGCATCAGTGATATGAAATCGCGCGCATATCCGGCTTTCGGATCGCGCTGCCGCTGCTTCTGGACGATCGACATCGTCACCTCGGCCAGGTAGTCCAGCATCAGATAGTCGATCGGCCCATTCCGAACCTGATCCACCGGCGCCGTCAACAGATCTCCCCAAAACCCCTGTCCGCCCGCAACTCTAACC
>JBEBGW010000004.1:0-39342 GCA_040081025.1 Pyrinomonadaceae bacterium | reverse complement strand
CAGCTCGATAGAACGCGTTCGCTTCAGAGCAAGGGCGTTGTCAGCCGTCAAGAATTGGACATCGCGGAAAATAATCACCAAACAGCAATTTCGAGTCTAGGGGCGTTAAATGCGCAGATCCAGTCGCAAAAAGCCTCGATCGCACAAAGCCAGAACGATGCCACGCAAGCAGGCGAGATGCTTTCAGAGCAAAGAGCGCAGCTTCGTTACTACGACATATCGGCCCCTTTTACCGGGGTGGTTGGCGACATTCCAGTGAAGGTAGGTGATTACGTTTCGCCTACAACACAGCTAATGACGATCACGGTAAACCAGCCGATGGAAGCGTATATCTTCATTCCAGTTGAAAAGTCCACAAAATTACGAACCGGAATGCCGGTGGAGCTGATCGCTCCTGATGGAAGAGAGCTTGGGCAGAGCCGCATCTTTTTTGTCGCTCCAGGGGCGGAGGGGGCGGATCAGACTGTTTTGATCAAGGCCGAGTACGCGAATCCTGACGGGCGGATCCGCGTCGGCGAATGGGGACAGGCTCGGATCGTGTGGTCACAGGATTCGGGCCTTTGGATCCCGGCCGCTGCGATCACGCGTCTTGCGAGTCAGGAATTTGTGTTCCTCGCAAAGCAGGAGAACGGCCAATGGAGTGCTCATCAGGTTCCGGTAAAACTCGGCAATCCGACGAACAGCTCTTATCCGATTCTCGAAGGAATTACTGCCGAAGATGAAGTGATCATCTCCGGCGTACAGAATCTTTTCGACAAAATGCCGATCAACATCAAAGGCAGAGAAGGAGCGCCAACCCAGGAACAACCCAGTCATTAAGAGGGTCAATATATGTTGAATTTTTTTGTAGAGCGCCCCATTTTTGCATCGGTATGTTCATTTATGATCCTGCTGGTCGGGCTAATAACCATTCCGCAGCTGCCGATCGAAAATTATCCCGACATTGCTCCGCCGTCGGTTCAGGTAACCGCTATCTATACCGGTGCGAACGCTGAGACCGTCGAGACGACCGTAACGTCGCTACTCGAACAGCAGATCAATGGCGTCGAGGGAATGAAATACATGACCTCGAGCAGCACGGCTAACGGCGTCAGTACGATAACGGTTTACTTCAACCTCGGAAGAAACGCAGATCTTGCGGCTGTTGACGTAAAAAACCGCGTCTCGGTTGTCGAATCGCAGTTGCCGCCCGAGGTTCAGGCAGTCGGCGTAAGCGTGACAAAAGTTAACAATAACTTTGTCGCCGCCTACGGCTTCGATCCCGGCCCTTATGACGAACAATTTGTAAATAATTACATCGATCTTTACGTAAAAGACCGCCTGAAACGTGTTCCGGGCGTTTCTGATGTAATAATTTTCGGCGGCAGCAAATATTCGATGCGGTTGTGGCTGGACCCTGAAAAATTGGCGCGTCGCAGCATAACAGCAGCCGACGTCGTCAGAGCGTTGAACGAGCAGAATATTCAGGTTCCCGCCGGCCAGATAGGCCAGCGCCCGCAGGCGAAAGATCAAATGTATCAGATCAATCTGCGCGCACAGGGCCGCCTTTCAAAACCCGAAGAATTCGAAAACGTGATCGTCCAATCAAGCGGGCCAAACGAGGTCGTGAAAGTAAAAGACATCGGTCGCGTCGAGCTCGGGTTGGAAAACTATAACGACTTTATTTTGCGTTTCAACGGAAAGACCTCGGTCGGTTTTGGTATTTTGCCGCTTCCTAACGCAAACATCCTGGATATCGCCGCCGGTGTCGAAGCTGAAATGCAGAAGATGCAGGCAAAATTCCCACCGGGATTGTCATACCGCAACGCATTCAGTAACGCGAAACCGGTCGAAGCCGCGATCGAAGAGGTGTTGAAAACCTTGTTCGAAGCGATCTTGCTGGTCGTTCTCGTGATGTTTATGTTCCTTCAGAGCGTTCGCATCACGCTGATACCGCTTATCACGATCCCGATATCTCTCATCGGAACCGCTGCCGGACTTCACGCTCTCGGTTATTCGATGAACACGCTAACGCTATTCGGTATTACGCTCGCAACAGGTCTTGTAGTTGACGACGCGATCGTCGTTATCGAAAACATCGAGCGTGTCTTTCATGAGCAAAAGGGCTCGGTCATCGACGCCGCCAAGGAGTCATTGCGCGAAATTGCCGGAGCCGTTATCGCTACGACTTTGGTTTTGGGTGCGGTGTTTATTCCGGTTACGTTTTTCCCGGGAACGACCGGCCTTCTTTACAAACAGTTTGCCGTTACGATCTCGATCTCGGTCGGCATCTCGGCATTTATCGCGTTGACGCTGACACCGGCGCTTGCGGTCTTGCTGATGAAGGAAAATCAACATGGGATCCGCTGGCTCGGATGGTTTAACACGGCGCTCGAATGGGTTCGCCGCGGGTACGAAAGCATATTGGGGTTCATTCTACAGCTGCGATGGGTCGTCGTTATGCTATTCGTCGCCGGACTTGGTTTGACGTATCTGCTTTTCCAGATCGTGCCACGCGGTTTTGTGCCTACGGAAGATCAGGGATATTTCATGATCCTTGTGCAAGGGCCTGAAGGCTCGTCCTACGAGAAAACCGAGCAAACAGTCATTCAAGCCGAAAAAGAGCTGCAGAAAATACCCGAAATCACTGATGTTTTTGCGGTGACGGGCTTTAATTTCACCGGAAATAGCTCAAGCAAAGGTTTGATCTTCGCGACACTAAAGCCGTGGGATGAACGAAGCGGGCCCGGACAAGACGTTATGGGCATCCTCGGAAGGCTGCAAGGGCCGTTTGCGGAAATTACAGATGCCATGGTACTTGCGTTTCCTCCGCCATCGGTCCAGGGGCTCGGAAACTTTGGCGGTTTCAGTTATCAGTTGCAGGATCTCGGTGGCGGCACAGTCGGCGATCTCGACGCGGCTGCTCAAAAACTGACCGGTGCTGCAAATCAGGATCCGGCTCTGATGGGTGTTTTTTCCGGATTCAAGGCTAACAGCCCGCAGATATTGATCGAAGTAGATCGCGAAAGGGCAAAAGCCTTGAACGTCGATATCACTGAGATCTTCTCGACGCTCAGTATTAACTTCGGCTCGGCTTACGTAAACAACTTCGAATTGTTTAACCGCAATTACCGTGTTTATGTTCAGGCGGATGAGCCGTTTCGTTCAAAGCCATCCGATCTGATGAGATATTACGTTCGTTCGCGCGACGGTAAGATGATCCCGCTTACCAACGTAGTAAACATTTCAAATGAAACGACGCCTCCTGTGATCTTTCACTACAATCTGTTCCGCTCGGTCGAGTTTAACGGCAACGCAAAACCCGGATACAGTTCGGGACAGGCGATCGCCTCTATGGAAAAGATTTCCAAAGAGGTTTTGCCCGGAACGATGGGTTACGAATGGTCCGGTTTGTCGCTTGAAGAGCTTTCAGCCGGCGGCCAGACGTATATTATTTTCGCACTCGGCGTGCTCTGTCTGTTCCTGATTCTTGCGGCTCAGTATGAAAGCCTCGCAGCACCGTTCATTATTCTGTTTTCAGTACCGCTCGCAATTTTGGGTGCTTTGGCGTTTAACTTTATTCGTGGAATGCCAAACGACATTTTTACTCAGATCGGGCTTGTGATGCTCGTCGGGCTTTCGAGTAAAAACGGAATTCTGATCGTAGAATTTGCTAATCAACTGCGAGAGCAAGGCCTTTCGTCAAAAGAAGCGGTGATAAAAGCCGCAGAAACCCGTCTTCGCCCGATCTTGATGACGTCGTTTGCGTTCATCTTCGGCTTGCTGCCGCTACTTTTCTCGTCCGGAGCGGGAGCGTTGGCTCGCCATTCACTCGGAACGGCTGTGATCGGTGGGATGCTGGTTTCCACGGCGCTTAATCTTTTCATAATTCCGGTGTTCTACGTGATCCTCGTCCGCGATAAGAAGGATCGTGAGGACGTGCTGCCCGTCGGCCCGTCATTCGAGGATGGCGACTATTCGGTTTCGGACGTGTTCGAAGATGAACCGTCGGAGCCGGATGAAAATGGCAAAAAAGCCGGTCTTATCAACTTCATTAATGAAGAGAAAGAAGATCCGCCGCCTGAAAAGGGGCCTGAGATCGGAGATCAAAAGGACGGAACAACGAATGACTCCTCCGATGAAGAGACAAAGAACAAGGATTAACTGGGGGCCTTATGAGAAGAACGCTATTTGTACTTGTAGTCTTGGGGGCGGTGCTGAATGCGTCCACCTTTGGCCAGACGAACGATGAATCGAAAGTTGCCGCGATCAGAAAGACTGAAGCCCCGATCGATCTCAAACGAGTCGGAGTGTCTCAGGACCAAGTTCTGGCGATGAGCCTCGACGACGCGATCCGCATGGCTCTTAATAATAACAACGACATCGATCTTGCAAAGGACGACGTTAAGGTGAATGAAGCGTTGCTGCGGGCTGCCGAGGGAGTGTACGACCCGGTAATTTCCGGCACCTCCTCTTTCCGTCGAAATTCGTTTCGCGGAGCTGACGCATGGAACACCTTTTCTTCCGATGTCGGATTTGTGCAATCGCTCCGAAAGGGGGGCGCGAGTTACAGTTCGTTGTTCACGACATCGCGAACCGGAAACTACGTAACCGGCCCGAACGGTGAATTGCAGCAAAGTTTTTTCAATCAATCATCGCTCGGCGGCGTCTTCACCCAGCCTCTCTTGAGAAACCGGAAGATCGATAACAACCGGCGACAGATACGTATTCGTAAGAAGATCCTGGAACAATCAGACGCTGATTTTCGACGAAAAACCATCGAGAAGATCTTTCAGGTACAGCAGGCTTACTGGGAACTCTCTTTCGCGCTAAGCGATCAGAAAAATCGGATCGACAATCTAAATTTGAGCAAGGAAAATCTGAAGAAGATCGAACTGCAGATCGAGGACGGAGTGGAGCCGCCGCTTGCGAAGGCTGAAGTTGAGACTGAGATGGCAAACCGAGAGATCGATGTTTATGAAGCCGAACGAAGGGTCGCCGAAGTCGAAAATGCTTTGAAACAACTAGTTTTGCCTAATATGACCGCCACTGAATGGAGCAGGACTTTCATCCCGACGGACAAGCCGAATCTCGATCCCATCAAGGTCTCGTTGGCCGAAGCGATGACCGACGCAGTGAACAATCGCCCCGAGCTTCTTCGGCTGAAGCAGCAGCAGGAGATAAGTGCTATTGAAATGGAGTACTTCCGGAACCAGACGAAGCCGAGGATAGACTTTAACGCCGGCGTTTCGCTTGACGGGTTTGCGGTGAAAGCTCCGCAGTCTTCGGGGAATCCGGCTTTGATCGACATGAATTCACGCAGCACCAACGCGGATGCATTTTTACTTGATCAACTAAATATTGTGCGAAACGATCCACGGTTGAATCTGGGTAACGTTTCAAATATTCCGACCGTGCCGAGCTCAATAAGCGGTCCGATCTTCGGCGGGACCTTCAAATCGATGCGAAATTTGTTCAGTCCGAGTGCGGCGAATTTTTCCGCGGGCGTGACGATAAATCTTCCTTTCAAGAATAGGATCGCGGAAGCCGAATTTGCCCGGGTCGGTATTCGGAAAGCCCGGGAGAGCGCCGAGATACAGCTCCAAGGCGAGAAGGATCTGTTCGACACGGCGCGTTCGTCAAGATTTCTACTTTTTCAACGCGAAAACGCGCTTGTTAATGCTCGAAATGCGGAGATCGGCTCGCAAACCGAATATAACAAAGCACTCGCTGCCCTGCAGCAAGTCACCTCGACAACGCTTTTGGCCAATCAGATCACGATCGATAGTAAATAGATCTTCATTGGACCTAAGACGCTGAAACACTTAAGGATTAGCCTATTCAGGCTAATCCTTAAGTGTTTATTGAGAAATAAATTAGAGTGGTACTGGGGACGGGAATCGAACCCGTACGTCCCTAAGGACACAGGATTTTAAGTCTGTAGGTGGACGGACACAAGAGGTCGGCGATGCCGAAAAATGCTCTAAGAACTCCCTTGAGATTCCCTCGAAATGTAGAGCCCGTCTTTTGAGCCGTAACGCCACACAGGTGATCCGCGGTTACATTCCCACTTCACGGACTCTTCCCAGCCCCATGGTATGAGCTCTGGGCCGCTTTCTCTGCCCAACGCACGGAGATCGAGCATACCGGATATCTGGCTTCAATACCGACGGTGGTTACGTTCGACTAAGCACTATTACAAAAACATTGACCACTGATACCATACGATGTTTGCTCGACGGTACTCCAAGTACTTTACTTAGCTCGCAGAGTCGGTTCGATTGATTTTGGAGATTCGAAAAGACAATGTGGCGAACGGGCCCCCGCTGCCTCCTTAGGCACTCCCTTCTTGCCATACCATGCTACTTACTCCTATTGGGGTTGGCGGGCCTTCCAAACTATGTTCGATCGCAGACTGGGACAGGGACCCGACTAGGATTGACGAGGCGGGTTTCAACAGTAATCGCGCTGAGAAGGAGAACCGAGTTCTCGCAAAATGGACTGCAACCATGCTGACTGGGCAGTCCTCAGCTCGATTGCCAAATGTTGCATGCATTGTCAAGAATGTAACATATGCAACACTCCCGACAACGAGAAGTATCGTCTCTGGCGAGGAGCTGGAAATGGAATTGACATAAGGGATTCGCCATCGCCTTCACACACGGCACAACACAGCCGTATACGATGCACGTGACGATTGAAGGACGAGTTTGTAATGTCAAGGTTAGGCACCCTGACGTTTTTTCTTTAGGAAGTAGCGCATTTGGTCACGGGAAATCTTCAAGATCTCGGCTGCACGCGTGACGTTACCGTTGGTGCGCTCGAGCGCTTGTTCGATGAGAGAATCTTCGAGAGCCGACAAAGATATACCCGCTTCGGGCAACTGAAACGGTGGGCCTAAAGTCGGTCCATGGGCCACTCCGACATCTCTGGGCCGCATTGTCGGCGGCAAATGCTTCACTGTGATTATCCCTTCCTCCTCGAGAATCAGCGCTCGCTCGATTGCATTGCGCAGCTCGCGGACGTTTCCGGACCAATGATAACGCTTAAATGCTTCGGCCGCTTCGGGAGATAGTTTTCTCTTCGTTGATCGATTGCAGAGGCGGTCGTGTCTCCTTATGAAATGATCGGCAAGAAGAAGCACATCGTCACCTCGTTCTCGAAGAGCAGGGATGTAGATCTCAATTACGGCTAGACGGAAATAGAGATCCCGGCGAAATGTACCTTTTTCACTTTCTTGAGCGAGATTTCGATTTGATGCTGCGACTACCAGTGAGTTGAGCCGAAGATCTGTCAGGCCTCCGACCCGCCGAAACAATCCGGCTTCTAAAACGCGAAGCAGTTTTGCCTGTAGGCCAAGTTCCAGTTCACCGATCTCGTCCAGAAAAATAGTGCCACCGTCGGCCTGTTCGAGTAATCCTTTCTTCCGCAACTTTGCGTCAGTGAAAGCGCCCTTTTCGTAGCCAAAAAGTTCTGACTCGGCCAGATTTGCCGGGATCGCGGCGCAGTTTATTGCAACAAAGGGCTTACCGGCCCTCGCCGAAGAATTATGGATCGCCCTGGCAACGAGGTCCTTACCTGTGCCAGACTCGCCTTGTAGAAGGACACACGAAACATCACTTTCTGCAACCTTTTTTGCAACAGCGAGCATTTCGGCCATTTTGGCCGACTCGCCGATTATTCGATCAAAGGTACAGCCGACGCTTGCATCGAGGGGGGTCGGTGCATTGGGGTACGATTTCATAAAGTTACTACTAGAAATCGTCACAACTCGACAAAAACTGATCAGTTTGTTAACAACATCACAGGCTTCAGCCAATTAGTGAGACGATTACCGATCAACCAATACAGCTCTAGGAGCTCATATCAGTCTTAACTCCAGGTTAGTGTTGGTGAACTGTGTCGATCGAAACGTATAACGATGCGATTCGATGGCACAAAACTCCAATTTGGGCATACCCTGGCCGATCAGAAAATATCGGCTAACTTGGTAGCGTTTACCACGAGTCTTCTTTCAAACACCAAATAACGGCGTATCATTCCTCGAGCAAACACTTTACATCCCTATTGTGGCGTTGATCACAGCGCCAAATCTAAAGAACGGATAGAGATGCTAGAAGTGAAATAAAAGTACACATAATTTGCAAAAAATACAATCTTTTTTGCTAACCGCATAGAAGAAACCGCCCATCCGCATGGTACCGGTACGGCCCTTTACTTCACTGCACACTAAATAACGAATCGACCAGAGTTTTCAAATGCAACGAGGGGTAACGATCTAAAGACGGATTAATGGATCATGTTTTGCTGAAATGAAGGGAATCCCGAAAAAAAAACGTTAACAATACACAAACGGATCTCAGGTGGAGTACAAGTATCGAGTGTGGCTGACACCTGTGGACGGATGCCGACTCGGCACGATTCGCCAAAACGATTACGCTTAATTGGGAATTTTACCCACCTCATGGGGAGTTTTACCCAGTTGGACGGGCACACCGCTCCCACCCTGACGCACGAAACACCAACTAAATGCCCGCACTTGTCCGATCAACCCGTATGGTATGAATTTTGCATGGCCGTAACGCACCCTAAATTCGATTCATTTGACGCTGAGCCCGCGTGTCGTGTGGCTTGGAGATAGACATCTGGTAGTATCAACCGGTTTTTGGCTGTTGTTTAGATGAAGCTGTTTAGAGGGGTCGGAACAAGCACCGTTTCGAATGCCTTAAATAAAACTGACGGGTGTACTGTCGCCTTAGTACGGGTTCCTAGGTTTGGCCCCCCAAGTGTCTAACTTACGAACTATAAATCATAATTCACTAGATCGCAGACTTCTTTGTCTGACATGGAGAGAAAAAATGGATGCCCACTTCAGGAGTTTTTCACGCAGAAAAACTAGCGTGACGGTGTTAGCGACCCACTCGCTGACGCGGCAAAGTTTGCAAGCACTATTAGACTGTGACCGCGAACTAAATGTTCTTGACGCAGTCGGCACAACTTCAGAATTGATCGAAAAGATTACCCGCCATATTCCGGATGTCGTTTTGCTGTGTTTGTTGGAGAGCGAAGGTTCGAATATTGACGTACTTAGTGAGATCCGTGAGATAAATCCCCAGATCAAAACGGTTATTCTTACGAGTCCCAAAAGCTATTTGGATCAGGCAAAAGCACTAAAGCTGGGCGTAACCGGCATCGTTGGTACCGATAAGAGCTCTAGAGTTTTGATCCGCGCCATCAGACAAGTTTCTGAAGGAGACGTCTGGCTTAATCAGAAGCTTCTCGCCCAGCTTGTCAGCGGCACATTTAACGCCCCGAGCGAAACAGCGACAAATAAATGGGGCTACTACTCCGATGATCTTACCGTTCGCGAACTCGAGATCGTCGGAATGATCGGCCTGGGTATGAACAATAAGAACATATCCGGCACGCTGCGGATCAGTGAAGCCACAGTCCGGCACCACCTAAGTTCCATTTACGGCAAGTTGGACGTCGAGGACCGCCTCAATCTCGCCATCTATGCCCACCAGCATCAGATGTTGCAGCCAGCTATGGCATGAACGATAGCATCAGCATCGGTTTGGTCGACGCAGATTCCGACGGCCAACAATTGTGCCTGCTATTGGCATAAATGTGCCAGCGGTTAACGGAGGCGCCTAAACGCTCCGGTAGAAAAGACTGTCGGTTTATACGAATCATTTTTCTTCCAGAAACGATAGTGTCGCACTACAGAAAAGCCAGGAAGACTTTTGCGGTACAGATGTCCGAATCCATTTCGTCCGGCATCCAGTCCGGCAGCAAATGTAGGATTCTGAACCTCGATGTTAAAGGATAACGGCATGCATGCGAAAAAAGAGATCAAAGTTATGATCGTCGGAGATTTTTTGATTTTCCGAAGCGGCTTGAAGTTGTTGCTCGAAAAGGAAGAGAAAATCAAATTTGTCGGTGAGGCCGCTGATCTGGTCGAGGCGTCGGGTTCGGTCCACAAGCTCAAGCCCGACATTATTCTCATCGATTCAGCCGAAACCGATGACGCGAACTTTACGACATTTCTTGACGCTCCGGCGAATGACACGCCGATCATCGTCTTGACGAA
Organism: Pyrinomonadaceae bacterium; assembly: GCA_040081025.1. GTDB lineage: Bacteria > Acidobacteriota > Blastocatellia > Pyrinomonadales > Pyrinomonadaceae > OLB17. The sequence continues at coordinate 29,270 of JBEBGW010000004.1, read as the reverse complement.
CGTAAGAGACGCTGAAAAACAAAAGAAATATCTGATGCTAGGGGTAAACGGGCTTGTTTCAAAAGAGGAAACGACTGATGTACTCATCAATGCGATCAATCAGGTCACGGGCGGCGACGTACATTTCGATCGGAGGTTGATGTCAGAAACAATAAAGCAGTTGGTGAGCGAGCGGAAGGCGCTTCCGGAAAATCTCAATTCCTTAAATTGTGCGCTATTGACTGACAGAGAACGAGAAGTATTGATCTTGGTGTGCCGCGGTATGAAGAACAAGATAGTCGCCGAGCAGCTCTTCATAACGGAAACAACGGTCCGTCACCATTTAACCTCGATTTTTGAAAAACTGAAGGTCAGTAGCCGTCTCGAACTCGTTGTACACGCGTTTCGAGAAAAGCTTGTGGACATTCCACTAAGGAAACCGGAAGCAGTATCGGCCGGAAACTATGTTTAGGGGTTGCGGATAGTATTTGAAGATCATCGCAATGTTCAAAAATTGAGATACCGGTCAACATAACCGGAACAACGGAACGGAATCTTTTCCGTTCCAGTTCGTCTCGAATCAAAGAGACTTCCCTTTGGGGTTATCGCTAACGATTTATTCGATTGGCCGAGGACCAGACGTGCATTCAACCATGGATCAACTAAAGGCAGAACGAAAAAAGGAAGAGAAAAAACAGCGAAAAGTGGTCAAACGAAAAAAGAAAAACGCTTTGGTCGTTTGTCAGGACGGAAAGCAGTTCTGGACCACTCAGGATCAATTCTGGCAATGGGTCCGCGAACGGGTGATCGTAAAACTCGGCGATTTTCCGCTTAGTGGACAGTTTGTTCAGCAGGATGTAGAAAAGGACGTCGTGATTTGCAACACGATCCTGAATCTTGCGTGCGCAAATCATCTTCGTGAAGCAATCTACTCACGACGCTTTAGGGCGCGTTAGAAGCCATGAGAAAAGTTAAATTTGTGATCTTGATCCGCCGGTACGCATGCGCTGTGTTGCCGGCGTTCTTGATCTTGCTTAATTTGACCGATACAGCACGAGCTCAAGACCGCGCCATGATGCAGGTCGCGAAGCCGGGAGCTAACTATCGTATCGGCGTGGACGATGTTCTCCAAGTCATGGTGGTCAAGCAACCTCTGCTGTCCACAGATAATGTACGCGTTGCAAATGACGGAACGATCCAACTCCCGATGATCGAATCCGGGGTTGCGGCTGCCTGCTTGACCGAAACGGAATTGTCGGCAGCGATCCTGGCCAAATACAAAAAATACCTTTTGGATCCTCAGGTCTATGTTTCGGTGAAAGAGTATAACGCGAATCCGGTTGCGCTCATTGGAGCCGTCGTTGCACCTGGCCGATTTCAGCTTCAAAGGCCAACACGGCTGCTGGAGCTTTTGACACGCGTGAATGGTCCGGCACAAAATGCGGGCAAAACCGTGCAGATATTTCGTGGGCCAGCGGAAAATCGCTGCGATCACGATCCCACACTTACAAATGCTGCCGAAGGCGACCAGGACATCATCTGGCTTTCGCTTGCGGACGTTTTGAAGGGTGACGAAAAAGGAAATCCGTTTCTGCAGGCTGGCGATATCGTGCGCATCCCCGAAGCGGAACTCCAGCAAGCCTTTGTTCTCGGCAATGTAAGGTCAGCGGTGACAATAAATCTTAAGGAGCCAATAACGCTTTCCAAAGCGATCGCCCTGGCTGGCGGCGTCGCTCCCGGAGCGAATACTTCAAAGGTGAAGATCTCGCGTCAAGAGCCGAACAGTCTTGCGAAGACTGAAATGATCGTCAGCCTAAAGGACATAGAAAAGCGAATTCAGGATGACATTCTGCTAAAGCCAGACGACATCGTGGACGTGCCGGGTCCTTCCGGTACGCGGAGAATCCTGAACTCGATCTTCCGCTCCGTCATTCCTGTGGTAACGCGTATGCCAGTGGTTATCCCGTAAATGTCTTCAGCTTTTCTAAAAATTGTTCTCCAAAGGAGAGCAGAGGACGCCGGTAGATTATGAGCAATTACAATTCTCCGAGCGAAAATGACGGCCGGAAGGACCCTTCCAGCACAGAAAGTAAGAGCCTTGTTCCCTTGAGGCGGCCCCCCGACTCGTTCAGGATGGAACCGATCTCGTTCGAAAGTGATTACGCCGACGACTACTATGGTTCTGCTAATCAGTCCGACGAACGCCTACTCATGCGCGCCTTTCTTTCGAGTCTGCGAAAGCATTGGTTGTTAGTTGTCGTTCTTAATCTCATGGTTACGAGTGCTGTTATAGTTTACGTTGCGCAGAAGCCCGACTACTACCGAGCCGAAACGAGAATTCAGGTAAACGCCGAAATCAACCCCGCGGCGGGGGCTGGACGCAATGGCGCGAATCCCGTCATCGTCAACAATCCGGGAAGCGACCCTACTTACTTCGCGACTCAGTTGCAGATCCTTGAAGGTGGCGGTTTGCTCCGGCGCGTCACAAAGACGCTTGATTTAGAGCACAGCCAAGCGTTTCTCGATCCACAACAAGGCCGGAGTCTGACGCTCGTTCAATACGTCGAGCGAATGTTCGGAAGATACCGGCCGACGTCGACGGATCTACCGGTGGCCACCGTGCCTAGAAACGATCTCAACTTAAATGCCGAAGCGCTTGACCCGGAAAAGGAAACCGAGCGATTTGCCCCTGCGGTTGGCCGGATCAAGGGCGGCTTGATGGTTTCTCCCGTGAAAGACCCTCGTGCGGGCAACCGGGAAACGCGCTTGATCGAGATTGGATTTACGCACGAAGATCCGCAAGTCGCTGCAAAAGTAGCGAACACGATCGCGGATGCTTTCGTGCTTCAAAATCTGGAGCAGAAGATCCAAAGTAATGCCTCGGCCGGTGATTTCCTACAAAAGCGGGTGGCCGAGCTTCAAGCAGCTATTCGCTCGGGTGAGGAGAGCCTCATCAACTACTCGAAAGGCAATACAGTGGTGCCACCCGATGCCAGCCAAAACACTGTCGTTCAGCGATTCGGGGATCTGAATATGAAACTCGGACAAGCCACGAACGATCGGATCGCGGCGCAGACCTTATATCAGGCCGCACTGCAAAACCAAATGCGTTCGGCAACCGCTGAGAGAAGTGACACCCAGGTAGTCGGGCTTGAAAACAGACTGAATGAGCTGCGGCAGAAATTGGTACAGCTTAAAACCCAGTACACCGAAGACTGGCCCGAGATACCGGAAACAAGGAAGCAAATAGAAAGCGTCGAAAATCAGTTGGCCTCAGTTAGGAAACGCGCGTCGGACATCCAGATCGCCGGGCTCAAAGAAAAACTGAACGAAGCGATGTCGCGGGAAAGACAGTTGTCGAGAGAATTCGAAAATCAACGCGGAGAGGTAGTCCGCCAAAACGAAGCATCGATTAACTACCGGATCATTCAGCAGGAGATCGAAACAAATAAAACACTTTTGGATGGCATCATGCAGAGGTCACGCGAGAACGATGTGATCCTGAACGGCACGCCGAACAACGTCTTAGTTGCCGATCGTGCGTCGGTGCCGGGTAGACCTGTAGGTCCCGAGCGCTGGAAGAGCGTTATTTTAGCCTTCGTTATTTCGTTGTTTGCCGGCGCGGGAATCGCGTTCGGATTTGATTGGATACATGACTTGGTCCATCACTCGGACGAGATCGAATCGTCGCTCGGGTTCCCGCTGCTTGGGGCTATCCCGGCAGTTCGTCTAGGTATAGGCGACCAACGCTGGAATGCTAGGCTACCGCTCCTGCGCAAGAAAAGACATCGGAGTTCGCCCTATGACAGGGCGCTTATCGATAAGCCTGACCTTGCCGAGCCATACTTACAACTTCGAACAAACCTCATGCTCTCAACGCCGGGCGGAGCGCCGCGAATCATTCTTGTTACGTCTGGTGAGGAGAATGAGGGCAAAACGCTGACTGCATTTAAGCTTGCGGAGAATCTGGCGAATACTGGCGAGCCGGTTCTGTTGGTCGATTGCGACCTTCGTTGTCCGCGGGTTCACTCGATCATGAATCTCGCCAATAAATTTGGTTTGACCACTCTTTTGACCGCTAAAAATATCGAGAATGGAATAATCGAAGCGACGATACAAAAGAATGGCGGAAGCCTTCATTTTTTGACCGCAGGCGAGAGATCGGCCACGCCGACGAATCTGCTTCAATCAAACGAAATGCGATCATTACTGACGAGATTATCGATGCGATACACACATATTGTTATCGACTCACCTCCCGTCCTTTATTTTGCCGACAGTATCGTACTTTCGACATTGGTTGACGGCGTCATTGTTGTAGTTCGCGACAACGTAAGTTCGCGACAAATGGTGTTGAAGGCGAGAAAAGCACTGCTTAGCGTAGGTGCAAATATTGTCGGGATGGTTATGAATGGGGTGCCGCGTCAGCGGGCGTATTACTACAAGGAGAAATACTACATGGGCGGAGAAGACCTCGCCGCCGAGCGCGATACTGAGATCTTGAATCTCAATTGATTCTCCTCTTTGATCGATCCGATACAAATGGATGTCACCAGCGAAACTTCAGTCTTAACTCAGCCTACATTTAGACGCACTTCAATTTTACAGATCAAGCCTTCCTCCGGATTTGTCCCGCTTCGTATAGGGGACTTGTGGGAGTATCGCGAGTTGCTTTTCTTTCTCGTGTGGCGTGATGTAAAAGTTCGCTACAAGCAGACGGCGCTTGGGGCCGCGTGGGCGATTATTCAGCCGATCATGACCATGATCGTCTTTAGCGTCTTTTTCGGCAAGCTGGGCAAAATGCCGTCGGATGGCGTGCCCTATCCGATATTTGCGTTTGCGGCACTAGTACCGTGGACCTTGTTTTCGGCTGGGTTGATGCTGGCGACTAATAGTCTGGTAGGCAGCTCGCATCTCATTAAAAAAGTGTACTTTCCGCGGTTAATCATACCGATCGCAACGGTACTAGCGGGCGTCGTCGATTTTTTTCTTGCGTTCGGAGTTCTGTTGGTTTTGATGGTTCTTTACGGCATAACTCCCACCGTAAACATTATCTGGCTTCCCGTTTTTCTTCTGATGACGGTCGCTACGACGCTCGCGATCAGCCTCTGGCTTTCGGCATTAAACGTTCAGTATCGCGATATCCGCTATGTCATCCCGTTTCTGACGCAAATATGGCTCTTTGCCACGCCGATTGCGTACTCAAGCTCACTATTGAATGAGCCCTGGAAAACGCTATACGGATTGAATCCAATGGTGGGAGTGGTCGAAGGATTTCGGTGGGCATTGCTTGGGACAAATACTGGGCCCGGTGCCATGACGGTGCTTTCCGTTGGTGTCTCTCTGCTTTTACTCATCGGTGGTGCGTACTATTTCCGCCGAATGGAGAGAACGTTTGCGGATATAGTTTGAGCCAAAACAATGAGTGAACAAAGAATAGAAAGTTTTCGCGGACTATGTTTGAGCAACGTTCACCCAGCTATGCCCGGCCGCTGTCTGATCATAGGTGAGGTGGCCCAAACGCACGACGGAAGTTTGGGACAGGCCCATGCGTTTATTGATGCGATCGCTAACGCCGGGGCTGACGCCGTAAAGTTTCAGACGCATATAGCAGCCGCGGAAAGCACACCGACCGAACCATGGCGAGTCCAATTCAGTCCGCAGGATGACACCCGCTACGAATATTGGGAGCGGATGGAATTCTCACTTGAGCAGTGGCGGGGACTAAAGCAGCACGCCGACGAACGAGGACTATTATTCGTAAGCTCGCCATTCTCCCTAAAAGCCGCTGAGCTTTTGGACGATATCGGGATGTCCGTTTGGAAGATCGCGTCGGGCGAGATCGGAAACACTATGCTTCTGGATCGCATTGTGAAGACAGGGAAGCCTGTGATCTTGTCATCAGGGATGAGCGGCTGGAGCGAACTTGAGGTGGCGGCTGAAATGGTTTGTGCGTCGGGATCACCACTGGCGGTCTTGCAGTGTACATCGGCCTATCCCTGTCCGCCCGAGAAAATCGGATTGAACCTTCTGGAAGAACTGCGTGAGCGGTTTGATTGCCCAATCGGATTGTCTGACCATTCAGGAAATATTTTTGCGGGTTTAGCGGCCGCCACTCTCGGCGCCGAGGTTCTCGAAATACATGTTTGCTTAAGTCGCGAGATGTTCGGCGCCGATGTTCCCGCGTCGATCACAACAAGGGAGCTTCGGCAGCTCGTTGACGGAGTGCGATCGATCGAAACGATGCTTGCAAATCCTGTTAACAAAGAAACCGCGGCCGAGGAAGTTGCTCCATTACGTCAGATATTTACGAAAAGTGTCTATGCTGGTCAGTTTCTTTCGGCCGGGACAGTTCTTGGTGCCGCACACTTGGCGCTAAAAAAGCCAGGTACTGGTATTCCGGTATCGGAGCTTTCGAATGTTATCGGACAGCGTTTGCGCCGTAATTTACAGCCCGACGAACTTCTAATGCCAGAGGACCTAGAAGCCTAATCCGCGAGCACTCCTATCGATACTCACCGACAAAACAAGATGCCGAGAAAAGTTTGCGTCGTTATTACGGCTCGCCCAAGCTATAGCCGTGTTAAGACCGCGTTGATGGCCATCAAAAAAAATCCGAATCTCGAATTGCAGCTGGTCATTGCTGCATCGGCTCTACTCGATCGGTACGGCACAGCCGTAAACTTCATTGAAGGTGACGGGTTCCAGATTGCCGCCCGTGTTTACATGGTTCTCGAGGGTGAAAACCCGACATCGATGGCGAAGACTACGGGTCTTGGGCTACTCGAACTTGCTACGGTCTTTGACAATCTGAAACCGGACGTTGTGGTAACCATCGCGGATCGTTTTGAAACCATGGCAACAGCGGTAGCGGCTTCCTATATGAATATCCCCGTCGCGCATATTCAAGGCGGCGAAGTAACAGGGTCGATAGACGAGAAGGTCCGCCACGCTGTGACGAAACTTGCTGATCTTCATTTCGTCTCAACCCGGTGTGCGGCCGAACGAGTCGAGAAGATGGGGGAGCAAAGAGAAAAAATCTTTGTCACGGGTTGTCCATCGATCGACCTCGCTTCCGAAGTCCTACCGAATGGGAAACTAGACTTCAACCCGTTCGAGAAGTACGGAGGCGTGGGCGATCTTGAGCGTTTGCTCAACGGCTATCTGGTCGTAATGCAGCACCCCGTTACCACCGAATACAAACTCGCCCGCGAACAGGTAGTGCAGACGCTCGAAGCCGTGCACGACATCGGAATGCCAACGTTGTGGTTCTGGTCGAATGTGGACGCAGGTGCCGATGGTACGTCGAACGGAATTAGGACTTTCCGCGAAACTGTAAAGCCAACAAACATGCATTTCTTCAAGAACATGAGGCCAATGGATTTCCTGCGCTTGCTGCTCAATAGCAAGTGTCTGATCGGCAACTCGAGCGTTGGTATCCGTGAATGTTCGTATCTGGGCGTGCCGGTTGTGAATATCGGAACACGACAATCAGGCCGCGAACGGGGTGAGAATGTGATCGACGTCAACTATGGCAAAGAGGCGATCAGAAAAGCCGCGGAGTATCAGATCACGCACGGCCGATACGATTCGTGCAAGGTTTATGGCGATGGCAAAGCGGGCGAAAGGATCGCGCAGTTGCTTGCCGAAGCTCCACTCGGGATCGAGAAGCGACTCGCTTATTAGTACCGCGAAATGAACATCCCCGTTACGAATGGACGACTTGCGAACGTTTCGACCAGTATCGGCGCCAGCTGTGTCTTGCGAAGACTTCCGATAATAAGAAGTTTCGGCCAGACGTCACCGTCCTATCATACGGGGTCGATCCTGGAAAATCGGCTCGGGCTGCAGGTCGCTAGAACACTCGGAAAGCAAATCGTGCGTGGTTTGCGCAGACAAGGCGTCGCCGCCGATATTGCGGAATATGTAACCGTTCTCGAGCGAGACGGCGTGCTAGTGATTCCCAATTTCTTGTCGAACGAACAGTTTTGTGACGTTGTCGGTGAGTTTCAGGAAGCAAACCGGGGAGTTCCGCTCGTGCCATATAAGACTGTTTCAAACGCGAAACTTTATCGAACTCAACTGACCGTTGATGATGCGCCCGACAAATATCCCACAATAAGAAAACATTTTCAGGAAAACGAACTATTGGATCGGATCGCCGCCGCGGTTCTAAAAAGGAAGATTACGCGAAGGCCGGACGTCCTGCTCGATACCTATCGGAGCATTGATGAAACCTGCATCGACAATGATACTGAGAACATTCTGCACGCGGATCTTCATACCCCAACTGTGAAGATGTTCTTTTATTTGAACGATGTTGACGAGAAGAATGGCGCATTTGTGTACGCGAAAGGGTCACACAACCTAACGATAGCGAGGCTCATTCACGAATACGATCTGAGTGTTCGAGAAGCGAAGCTAAAAAAGGGGGTTCCAATCCCCGATGCCTTGCTAGAACGCAGGGCGACACAGGCAAGAAACATAATCAGACCGATTCATCGCAAAAGAATGAAGGTTGTTGAAACGCGGTTTGGCGTGGAGCCAAATACGCTCGTCGTTGCGAATAATATGGGATTTCATCGACGCGGCGAATTTTCTGCGAGCCGCCCGCGGATGGCGTTGCTGATCAATTATCGAAAATCAGAGCGGTTGTTCTTGTAGAGGATCTCGAAATGAACGTTCTAGGTTTAATAACCGCTAGAGGCGGTTCGAAAGGTGTGCCGAGAAAAAATATCCGGCCGCTATGCGGCAGACCTCTCCTAGCATATACCGCGGAATCTGCACTGCAAGCGACAACGCTGACGAGAGTGGTCCTAAGTACCGACGACGAGGAGGTCGCAGCGATCGGTATTAGCGTTGGATTGTGTGTACCGTTTGAACGCCCGGCAGAGTTGGCGAAGGATTCGACGCCGAGTCTAGCGGTGGTGCGACACGCGTTGCTCGCACTCGAACAGCTAGGAGAATTTTACGACGCGGTATGTCTCCTGCAGCCAACGAATCCCTTACGCCGGCCAGAGGATATCGATGCTTGCGTTGATTTTTGGATAGCAACCAAAGCCGATTGCGTGGTGAGTGTTATGCCGGTTCCACATGAGTTCAATCCGAATTGGGTATTCTGGATGACAAGCGACGGACGAATGTCACCGTCAAGCGGTGAGAACGAACCCGTAGCTCGTCGGCAAGATCTTCCGCCTGCATTTCATCGCGATGGCTCGGTTTACGTCAGCAGCCGCGATATGATCATCAATCGCAACACACTATACGGTCAAGACATCCGAGGTTTTCAGATTCAACGTGAATTTAGCGCGAACATCGACACCGAAGACGATTGGCAAGCCGTCGAACGAAGAATGGTGGCAAAGTTGGCGGTAGAAGTCGGAACACAAGTCGTCTATACATAGCCGTTCAGCTTTTTCCACATACCTAGAGCCATATGAGAATCTACGAAACAGGCAGGCTTCTTGCTGAACCGTTTTTGCCGCCGCTTTATAAGCAGGTGCGCTCAAGGCTGCGTGATTTGATCGCCGATGTAGAACCGAATCCGAGTGTCCTGGACGTGGGCGGACGAAAGTCACCCTACACTATCGGGCTCGACGCTCGTATCACTGTTATCGACCTTCCCCGTCAGTCGGAGATACAACAAAAGTTAAATCTGGGGATAAACGAAGCCGTTCTCCAACAACTCAGTAGACGGCGAAGCAACATCGATTCCGTTGTGCTCGGTGATATGACTTGTTCGACCCTGCCGGACGGCAAATTTGATATTGCCGTCGCGGTTGAGGTTCTTGAGCATGTTGAGAAGGATGCTAGATTCGTTACTGAAGTTTCGCGCGTTCTAAAACCCGGCGGAGTTTTCCTGATGACAACACCGAACGGCGATTGGGTGGAAAACAAAAATCCTGATCACAGGCGTCACTACCTGCGACAGCAACTTTCGGAACTGCTCGGCAATATCTTCGACGAGGTAACAGTTGAATACGCTATCGAGGGTAGCAGCTATCGAAAGATGGGGCTAAAGCCGTGGTCCGTTCAACACCCCCTGCAAACGGCCGGCAGCATTCTTGGAAACCTTGTCAATTTATATCAATCGTCCGGTGACGAGATCAAATCGCGAGCGATGAACACTCACCATCTCATTGCGATTGCGCGAAAAAGCGCGAAGAAGAACGGCTATCGCGGGATCTTTTAAATTTTAGTTATGTGCGGGATCGCAGGAATCTTCGGAAGCAACTGGGACGCGGAGCAACTGACGGCTATGCATGCGGCGCAGCGTCACCGCGGTTATGATGCCGAAGGCTTTTATTTCGATCCACGGCTCCTCGGTGGGCTGGCGCACAATCGATTGAGCATTCTCGATCTGTCGGATGCGGGGCGACAGCCGTTTCAGTCGGTGAGCGGCGATCTACAAATCGTTCTAAACGGCGAGATCTATAACTATCTTGAATTGAGACGCGAGCTTGAAGGCGATCACATTTTTCGGACGCAGACGGACACCGAAGTGCTGCTTGCTGCATTTGAAAAATGGGGTCATGCGGCGCTTGACCGGCTGATCGGGATGTTTGCGCTCATTATTTGGGACGAACGGACCAAAACCGCGTTCGCCGCCCGGGATCGATTTGGCGTCAAGCCGCTTTATTATCATCAGGAATCCGACGGCACGCTCTTGCTCGCGAGTGAGATAAAGGCAATTCACGCGGCGGGCGTTCGTCGCGAACCGAACCTACGAACATGGTCGTCATTTCTGACCCATGGCGTCGCCGAAAGTTCGGAAGAGACTTTCTGGTCTGACATCGATAAATTGCCGGCAGGCCATTTCCTCGTTTGGCGAGATGGACAGACGACGATCCGAAAATGGTATGACCTTTATGAAAAATCAGGTGATGGGTTTGACGACCGCGATGATCAGGAAGTCGCGGAAGAGTATCTTTACCTGCTAAAAGACACTGTCCGGCTTCGATTTCGCTCCGATGTTCCCGTTGGCATCAACCTGAGTGGTGGTGTCGATTCCTCAACGCTCTTAGGCCTCGTACATGCCATCGAAGAAGGAGAGAGCAGGGTTGCTGTCTATACCTTCACGACAGGAGACGAGCGTTACGACGAACTGCCATGGGTCGAGAGAATGCTCGAACAAACGAAGCATCCGCTCGTCGTTTCGAAATTGGCCGCTAACGAAGTACCGGATCTTGCGGCGGACGTCCAGTACTATCAGGACGAGCCATTCGGCGGAATACCAACGCTCGCTTACGCGAAGCTTTTCGAGGAGGCGCGCAAAAACGGGACGATCGTATTGCTCGACGGCAACGGTATCGACGAGCAATGGGGTGGCTACGACTATTATTCGGCGAACGGTAATGGAAGCCTTATACAAGGAAGCAGTGACCGGCCGGTTCGGCCTGATTGTCTGATGCCTGAGTTTCGGGCAGTCGCGGAGGGCGTCACAGCGCCGATGATTTTCAGCGACCGTCTTCGAAATCTGCAGTACCGCGATGTGGTGTACACAAAGATCCCTCGCGCATTGCGTTATAACGACCGTATCTCTATGCGGGCCACAACAGAGCTCCGGGAGCCGTTTTTGGATCATCGCCTTTTTGAACTGGCTTTGCGTCAGCCGGGGCATCGCAAGATCGCCCACGGCATACACAAAAAAATGATGCGTGAGATCGCCGCTCAACTTGTGTCGACAGGAATCTCGGAAGCTCCGAAGAGACCGGTGCAGACACCGCAACGCGAATGGCTTCGCACTGAACTTCGTGAATGGGCGGACGACATAATAGAAGCAGGCATGAGCAGCTTTGGAGCGGCGTGGTTCAACCGCGACGAGGTTCGACGCGAATGGAAAGCCTTTTGCGACGACGAATCTGACAACAGTTTCTACGTTTGGCAGTGGATCAGTCTTGGCCTGATCGAGCGAAATGTTTCCGGAATAAATTTTGGAGGACTTAACCCTGCAGCACGAATCAGCAATAGAAGTACACGAACTAGGGAAGAAGTATCGGCTTGGTGAACGACGTGCCGGTTACTCCACTCTCAGGGATATTATCGGGGAGAGGTTTGCCAGAAAGAACGTCCGCTCGCCGTCCGCCTCTATAAACAACGGAACCCGCTCACCTGACTTTTGGGCTCTTCGGGACGTTTCGTTTTCGGTTGAACCGGGCGAGGTTGTCGGCGTGATCGGCCGCAACGGAGCGGGGAAATCGACCCTCTTGAAGATCTTGTCGCGTATAACGGAACCCTCCGCCGGAAGCGTTGATATCTACGGACGGGTGGGCTCGCTTCTCGAAGTTGGTACAGGATTTCATAACGAGCTAACGGGAAAGGAGAATATCTACCTGAGCGGCGCGATCCTCGGGATGAAAAAAGCCGAGATCAAGCGACAGTTTGACGAGATCGTCGTCTTTGCCGAGGTGGAGAATTTTCTCGACACGCCTGTTAAGCATTACTCGAGCGGAATGACAATGCGCTTGGCATTTGCCGTTTCCGCTCATCTTCAGCCGGAAATCTTATTGATCGATGAGGTACTTGCGGTTGGCGATGCCGCGTTCCAAAGCAAATGCCTCGGAAAGATGGGGGATGTCGCGCGCCAGGGACGAACGATACTCTTCGTTAGTCACAATATGAGCGCGATCCTCGAACTTTGCGATCGGTCGGTGTTGATCGAAAAGGGACAGTTGGCGTACGACGGACCAGCTGCGCAATGTGTGGAAGAGTACTTCAACCATAATTCGCAAAATCTTGAAGAAACTCATATTCATGAGGATGTACCGCTGCGTATCAACTCGATCGCGATCAACAACGGCATCTCCACCACAGTGAATGCCGCTGACGGATTTGACGTAAGCGTCAGTTTGAGCGGTCAGGACATCAATAATCCCGCGATTTACTTCATCATCGAAAATGTTACGGGACAGACAGTTGTTCACAAACGAATAAAGAGTCGAGAGCTAGGACTCGAGCAGATCGATGGGCATTACAAACTCAATTTAGGTCTTCCACCTTTGTGGCTTTCACCTGGTGTTTACTCATTGTATTTCAAATTCATCGCGCCGGCGACAGGTTGGTCAGGAACCCTGCGCTCCGAAAGGGTTATGCTTGAGATTCGCGGCGCTCTTGAAGGAACTGGAAAATCTTTGTTGAATCCGGAAGTTGAGTGGAATCTCGAATGTACGATGATGGGTAGCGCACCGGTCGGTAGTCAGAATGTTGTTGTTTCCAGCCTGATATGAATGACGGGTCACAAATGCAAATGAACGGTATTTCGGAAATCGATTTCGAATGGGCTCCATGTTTAAGCGATGGTTCGATCGCGGAAAATGGACGAAAGCTTGTTGTTGCTTCGCGAAGCTTAGGGGATGCACCCTGGGCTCCTGTATTGCGAGCGTGGTGCGTTCCGTATTTGTTTGCCGCAATGGAGAACATTTTTGATTCATCCATCGAACCAACTGTAGCGATAAATATTGCTCTGTCGCGATTGGCGGAGTTCCTTAATGCAGGTTCGGCGTGCTCATTTCAACCACTGCCGCAAGCGATGGGGCTTAATGGCAATGGCGCTAAAGCTACTGTGGAAGAGATCACGGGGGAGCATTACGGACAGCTTTTCAAACAGTTTTCCGATACGTCATATTGGGACGAACCAGTTCGACTTTTGCGCGAACGACTCGAGCGCAACGATATTCCTATCGACTCTATCGCGGATAAAACCGTCCTGGACGTGGGTTGCGGCGGTGGCCGTTACTCGGTCGCGTGGCGTCTCTTAGGGGCAAAGAAGGTGGTAGGGTACGACGTTTCGGCTACTGGGATCGCTGATGCACGAAAGCGTGTTGAGGCAGCGGGCATCGACAACGTTTCATTTCAAGAGGGGAACGTCTTGTCGCTGCCCTTCGAGGAGAATTCCTTCGATATAGTTTATTCGAATGGCGTTTTGCATCACACTACCGATTGGGAAACGGGTGTCTCTGAGCTTGTTCGTGTGCTTACGGACGACGGTCTCGGGTTTCTGTATTTAATCGAGAATCCCGGCGGCCTGTTCTGGGATCTGATCGAGATCTTGCGGGTGGTTCTTAAAGATATGGACAAGGGCGTTGCTCGGGATGCGTTGAGAATGATCGGGATTCCAGCGAATCGTATCTTCTACATGCTCGATCACGTTTTGGTACCAATCAACGTTCGTCTTACTCCGAAACAGATCGAGGATTCTCTTGCAAGGTTTGGGGCCTCGAACATTCGGCGACTACAACGAGGTGCCGATTTCGACCGTGCTGAACAGATCTTCCAGAATCGCAGGTTTGCCGACGTGAAATATGGAGTCGGCGAAAACCGTTTTGTGTTTTCGAAATCGAATTAGACAGTATGCGACAAATGTTCAGAAATCTTGCGCGGGAGACTCGGCGCAAGGAATTGTTCTGGCGGTACGGCTTTAATCTAGTTCCCTCATTGAATTACCGCTTCAGATCAGAAGGCGACGCGAACCGAGAAACTAGAAACGTTCTTGAAAGGCTCGATCGCGAAGGCATAGCAATTACTTCAATCGATGAATTGCCGGAGCTGGGTGCGGCTTTTTACGATCTGGATTTGACGGTCAAAAACATTCTTGAAAATCGAAGAACAGAACTCAACAAGTTGAAACTTCAGGCGAATGATAAGGACAAGATCGGCGAGAAGACCTTCAACGTCGAGCTCCTTGGCAGCGAAGTAGAATTTCAACCGAAGAGCGTCTTTGCCCGTTTTGCTCTTCACGATGCGTTGCTCAACATCGCGAACAATTATTTCAGGATGCTAGTTAAGCTTCGCTACTATAATGTGTGGCTGACATTCGCGACGAAGTCCAAGCCGCGTGAATCGCAGCTCTGGCATTTTGACAGAGAGGATAACTACATCTTGAAAGTCTTTGTTTATTTAAAGGACGTTGACGAGGGCACCGGGCCATTCACTTACGCTCCGCGGACGCATCGTAAAGGCATACTTCACGGGATGGAGCCTGAATACTTTGTCGAAAAGAACGTGCGTAGGACAACGAGCGAACAAATGGCCGCCGTTGTGCCGGCCGAGAACTGGGTAAAGGCGACCGGCAAGAAAGGTACGATCGTCTTCGCCGACACTCGCGGCTATCACAAAGGAGGTGAGTCCCGAACGAGCGACCGGTTGATGTTCACATGCATGTTCACATCTCCCGCATCTGAATCAAAGAGGCTGCTCAAATTTCCACCAGATTCGCTTTCATTTGGTCTAACCCGAAAACAGCGTTCAGCTTTGGGAACAAGTTGATCGCCACCACAAAACCGTGAAACGACCAAAGATACTTCTTCTAACATCGTCGCTTTTGGTCGACCGTATTTTCGTTCATACAAAACTCATTGAGACACTGAACGAGATAGGCGAAACGGTGATCTGGGCGGTTTCACGCGGCGACAAAGAAAATTTCTCGGTCTGGGATGGCAACCCGGCAAGGGTTGAACCATTTCCGGCGGTTCGGCCGTTCAAGGCGTTTCCTCATGTATATCTGCGCCGTTTGAATGAGGCGGTGTGGGACTACCGTTTTCAGATTCCGAGCCGGGTAAGTGCTGAGGAGCACATCAGGGACAAAGCTCAGACGTTTTCAGTTCGCGCGATGAAACCTCTCGCACGGTTTCTGGCAATGTGTTGCGTCGAGCGGCTTCTTGAAAATCGACTCGAAAAACTGTTATTGAGTTATCCGCGTTCGGCCGAAGCGGAAAAAAGACTGATCGAGCTGCAACCATCGGTGATAGTTGTGACCGGTGCGTTTCAATTTGAGCAGCCCGCGATCTTTGCCGCAGCGAAAAAGCTCGGGATTCCAACCGTCGCGTACATACCATCCTGGGACAATATCACTACCAAGAACCGCATGGTTTTTAAGTATGACGGATATCTCGTATGGTCGGAACAGATCAAGAAAGAGTTATTCGAATTCTACCCCGCCGCCGCAAACGTTCCGGTCCACATCATCGGGGCACCGCAGTTTGATATATTTTTTCAGGAACGGTTTTACCAAACTCGGGAAGATTTTTGTGGGGAACAAGGATTGGATCCGGCGCTCCCGATCATCGTATACGCGATCGGGTCGCCAAACTTTCTCCAGGAACATCACGGGGCAGTAGAATTGGCGGAGCGTATCGTTCGCGGTGAACTTGGTGCCGTGCAGATGCTCGTTCGCCCGCATCCGATTCATGACAATGCGGCTCTGCACAGCGTATTTGATCGGTTTAGTCCTCACGTTCGTTTGCAGCACACCCACAACGCCGGAAAAGCGGTTGCGGAACGAACACAGGACCATCGGCAAATCAAAGAATGGATCAACTCTTTTCGTCACGCAGACGTCGTCGTTAACCTTTCCTCGACCGTAACGATAGACGCCGCTATCTTCGACAAACCTATAATCAATCTCGATTTCGACCCGCAGCCGAGCCGGGCCGATCAAGCTTTGATACGCGACATCAATCATCGCTGGAATCATTTCAAGCCCGTTGCCGAATCGGGTGGTGTTGCTTTGGTAAATGATTTTGACGAACTTGCTGTTGCGGTTAAAACCTATCTGCGTGAGCCTACACTGCACGCGAGCGGACGACGATGGATAGTTCGTTACGTTTGCGAGTTTCTGGACGGAAAATGCGGCGAGCGAATGGCACGCGCTATCTGCGATTTTGCGGGATTTGATGTTCAAACCAGTAGCTCCCTGGCACGTGTCGGATCGCGACAGGGAGTTTTCGCACAGTCGTAGACCTGGCTAACCATGACCGCTGACAATTACAACTCGTTTCTTAGAGTGGACGGTACGGCGACGACTGGCAAATTCTCGTACTCGGCTGTACCGACAACGGGCGACTCAAAAAGCATTGCCGTGGTGGTACCGCGCGGAGAGGTTGTTCGCAATTTCGTACACACCGGAGCGCTGGACCTGGTTGCAATAAAAGCGGCCGTATCGCTGATATCAGTTCCGTTTGATGAAGAGATCAATCGCGATCTTTCCTGCCGATTTGGGGAGATACACGCTCTCGTCGAGCACCCCGAACCATGGTTGGTACGCTTCGAACGCGAGATCTTGGAGATGGCGCACAATCGATGGATCTGGTCACCCGCCGCGCAATCACGGGTGCGACGCCACGATGTGAGTGCTTCGGGTATTCGCCAAAAACTCGTTCGCATAACAAAGAAAGTCATCAGCCGATCGGTCGCTAATCGGGCAGGCCTTAGCGTATTGTCATCAATTGAACGATTTTCGAGTCGTGCATTGAATCGTACGGACGATTATCGAGCGCTGTTTCGGAAAACGCGGCCGTCACTCGTATTTAATGGATCACATGTTCACAGTCGCGTCGCGACGCAGGCCGTTCAGGCGGCTCAATGGCTCGGAATACCGACTGCAACTTTTATTTTTAGTTGGGACAACCTGACGTCACAAGGACGTATTCTGCTCCCGTACGACCACTTCTTGGTCTGGAATGAACAACTTAAACGCCAACTGCTTGAGATGTATCACCTGATACGTCCAGAGCAGGTGATCGTTACTGGAACCCCGCAATTCGATTTTCATTTTCGTCCGGAATTCCATCAATCGCGAGAAGAGTTTTGCCGCTCCGCCGGTGCCGATCCTGAGGTCCCGATCGTTTTCTATTCCACGGGTATGGCGAATCATATGCCGGATGAGCCGCGATTGGTTGAGCAGATCGCCGACATGCTGAAAGATTTGAGTGGTGCGCCGCAACTACTCGTCCGAGTTTATCCGAAAGATCTGACCGGTCGATTTGACGAGCTGAAAAGCTCGCGATCTGACATTCTCTTTCAAAAAACAGAATGGGACCCCTCATGGCTTACGCCGCGATTCAACGATTCTTTCGCGCTTGTGAATGCGCTTCGGCATTGTGCTCTCGGAATTAATGTTGCCTCTACCGTTTCGCTGGAACTTTGCATGTTCGACAAACCGGTGATAAATATCGGCTACAACCCACCGGACATCGATAACGACGAGGTGCGTTTTGCAGAATATTATGACTTTGACCACTATCGTCCGCTTGTCGAAAGCAAGGCGGTCGACGTTGCCTGGACTTCCGAGCAGCTGAGGGAATTGATCCACCAAAGCTTGCACGATCCGGGCCGCCGAAAAAGGGAGCGGTCAACATTGATCGAACGGATGTTTGGCCAAACGCTCGACGGTAGATCGGCAGATCGGGTCGCGAACGCCCTGCTCAATATCGCGGGCGGACAAATAGAACCAGAATAGTGACGACACAAGAGCACAGTATTTCAGTTGTAACTCCGACGTTTTGTCGTCCGATCGAGACGATCGAATTGTTGCAGAATTTAGCTAAGCAATCATTGTTGCCGCAAGAAGTGATCCTTGTTGACGGGGCCAGATCGGACGTTAGGGACACGGAGACGGCGGTCGCAAAGGTGATCTCGGATTTTCCATTTCCGATACGCTATTTGCGCCAGCCTGTCGGTACAGCAATTCAGAGGAACGCGGGAATTGAGCTCGCCTCCGGTGACTTGGTTGCACTTATCGACGACGATGTAAGGCTCGATGAGAACTTTCTGGAAGTCATCGGCGAAGTCTTCCGCATGGACGATAGTAATACGATCGGAGGGATCGTTGGTTATCGCACTAACGGACATTTTTCGCTTAAAGATTCAGCGCGCTGGAGATGGTACAAGCGACTGAAACTGCTTACTACCTTCGAACCGGGCCGTTACGATCGCAACTGCGGCTATCCTATCAATAATTACATGCAAGAGCCTTTTGAGGGCGTTCGTCAGGTCGATTTTATGACAACGGCTTGTGCAGTATGGCGTCGCGAAGTTTTTTCGGATGATCTGTGGTTTCATCCCTTTTTCCGAGACTTCGGCGTTTTGGAAGACGCGCATTTCTCGCTTCGGGCCGGCCGCAAATGGAAACTGTTTCAGTGCGGTGACGCCAAATGCGTTGAACTCAACTCGCCCAACGGTCGTGAGAATCGCCGCCGCCTTGGATATAAGTGCGTGGTCAACTATTACTTTGTTTTCAAGGACATTGCGCAGCCTCTTTCCTTGATGCAGAAGGTCCGCTTCTGGCGATATCAACTGTTTGAATTTTTTCGGATCGGCGCGTCGGCAATATTCCGCGGTCGGTCATCGGATCTGCAGGATCTGGTTGGCCGTGTCGAGGGGCTCTTCGCCATCCTTCGCGGAGTGGCGAGCCCAAAGTAAAGGTCCAATGAAACTAGCCGTTGTCTCACACAAAGTTTGCTGGGGTCCGGCTGACGCGATCTTCAAGACAGATGGCGGATTTCCGGTACAGGTCAAGGCTATTTCCGAACTGTTCGATGAGACCGTTGTTGTAGTGCCGTGTGAACGTTCTCCCGAGCCGACGGGGATCACCCCGCTCACTGGTCAGAATTTGAGCGTCAGGCCGCTATCCGTACCGAAGGGCACGGGCATGCAGCGAAAGGTAGGCTTTGCTTTTTGGCTGCTGGAGAATGGTTTGATCATTTGGCGCGAGATCGGTCGTGCGGATGCCGTGCATGCACCAATACCTGGAGACGTTGGGACCATTGGGATGCTAATTGCGCTCGTGCGACGCAAGCCGTTGTTCGTTCGCCACTGCGGGAATTGGGCTGTCAGGCGAACCTGCGCTGAGTTTTTTTGGAAATGGGCAATGGAGAGATTTGCCGGCGGGCGCAATGTAATGATGGCCACCGGCGGTAATGACAGCCCTCCGTCGCAGGAGAACGCGAACATTAAATGGATCTTTTCTACTTCGCTTACACAAAGAGAAATGGCAGCAGCAGCGGTAACGCGAGAACTTCCCGCTTGTGGACCGTTGCGGTTGGCGATCGCCTGCCGGCAAGAAGAAGGAAAAGGGACGGATGTTGTCATTGAAAGTTTGGCGAAAGTTATCGAAAGATTTCCTTCGGTCACGCTTGACGTGGTCGGCGACGGTGCGTTTTTGCCGGAATTGAAAAAACGCGCGAACACGCTTGGTTTGCAACAACACATCGTATTTCACGGAAGAGTCGAGCAGAAACGCGTCGTGGAACTAATGAAGCACGCGCATATTTTTTGCTATCCCACATCGTCGTCCGAAGGCTTTCCCAAAGTCGTTTTAGAAGCCCTTGCTTCCGGTTTGCCCGTAATTACAACTAAGGTCTCGGTACTACCGGATCTCATTCGTCGAGGTTGTGGGATCCTTCTGGAAGCACCGACCAGCGAAGAACTCGCCGCAGCGATAGGGACCGTAGCTTCAGATCCAGTTCTTTATCGACGTATGTCGGAATGCGCGACCACTGTCGCTTACGACTATACGTTGGAAAAATGGCGCGATCAGATCGGCGAAGCGCTTCGGAGATCGTGGCAGGTTGCTTCGCTTACGTCGGCGACATGAACGTCACGTTTGTTGTTGGCACATTGGCGCGAGGCGGAGCTGAGAAGCAGCTTGTCTTTATGCTTCGGGCGTTAAAGAGCGCTGGTATTCGTTGCCGCGTTTTATGCCTTACAAAGGATGAAGCGTATGAAAACGAGATCAATGACCTAGGCACGAGGGTCGAGTGGGTCGGCGACTCGGCCAACCGCGTGGTGAGACTCAGCAAGATCTTGGCGAAACTGCGTAATGGCCGAACTAACATCGTTCAGAGCTCCCATTTTTATACAAACATTTATGCAGGTGCAGCCGGGCGGATTCTGAGGATTCCGAGTATCGGGGCCGTTCGCAGCGATCTTACTTATGAGATCACAAGCCATCGGATCCTAGGTGCAATGCAGATCTCCCTGCCCCATTGTTTGATAACGAACTCGCAGATCGCTTACCGACGTCTTCTTAGTCGCGGAACGTCGCCTGAGCGCATCGAGTTCGTCAGGAATGTTGTTGCGAATGGGGAATCGCGTCATGCAAACGGAGCGGCAACGCGACACACGAATATCCTATTCGCCGGACGCCTTGACGCTAACAAACGCCCGGAGCGATTTGTGCGTATGGCGTCTGTATTAAACAAGCAGTTCCCGCAATTGCCACTGCGGTTTCAGATTGCGGGGGATGGCGAACTGCGTGGCGATCTGCAGCGGCTCGCGTTGGATCTTGGTCTATCGCAGGAGAAACTAACGTTCTTAGGCCTACGCAGCGATATGGAAGCTATCTATCGCAACTCGGACATTCTGGTGTCGACATCCGACCGGGAAGGAACGCCGAATGTGATATTGGAGGCGATGGCACACGGTATTCCTGTCGTTGCGACGAAGGTCGGAGGAACGGCGGAGATCCTCAATGCCGATCGCGGATTACTGGTGGACCCGAACGACGAAAGCGGCTTGGTGAATGCTGCTGCGGCCTTGGTTACAGACTGCGATCTGCGGAATAGATTAGGTTCCGAGGGAATCAAATACGTCTCACAACACCACTCCCTCGCATCCCTACAAGAGCAGCTTTCACGAGTTTACGAAAAGTTACTACACGCTTGATGAAGTATTCCTTTGGTTGCGAACCTAGACCCGTAATGACGGTATCCCGAAGCTTATCAGCGATCCCAATGCAGAGGCGGGGATCTCTGCCGGCTCGACTTAGATCTGCGGCGGCAAAGACAAATCTGCCGGTTTGGATCGCCCTTGCGCATGCGCCGCTCGGGATTATTCTCTATAGCGCAGGCACGCTCGGTATTGTTCACCCATTGCTGGTTTTTATCTTGGGCATTCGTCAGGCGTGGAATCGCCAGACAAAATTGGAACAAGTAGCGCCATATGTTGCTTACCTGGGTGCGTCGGAGGTGCTGTGGCGCATGGCGCAACTACCGATCCTATGGGAAACGGGAAAGTATGCTTCGGCAATAATTATTCTGGTGGCGTTGTTTCGTCGCGGCTACAAAACCGCTCCCCTGCTGCCCCTGCTTTATTTTCTTTTTCTGTTGCCCTCTTGTGTGCTTACATTGCTTAACCGCGATTTGGAACCCGCAAAGGTTCTGCTTAGCTTTAGCATGTCAGGGCCTACTCTGCTATTTGTGTGCTGTTGGTTCTTTTCGTATTTGAAGGTTGACTGGCAGCAGGTTAGATCGCTTCTCTTCGTAATGATGATCCCGTTGTTAAGCGTTGCTGTTGCGACGCTCTTTTTCACCGTAACAACGGAGAACATCGAGTTCAATACTGAATCGAATCATGCGACGAGTGGCGGATTTGGACCGAACCAGGTTTCGGCGATGCTCGGTATGGGAGCATTCCTTTGCATTGCCGCCTACCTGCTTTTTAAGAACCGATTTCAAGACGCCTTATGGCTCGGGATCTTCACGATACTTTTCACTGCGCAAAGTGTAATGACTTTCTCGCGGGGCGGCATCTACAACGCCGCCGGCGGTGTGCTCGTGATCATTCTGGTACAACTGCTCAATCCGGGAGTGGGCATAAAACGATTACTGCCCGTGATCGGCATAGTGGTCATTTTTCTGCTTCTCGTATTTCCATTCCTTAACGATTTCACAGGAGGCCAGCTTCAGACTCGATTCGAAGAAAGCGATCCGACGAACCGGTCTACGTTGCTAGAGGCTGATTTCCAGATGTTTGCGGAAAACCCGATTCTTGGCGTTGGTGCCGGGGAGTCTTTCTTTCAATACCTAGAGATTCTTGGCAAGGCCACTTCCAGCCACACGGAATTCTCCCGGCTTGTCGCCGAACATGGAATGCTTGGAATTCTCGCTATCGGATGCTTGCTGTTGATCTTCTTCAAGAACTTTCAACAACAGAAAACCAATGAAGGAAAAGCTTTTATCGCGGGTGTGTTTATATGGAGCTGTCTCTTCATGCTCAACGCCGGAATGCGTCTTGCGGCTCCGTCGTTCGTTTTCGGGATGGGTTGTCTGACAGTTGTGCGCTTGCGACCGACGAGGAAGCTTCCTATTGGGCGGACTACTTGAACACTCGATTGTTATGAAAGCGAATGTGATCCTTAAGAAACTCGAGCCCGCCGACCTTCCGAAGATAGCTGCGGTGCATATGAGTTCCTTTCCCGACAGCGCATTGACCAAGCTCGGTGCATCGATCGTCGAGCGCTATTACCTGTGGCATCTCACCGGACCGCACAAACGCGTGGTGGCGACGGGTGCATTCATCGGAGATGAATGTGTAGGTTTTTCGTTTAGCGGAATATTCAACGGAAGTGTTTCTGGTTTTATCAAGAAGAACAAGATTTCGCTGATCAAAGGCGTACTGATGAATCCCCAGCATATGCTTGATCCGATCTACCTGGGACGAATTCGTACCGGCGTGAAACTTCTGCGGCGATTCTCCGCAAGAAATCCGATCGCGTCGTGCAGGCACAAATCCGAAACGGTGCACTACGGAATCGTTTCTATAGCCGTTTCCAGAGATCACCAGAAAGAAGGAATCGGACAAATACTGATTCTCGACGCGCAGGAACAAGCTATCAAATTTGGCCATCAAATGATCTGTCTGACCGTCAATCCGGAAAATGAGCAGGCCATTAGATTCTACGAAAAACAGAATTGGCAAAAGATGTTGCAAAACGGCCTCTGGAAAGGCGCGATGATAAAGGACCTCAGATGAACAAACTTCGTCGTCTATGCTTCGTGGGCAATATGCTTGGTCGCAATGCGGGCTATGTGACGACCCAAGGCCAGATCGTTGCCGATCTCCTTGCCAAGGAAGGCTTTGCGATCACGTGTGTGTCGTCGAAGCTCAATCGTGCCGCACGTCTTTTCGAAATTGTTGCGACATTACTTAAAGAGCGTAGAGAATTCGATGCCGTTGTGATCGAGGTGTATAGCGGTCCGGCTTTCGTCATCGCCGACGTGGCATCGTGGTTATGCCGTTTTCTCAGAATTCCGTTAATTATGTTTCTTCATGGCGGCAACCTGCCCGAATTTGTTGACGCTCATCGGAGATGGACAAAACGCGTGTTGGATCGCGCAGATGCTCTCGCAGCTCCATCCCGCTATCTCGCGGAGAAGGTAGGCCGTCGAGGGCACGAGACAATAGTGATCCCGAACGTCATTGATCTCGCTCAATACACATTTAGAGAAAGAAGCTCGATCAAGCCCAGGTTGTTATGGATGCGGAGTTTTCATCCGATATATAACCCCGAGATGGCGATCAGAGTATTTGCACAGCTGCGACAGATCTTGCCGGAAGCAATGTTAACCATGGCCGGAGTTGATAAAGGTTACGAGACTGCGATCAAAGAGATTGTCGCTGAACTTGGGCTGACGTCAGGCGTTCGGTTTCCAGGATTTCTTGACTCAGCAGTGAAAGCTCGCGAGTTTTCAGACGCCGATATCTATCTATCCACAAGCCGCATCGACAACATGCCCGTATCGGTGGTGGAGGCGTGCGCCTTTGGCGTTCCGGTTGTCGCGACTAAGGCAGGAGGGATCCCATTCTTGATCAGCGATCGAGAAAACGGACTACTTGTTCCCGACGATGTTGACGCGATGACCGCCTCGATAAAAGAACTGCTTGACGATCCTGATTTGACCAGTAAGCTTTCGCTAAACGGAAGACGATTAGCGGAACTCTCCGCATGGACAAATGTTCGCGAAAGTTGGAAGAAGCTGGTGAAGTCGGTAGCTAAACCCAACCGAGCATTAGCGAAAGACATGTTTACGGATGAAGGGCTAGCGCGGCGAGTGCCGGAGCGAGGTAACTAGTAAATCAAAAATGAGCGCAGTTAGTTTGCTAAAGATTTACCATCGGTTGCCCTTTGCGGCACGTACGGCGGTGGCAAGTGCGCGCGGATACTACCTTAACTGGTCGCGTTACGGTGCCGAGACAGAACGGCTTGTCGAACGCGCGCTGGAGCTGGAACGCTGGGAGCCCGAGGCGTTAAAAACGTGGCAGGACGAACGCCTCGCCTACGTTCTCGAACGTGCAGCAACTAAAGTGCCGCACTATCGCGATCACTGGAACGGAAAGAAGCACGGCAACGACCCGACGACACTCGGCACTTGGCCCGTTTTGCGTAAGGATGCCTTGCGCGAAAACAAGAACGCCTTCCTTGCTGACGACATGAATCCAAGGCGCCTCTTTCTCGAACACACAAGTGGAACGACGGGTACGCCGGTCGAGTTTTGGAGCGATCGAGCGACGCTACAAGCATGGTATGCTCTCGCCGAAGCTCGATGGCGACGTTGGTACGGGGTTACGCGGCACGACCGCTGGGCGATAATCGGCGGCCAGCAAGTCGTACCGTTTGAGCAAGAGACTCCCCCGTTCTGGGTCTGGAACGGCGGGCTCAATCAGCTTTACATGTCGGCATTGCACGTGAAACCGGACCTCTTGGGACACTATCTCGACGCCATCAAACGTTATAAAGTCGTCTATCTTTATGGATATTCTTCGTCGCTTTACTGGCTTGCCCTTACAGCCATCGCGCTCGGGGTCAGGTTGGATCTAAGGGTTGTTATCACTAATGCTGAGCCGTTATATGATTTTCAACGCGAAGTGATCGAGCGTGCATTCAATTGTCCAGTGCGCGAAACGTACGGTTTGTGCGAAATGGTTTGCGCGATGAGTGAATGCGAGTTTGAACGCATGCATCTTTGGCCCGAGGCGGGGGTTGCTGAATTACTGAATGACGATGATCAGCCTGTTCGCGATGGCGAAGCAGGAAGGCTTGTATGCACCGGCCTCTTGAATTTGGCGATGCCGCTCATCCGTTATGAGGTAATGGATAGGGCACGATTCGCGCCGCGCGATTTCAAATGTGAATGTGGAAGGAGGCTTCCCGTTGTCGAGCAAGTACTTGGGCGACTCGACGACACAATAGTCACCAAAGACGGACGTAAACTTGCTCTCCTCGATATTGTTTTTGGCTCTGATCTTCATATAAAAGAAGCGCAGATCGTGCAAGAATCGCTGGAGCTGATTCGCATCCGCGTCGTGCCGATCGAGGGCTGGAGTGAGTCCGATGCAGCGTGCCTATCCCAGGCAGTGCGTGAGCGAATGGGCGACGTTGAGATTCGTGTAGAGACTACACACCACATCGAACGCACTTTCGCTGGCAAACTGCGCGTGATAGTTTCTAAGATCGACCCAATGCATCGACAAGTTGGCCATCGTTCCCACATTAACTCCGGATCCTAAGATGGCAAAATTCTGTTTCTATTTTGGCGAGGATCAGGACCTTCTCGAGCGGCTACATCACGCGGCAGTGTTTTGTTGGGGCGAAGTCGAAGAGACAATCACCGAGTCGTTCCATCTATTTGTGGCGACCAACGATTCTGACAGCGCGCTTTATTCAACAGGGAAAGAATGTGGAGCGTTGTCCGGTTATGTCGCGATCGAGGATAAAGGTGGCCATGTTGATCAGCGGGATAGTTTAGAGGAGTTTTTTAGCGAGATTGTCGAAAACGTATGGCCGCTGGGTGATGAGTGGGCTGGAAGTTTTGCCGCTGTCTTGTACTCATCTGAGAAACGAGAAGTAACTCTCTGCAATGACATCATAGGTCATTTCCCCCTGTACTACGCGACGATCGATGGCGGCGAATTCGTTGGTGGCACAAGTTTGATCGCGTTAAGTCGTAGTCTAAACGCTGAAGTCGATCCAGTCGGTGTTTTGCAGCGCATCACGGTACCGTTCTGCAATTACGGGCGACGAACTCTTCTCAAGAATGTCTGTCGCCTTATGCCCGGCGAGCGTTTGAAATGGCGTACGGATACGCATTATCTTGGGCACGACTTTGACAACTCCCTTTGCAAGGGACTTGTAGACATTGATGTCGACGAGGCCGCTAAGCTTGTTTGGGATCGCTTACAAAAAGATGTGAAATCCGCGTTCAATCACGAGTCGAAAGTCGCCATTGCGATGAGTGGCGGTTGGGACAGCCGGCTTGTCCTTGGCGCGATGCCTTGTGGCAATTCGATAACGTGTTTGACGTATGGCGGTGACGACCTTTACGAAACGCAGATAGCCCGGCGGTGCTCGGAGGCTGTCGGGGCTTCGCACAAAAGCTTTCCGATCGAGAACAAGTATTTTCCTGGCCGTCAGCAGATCGAGCCATTGATCAAAGAAACCGAATCGGCCAACTACTTCGAGTGGTTTGGTATCATCGAAACGTCAAGATCAGGTCACGAACGACTTCCGCTTCTTCTCGGCGATCTTTGCGAGAGCATCGACGGCCGTTACATGACTGCGTACTCCGGGCGAAAAGCACGTGTCAATTCTGTTTTACGCGGAGCGATCGGGGGAACCGAAACCTTTTCAAGGAGCAGCGATGCCGTCTTCGATTCGTGGTGTGACGACAAGAGACGTGAAATAAGGGCTACACTTTTAACAAACGTTCCCCATCTTTCGGAAGAGCTGCGCGCTGCAATTGATGAGAAACAACTTTCGGAAGAGATCGTATTTGATCTCGATTTGAGTTTCGCGCGCGTGCGCGATAATCAACCGCTTTTCGAGGCGATGTACGACGAGCTTTTCATCTGGTTCCACCGAATACGATTTCTTTTGGGAAATCAGATTACGTGGCTCGGTTCGGCGTTCCAACCTGTTAGCCCTTGTCTATCGATGCGTTTTTTGCGATTAATTACCGCTGTCCATCCGAGGTTAAAAATCCGAAAACGCCTAATGAACGCGATCGTGCGTCTCCCGGAATTCGAAGCTTTGGCGCTCATTCCATCGGCGCAAGTGCCTTTTGTTTCGTCCCGAGCACCCGGCCTTATAAAGGATGCCGTCTGGGCCGCTCGCTTTTGTCTAGACCAGATCTTGATCAAGAGAAATCTTAGGAACAAGAAAGGGAACGGCCGGCAGCGAGTGCTTCCATCACTAGACTACGTCAAAGAATATCGGCGTAGTGAATCGGCGTCTAATGTTGTGGGCTGGTTTTCGGGCAGGTACATCAATGCCGAACGCTATTTACGGATCTTTCGCGACCGGGCAGCGTTGAATTCCTGGACTTTGATCAACGTGGATATCGCGGCGCCTGCAAATGTGAGCATCATTCTCGATCTATGCAGTCCCGAGATATCGAACTGGACTACAGTTCATCATCACCAACATGCAAATGGGGGAAAGTAAGCAAACACAGTTAACTGTATCCGTGATAATGCCCGTTCGGAATGAGGCCGACTTTATCGAACGCAGTTTTCGTTCGGTTTTGGCGCAGGATTATCCGCACGCGTTATTGGAGATAATCATCGCCGACGGACTTTCAACGGATGCAACTCGCGATTTGATCGAGAGTATGAAAGCTTCGTCCGATATTGCGATCAGGATCGTCGATAACCCGGAACTCATCGCTTCGACCGGCCTAAATCGCGCGATCGCTGTTGCGGAAGGCGAGATCATCGTGCGCGTGGACGGCCACTGTGAGATCAGCGCCGATTATGTTGCGAACTGTGTGCGGTTGCTCAAACAAAACAAAGCGGAAGGCGTCGGCGGCCCCATCGAGACGATAGGCGAAAACTTGCCGGCCCGGGCGATCTCGGTCGCGATGAGTTCTAGTTTCGGCGTAGGTGGAAGTGCTTTTCGGTGCATCAGCGATCGCGAAATGTTTGTCGACACCGTTGCCTTTCCCGGATATAGATCCGAAGTTTTTAGAAAGATCGGACTATTCAATGAAGGATTAGTTCGCAATCAGGATGACGAATTCAACTATCGACTTCGTAAATCCGGCGGACGGATATTGCTTTCTCCCGACATTCGCTCGAAATATTACAGCCGGAGTAATTTTCGCAATCTCTGGCGGCAGTACTTTCAATATGGATATTGGAAGGTACGTATTCTACAACTTCATCCGAGACAAATGAGTCTACGGCAATTCGTACCACTTGGATTCGTGACAGCGATCATCGTACTCGGTTTCCTAGCCTTGGTTTCAAGTTTTGCTGGCTGGGCATTGTTTGCAGGTTTGTTTGTCTATCTTTTCACCGGTTCTGCCGCTGCTTCGGCTGCGATCGGGCGCATTGGAATAAAGGGTCTGCCACTCGTAATTCTGGCTTTCATTATTCTACATGTTTCGTACGGTTCAGGATTTCTCGTTGGCCTTTTTGTCTTTCATCGCAAGTGGATTCGCCCGGATGCCCCCGCCGCGAATACGCACGCGTGATTACGGGAAATCGACGAGTTGCATACTTGAGCATTACTACGGAGGTAAGACGCAATGTCAAATTACAGAAACGGGATTCGAAAAAAGGGTGTGCATGACAATTGAAAGTGATCTTTCAGCTGTGAATAGCAGTTAGCTGAGGGAATAGGTCACCAGGTTGAGCAGGTTGAAAATTTGAGACTAGCGGGCGATGGGTCGCCGACGAGTTCTTTTTTTCAGCCTGCTTTTTATTTTAGTATCAAACAGTTTCTGGCTCTTCTTGCT
>JBEBGW010000465.1:0-3093 GCA_040081025.1 Pyrinomonadaceae bacterium | reverse complement strand
AAAAAGTATATAGTCGACAATCCTCCGAAGCAATAAAAAGAGCCGGAGCTCTTGCTCCGGCTCAGAAAAAAACCAAAACCTTACGATCTAGAAATCATATCGTACGGCAAATTGAACAACTCTTGGAGCACCTTGGATAGCCGTGAGACGGCCAAAACTCGAAGAAGGTGTCTTCAAATTAGGGTCGAGGGCCACGCCCATGTTAGAAACTCCAGTTAGCGATTGATGGTTCGCTACGTTGAATACTTCCAACCGGAAAGTGACCTTACTGTTCTCCCTGATTGAAACCGACTTGTACAGTCCGGCATCAAAGCTGGCAAATCCGGGGTCACGAAGGAGATTTCGATCTCCGGCCTCTCCAGGTCGTGCATTTCTGTAGGACTGGTGAGCAGCAGTGGGGTCGCCGAACAAGTTCGGTATTCCACCCGCACCATTCTTCGTCGGGCTACTATAGATCTCCCGAATTCTTACAGCATTCGCTTGTACGTTCCAGTTGGTCGCCCAACGGGAATCATCAAAAGGTTCCTGAGTAGGCAGGCCGGAATTCAATCGCACAATTCCGGTGAGGGTCCATCCACCAAAGATCGCGTCCATCGCCCTGCCCGGGCCGTTCAAAAACTTCTTACCCTTGCCAAAAGGCAATTCGTAGATGTAGTTGGCGTTCACGAGGTGGCGAACGTCGAAATCCGAGTTTCCGCGATTCGCGTCCAATCTGAGCGGGTTCTGGATATTAACTCCCGTGATTCCACCCGACGCCTCGTTACCAGAGGCCGTATCGATGGAGTGCGAGTACGTGTAGTTGATATCAAAAGACAGTCCCTGCTGAAAACGTTTGCGCAGACTAAACTGAAACGCATTGTACCAAGAATTGCCTAACGTTGAGTAAGCTGCAAACGTCGCGTATTGTGGATGGATGAAGATGTTGTTGCCAAAACCAAGGCCATCATCCCACAGCAGTTGTACGAATGTGTAGTCGTTAGTATTTCTACCGCCAATACAGGCACCAGAATTATTAACACTAGATCGGGCAACCCGCCTATAGGCTGCCTGTGTCGCAGTTAACGTGACATTTGCACCGCAAACGGAATAAACGCCCGCCAGCCCCGGCACAAACTTATTGAACCAAGCGATATTCGGAATAGACGTGATTGACGCATTCGAATCACGAAAGTTTAGAAGGGTATCCATCACGCCATAGAAGTCCTGTCCCGAGGCCGGATCTCTTAGGTTATTAAAATGGGCTGTATCCCTGATAACCAGCAAGCTCTTTGCCATGCGACCAACATATGACGCCTCGAACGATAAACCTTTCCAAATTTCGCGACCGTAGGAAAGATTGTAGTTGTAGTTGTAAGGAGTCGTAAGATTATCGTCCAGAGACTGTTCGATCCGTTGATCCTCATCGGCAGCCGTCTGCAATGGGAAACGCAATGTCGGACCAGCGGTAATTCCTGGTAAGACGCGGTAGTTTTGACCTATCGCCGTGAACAAAGGCCCCTGAAATGCATTCAGATCGTAGGTATTCGCTGAAATGCTGCTCGTGGAACTATATCCGAGCGTCGAATTCAGATCGAAGGCGACCGCTAGAGCGCTTCCGATACGATCGTATGTCATACGGAAACCGGCTCTGATAGTACTCGTATTGTCGCCCCCGAAAAGAGCCTTCAAGAAGCGCCCTTTAAAGTTCGGTGACCAGGCAACGGCAACGGACGGAGCGAAGTTATTCCAGTCCTGCTCATAATACCCTGGTTTATTGTTTGCTTTGCCTGCAAGATCAACTGTCAGAAGTCCATTGTAAGGCGTTCCGCTGAATGCCCCCGCTGCCCGCCGGTCAAAGAACTCACTCAGACTTGTAGTCGGCTTGACCTGCAAACCATTCGCCTCATAAACAGGAGTGCCAGTTGACCAACGGAGACCATAGTTAACGGTCAAATTGTTCAGCATTCTCCAACTGTCCTGTGCATAAGCTTCGAATTCCTCAGTCTTAAATTTACGAGAAACACCTGTTCCTACTGCTTGAAGCGACCCTGACTTGCCATACTGCAGCGCGGCTCCATACTGCGAGAATCTGCCGATGACCGCCGTTAGGGCGTCTCGAAGATCCGTGGTTCCCCCAGAAGCAATATTTGGGAAAATGGCCGTACTGCAGGTCGCATCATCGAATACAACTACATCACCAGAGCAATTATAAAACGACGGATTTGTCGAAGCAGTATCGTAAGAAGACCCAAACGAAGTTCGTGAATTCGATACGAGTCGTAGATTGGCTCCAGTTGAGATCGTGTGGTTGCCTTTTACCCAGGTGAAATCGTCGACAAAGTTGTGAACAGGAGTAACACGACTAAGTGACCGTGCGAAACTGAATGGCTGATAAATAAATCTGAAACTTACAAAATTTTGCGTCGAATCTCCCCCGAGGGT
Organism: Pyrinomonadaceae bacterium; assembly: GCA_040081025.1. Taxonomy (GTDB): domain Bacteria; phylum Acidobacteriota; class Blastocatellia; order Pyrinomonadales; family Pyrinomonadaceae; genus OLB17. The sequence goes on along the minus strand of JBEBGW010000465.1, from coordinate 672 downwards.
AAAGGCATCTCGCGTCATACCGTAGGTAAACTTATTGACCATATTGTTGTTTATGGTCCATGTGTGTCCTGCGGCGACGCCCATCGGATGTACCCAATCATTCGGAGCGAGGGTGTCGGGAAAACGAGAGACGCGGCTCGACTTATCTGATTGATATTGGTATCGAGCGAAAACATCCTGCGTCGAACCCGCCTTCCAATCCAGCCTAAGGGTAGCTACCTTGTTGCGAACTGGGGTCTTAGCATTGAACCGGAATCCAGATGTATTGAGACCGTCACCAACGGTCGTATCATTCGCCACATATCGACTGGCCGCTCCAGCGAGTACTGCAAGTGCGGCCGTATTTACACCGGGCGTAACGCCGTTTACACCTATGTAACAAGAATTTATTTGAGCGACGTTAAGGCTGGCAACACCGTTGGCAAACGTTGGGGCGCATGTGCCAGCCCCAGCGGCGGTTGCCCTGTACCTTACGATTCCCTGACCGAGACTAGCCAAGGGAACCTCTCTGGTAATCGGCTGTTCCGTATTCTCGTCAAACTGCTCATAGAAGGCCGCAAAGAAAAGCTTGTCTTTGACCACTGGTCCAAGAAAGGATCCACCATAGTTACGACGCTGAAGCGAAGGCTGAGCGACGCCATTGGCGTTGTTAAAAAAGTCGTTTGCCTGAAA
>JBEBGW010000105.1:0-11631 GCA_040081025.1 Pyrinomonadaceae bacterium | reverse complement strand
GTGCGTACTCGCGGCGGATACGACTGTCGTGATCGAAGGAGAGATCCTTGGCAAACCGGTCGATCTTTCTGATGCCCGGCGGATGATCAGAATGCTCTCTGGAAACTGGCACGAAGTTCTGACCGGTGTCGCGGTATCACAAAATGGAGCAGCGAAGGTTGGCATTCAATCGACGCGGGTGAAGTTCGCGCCGATGTCGGACGCGGAGATCGATTTTCTTGTCGAGAAGGGAGACCCGCTGGATAAGGCCGGCGGATACGCGGTCCAGGCGCAGGCAGCGCTGTTCATTGAAGGGATCGAAGGCGATTATTGGAACGTCGTTGGTCTGCCGATCAGTCTCGTCTACCGGATGGTCGCAGGGGCAAACAAATAGAGCCGAACAAAGTGCCCGGCTCTAGAAATCAGTATTTACTCTCAAGATCAGAGAAGCGAATCGACCTTTTTTGAGATCGGAACAGTAACGTCGTATTTCGGATCGATACCGCCGAACGCATCGCCCGACTGATTCCCGCTCTTATCGAGAACGATGAACGCGGGAAGCTGATCGACAGCAAACTTCCGCATGACGTTAGCACCGTCGCCGTCGCGAAGTATCGTGACCGTCAGACGGTTCGTCGACGCCCACTGCCGGACCTGATCGTCGGTCGCATAGTTCTTCGACTTTGGATTTGTCGAGTCGGTCGCGACGAAGTAGATCGACACGTTCTTGCCCGCGTATTTCTTTGCCAGCGCGTTCGTGAACTCGGCCTGCTTGCCCGAAAGTGGCAGCCAGCTCGCACCAACGGCAAGGATAACGACCTTGCCCCTTTGAGCCTGTACGTCAACCGAGCCACCGCTTAGCGAAGGTAGCGACGTCTGCGCTGAGGTCGTAGCGATAGCACCGAATGTGAAAACGAAGACCGCAAAAATCTTGGTTAGGGTTTTCATAATATGCGGACAGGTATCCAAACGCTGTCCACGCCCGGTTAGATGCAAGAGATATGCCATCTACTGTCCTCTGTTAAGAACGACGTTGTCGATCAGGCGGACCTTGCCGAAATAGACGGCCGTTGAGAGGATCACTTCTCTATCTTCAATCTTTTCAATAGGTTCCAGCGTGGTTGCATCCACCGCCGCGATGTAGTCGATCCGTGCGAGCGGTTCGGCTTCGATGGTCTTTTGCACGATTCCGATCAGATCCGCCGCGTTTCGTGTGCCCGACCGGAAAGCGAGTTTGGCTTCGCGCAAGCCTTTGAAAACGACCGCGGCCTTCTCTCGCTCCTCGGGCGTAAGATTCTCGTTGCGGGAGGACATCGCTAGACCGGATTCCTCGCGGACGGTCGGGATCACGACGATCTCGGTTTCGAACCCAAGATCAGCCGTCATTCGCTTGATCATGGCGACCTGCTGAGCGTCTTTCGCGCCGAAGAATGCGAGATCGGGCCGGACGGTATTGAAGAGGATCGTAACGACCGTCGCAACCCCTCGGAAGTGTCCCGGACGCGAAGCTCCTTCCAATCCTTCGCTCACGCCTTCGACGTAAACATATGTAGAGAATCCTTCGGGGTAGATCTCGGTTTCCTCGGGAGCAAAGATGTAATCAACATCGTATTCCGCGAGCATCGCGGCGTCGCCAGTAAGGTCTCGCCGATATCGAAGCAGATCGCCCTTGTCGTTGAACTGGACGGGATTTACGAAGATCGAGACGATCACTATATCAGCCGATTGCCGAGCTTCCTTTACGAGAGCTATGTGTCCCGCGTGAAGAGCGCCCATGGTCGGAACAAACGCGACCTTCTTGTTATCTCGACGCAGCTTGCGCGAGATCGAGAACATTCGCTGCCTGCGATTGATGATCTCCATTAGTTTTTGGAAGTCGCGGACTTAGGCTCAGCAAGTTGGACGTCGTCGGGAAGTCCGTACGATTCCTTCTCGCTCGGATAGTTTCCGGTCTTAACGTCGTCCATCCACTGCGTGATAGCGTTGGTGATCACCTCACTGACGTTTGCGTACTGCCGCACGAATCGCGGCTGGCGTCCGAATGTAAAGCCGATGAGATCATGTAGGACCAACACCTGAATGTCGCACGCGGCTCCGGCTCCGATGCCGATGGTCGAGATCGACAACTCATTCGTGACGATCTCGGCAACCTCGCGTGGGACCAACTCAAGGACTATCGAGAAAGCTCCCGCTTCCTGAAGCATTTGGGCGTCTTCGATAAGTATCTTTGCTGCGTCGGCAGTTTTGGCCTGAACGCGATAGCCGCCCATCTTATGGACAGACTGCGGGGTAAGTCCGACGTGGGCCACTACCGGGATCTCTTCATCCACGAGTCGCTTTACTAACCCGACTCGATTCCGTCCGCCTTCGAGTTTCACAGCTTCGGCGCCGCCATCCTTCATCAATCTCAAAGCGTTTCGGACAGCCTCGTCGTCACCAGTGTGAAAGCTGCCGTAAGGCATGTCAGCAACGATCAACGCTCTATGTGACCCACGCTTTACTGCCCTCGTCGCGGAGCATATCTCGTCCAGAGTTACAGGGATCGTATTTCCGTAACCGTGGATGACGTTGCCCATGCTGTCGCCGACAAGAATGATGTCGACCCCGGCTTCGTCAACGATGCGGGCGGTCGGGTAATCATACGCGGTCAGGCAGACGAGTTTCTCGCCTTTCTCTTTTGCTTCGCGGAGTGCCGGGACGAAGACCTTTTCCGGTTTGTCGGGCTTTAGATACGCCATAAATTGTTAATAAGAATAGACCTAATCGGAAAAAGTCCAAAGCGATGCTAGGCCTTCGCATCGGCCTGAAGTCCCATCGGGTTCCACCGAACGACTGACGAAATATCCTCGCAATCGCTCAGAAGTGTGCGGATCTCTTTGCGAAGGGTCGGATGGACGAAATGCGGCGCGATCTCGTTCATCGGGACGAGAACAAATTTGCGCTGATGAAGTCGCGGGTGCGGAACGGTGAGGAATGGCGAATCTGTCTGAACGCCGCCGAAGAAGAGCAGATCGAGATCGATGGTACGCGGTTTCTTCAGAGACTTGTCGGTGCGGCCTAAAAGATATTCGATCCGCAGAAGCCTCGCCATCATCTGCGACGGAGTTACAGCCTCACTCCGGATCTCCGCGACCATATTTAAGAATGGCAGTTCCGTCGCGATCTCCACCGGCTCCGTCTCATATACGGGCGAGAGCTTTGTCACGAGAAAACTCGCCTCGATAAGGCCGCGGACGGCATACAGCAAGTTGCCGGCACGATCGCCGAGATTTGAGCCGATGCCGATATAGGCTATGACGCGTTCAGATTCCACTTTGTTTTTTGAGGTCAGTACTAAGTTGATAGTGCAAAGGTGCAAGTATTGTCAATTTGAGCGAGGCGTTGAGAGTTTTGGGATCATCTGCTTAGACCTTATCCAAAATTTCGGTCGGAAATATTCCTACTTGTTCCGAATAATTCGGAAGACTTCGGAAGAATTCGGAATAAATACTACCGCGGGACGGGCTTTTTAAGCCCTAAGTATGTGTGTTTAGGGCAGATACGCGATTTGAAGTAGTGTCCCACGACAAAATAAAAAAATAGAACCGTCGCCGGAAAGCGGTGGAATGCCGGATGGCGATCATTTGAGAATGGCCGCTTCGTTCTCATAGTGTCGGCTTCGCCAGCCCGCCCGTTACCACAGACCGCTTTAAACCGGGTCGCAATGATAGCACGGGGTTGCATTTTCCGTCCACACTTTTGCGGTAACAGAGATGTTGTGCCTTGGGTCCTCCCAAGCACTATCTGAGGTGGTTTGGATATTTACTTTAGACCGGGTTCGTGTTTCAATGAGGTCAAGGCCCTTGGGCCTTGAGATTCCAGCAATGTCCTACAGAGGGCATTCGGGCGGGTGCAAACGGCGACTCGTCTTGACAAAAAATACTCGCCGCATAATATGGCCAGACGACGATTTAGACACAGTCAGCGTTTCGATCCATCGGCCGACCGTTCTCACGAAGAATACCTCCTTTCTCAACCGGCTCAACTCACCTCGAAGACAGAATTGCTGCGTCTCATCCGAGGTGGAGAGGACACGTACCTTGAACTAAAGGTTCGCCTGTCGAACTCCGAAAGGATCACGCAGGGAATTGTCGCGCTCGCGAACACCAACGGCGGCACGATCGTTTTCGGTGTTAACGATCAGCTCCGGATCGAAGGTGTTGCCAATCCCGAGTGGGTTCAGGAAGAACTCACGCGCATCTGCCGCGACGAGATCGTCCCGCCGATCATCCCTCTTATCGATACGATCGCGTTCGACAGCGGAAAGCGCGTCGTCGCTCTTGACGTCCAACCGCGTCGAAAGCCGTATCGCACACGTGAAGGCCGATTCTATATGCGATTCGGTGCAGAGAAGCGGGAGGTTTCGCGCGAGCAGTTGTCGATGTGGCTCGACGAGATCCGGCCGCGTGCTTATGAGAATATTCCGCTCTTTACTGCCGAGGAAAAAGACTTTGACGACGGCCTGCTTTGGAGTTTTGCCGGAGCTTTCGAAGACGTGAGCCCGACGATCAACCTGTATCAAACAGCGGATTTTCTCAAGAAGGACTTGATACTTGCGGTTGGCGGCGCAGACGATTTCTTCCCGACCGTCGCCGCACTAATGCTTTTCGGTAAGGACGAACGCGTGCCGGAACTGTTCCCACGGTCGATCGTCACGGTTGCTAGATACTCGGGCGAGAACGGCGGCGCCCAACTTGTCGAGAAGGTTGAGGTAAAAGGGAATCTGCACACTCAGTACGAGACGATACTCGCCTTCATTGAAAGGTACTGCGACCTTTCGAAAGATAAGCCGATCAAGCGCGGCCTTCACCTGGTCGGAGCCCCTGTTGCGGCCCGCTCCAGTTATCATATTTACGCGGTCCGCGAGGCTCTCGCGAACGCTCTTATCCACCGCGACTTCGCTCTCCGCGATATACCGACCCGGATCACGATCTACGACAATTTCATTGAGTTCGTGAATGCCCGCCGCACTCAGGGATTTGTGCCGCCCGCGTCACGGGCCATCCGCTACGGCATCACTCAAAGGCTGAATCCACAGATCGCTTCGATCTTCTCTCGTCGCGAATACGGCACCGCGGTACCGCGCGGAGGGCTGCCTATGATATTGAAACAGTCGGAACGGTTCGCCAACCGCCGTGCCGAGGTCTATACCGCGAACGACGAGTTCAAACTGAAGATCTACGGTGCGTGAGTCGTTAACCAAAAACCCCAGTTTGATTGCTCTCGCGACGGCAGTCGTCTATTACTTTTCGAATCCCAAACCAAACCACTTTTACGATTACACTTTCCGCGTAGCCGACGGGTTTCTGCGAGGCTCGATCGGTTTTAGCGAAAAGCCGCCGAACTGGCTGAACGAGTTCGTCCCGTTCGATGGGCTTTGGTATTCGGTGTTTCCGCTCGGGGCCGTCGTCTCGATGGTGCCGTTTGCTTTGCTGAGGGCGGTTGGCATCATCAACGAGATGCCGGCGGCATTGATCTGCGCTCTCCTCGCGGGCTTGATCTGTCTCTTTCTGCTCAAGATCGGTTCGAAGTATGACGTGCCGTTTTCACGAGTCCTTTTGCTTGCTTGCGGAATTCTGTTCGGCACGTTCATGTGGACGAACCTCACGTTCGGCGGAGCGTGGCAACTGGCGCTCGGATTCGCGATGGTCGGTGAACTCGGTGCGATCTACTTCACCGTTTATGATCGCCGTCCGCTGATTGCCGGAGCGTTTTTTGCGCTGGCGTTCGGCAACCGCACCGAAATTCTCCTAACGGCACCGATATTTTTCTATTTGTTGATGCGAAAGGCAGAACCGCCTGCGTCAGCAGGTGGCGGGAATTCAACTGACGGTCAAGACGGAGTTTCGTCGACCATTCGATCACGGCAGGCTGCGTCGAATGCTCCGGTCAGGGTTGGTTCCGGGGCCGAGATCTCGCCCCTCGCTTACGCGGGCGGTTCCGCCTTTCGCGCGACCGCTGCATTCTGCATCGTGCCGTTCATCCTCGGGTTCTCGACACTTGTTTACAACTATGTCCGGTTTCATTCCTTCACCGACTTCGGCTACGCACGGATACCGGGCGTGCTCAACGAACCCTGGTACAACCACGGCATCTTCTCGATCTGGTACATTCCGCGACAAGCCTGGGAGATGCTGTTGAAGCTTTGGGAGATGAAGAGCGCGTTTCCATACCTCGTTCCGAATGGTTTCAGTTCCTCGATCCTGATCAGCAGTCCTTTCATTCTGTTCGCATTTCGTTTCGGATCGCGCGATCGGGTTCTCAAGTACTGTGCCTGGACGGCCATCGCGATCATGACCGTACTGCTGTGGATGCATGGTAACTCTGGCGGATGGCAGTTTGGCTATCGCTATTGGATGGTCTGCCTGCCATGGTTGCTCGTGATCCTGCTCGAATCTTCGCCAAAGTCGATCTCGCCGCTCGAATGGGCCGCATACATCTTCTCGTTCATCGCAAATCTCTACGCCACGTGGCTCTTCCATTGGACAACCTATCTTCGGCCGTAATCAAATAGATTCTGGCGATGTTTCTAGATCTCTCTCCATTACGCGTTTCACGCGACTATCGGCTGCTGTTTTTCGGCCAGTTGATCTCATTCTTCGGTTCGATGATGACCTTCATCGTCGTGCCGTGGCAGATGTATCACATTACTCAATCGTCTGCGATGGTCGGGATGATCTACTTCTGCGAGTTTATTCCGATGGTCGGTTTGGCGTTTGTCGGAGGTGCCTTGGCGGACTACACCGACAAGCGCAAGATGCTGAGGCTCACTGAGGTCGGACAAACCGTCCTTACTGCGGTCTTGCTAGGCAATTCGCTGCTTCCTCAGCCGCAGATCTGGATACTTTTCGTCTGCGTCGCTTTACATGCCGGCTTGGCCGCTCTTCAGCGTCCTGCATTCGAATCGTACATTCAAAAGATCATCCCAAACGATCTGATGGCGTCGGTGATGGCCCTTAACTCGATCCGGTTTCACATCGGAATGATCGCCGGCCCGGCGATAGCTGGTATCATCGCCACTCAGCTAAGTCCTTCCGTTGCGTATACCGTCGACTTCGTCACCTTTACCGCGTCGCTTATCGCGGTTTTCATGCTTCGCTACATTCCCTCTCCGGAAAATGCCGATCGGCCAAGCTTCAGCGGGGTTTGGCGGGCGGTCAGATACGCTTTCTCACGACAGGAACTTCTTGGGACTTACTTTATCGACATTGCAGCGATGTTCTTTGCATTTCCTCAGGCCCTCTATCCGGCTCTAGCCGCGGTGTACGGCGACGGTTACGTGGGATTGTTTCCGGCCGCGATCGCGATCGGCGCCCTGATCGCGAGTCTTACTTCAGGTTGGGCTAAGAAAGTCCATCGCCACGGCGTTTATGTCGTCGGAGCAGCCCTGTTGTGGGGAGTTGGCATACTGCTATTCGGGCTGTCCGACAGCGTTTGGATTGCTTTGTTTTTCCTGGGAACGGCGGGCTTTTTCGACATGATCTCCGGGATATTTCGCGGTGCGATCTGGAACCAAACGATCCCGAACTTCATGCGTGGGCGACTCGCCAGCATTGAAATGATCAGCTATCTTACCGGCCCGATGCTCGGCAGTATGAAAATGGGGTTTGTGGCTGAACGCTTCGGCTTAAAGGCTGCTCTTATTTCCGGCGGAGCACTGTGTATTGCGGCAGTCGGCGCGACTGCACTTTTCCTTCCTAAATTTTTCACCTACGACGGCCGCGAAGGCATAAAACAGAAAGAGATCGAAGAAGCTGAAAGGTCCGAGTTGCCTCGGCTTTCTGAGAGCGAATTCTAGAACTTACTGACGTAACCCAACAGGCGCTTGCGTTGATCCGTCACATTTTGATGGATATTTTGTCCGGTAAAGAAAATACTTGACAGGTTGCGGGCAGATGCATAATATAACTAAGCGGTTATATTACTAATGCGTTATTTATCGACCCAATCCAGACAGCTTGATGCGACGTTCGCGGCACTTGCAGATCCGACTCGGCGGGCGATACTCGCGCGGCTCGCTAGCGGCGAAGCGTCGGTAAACGATCTCGCGAAGCCATTCAAGATGAGCCAGCCGGCTATTTCGAAACACCTGAGAGTGCTTGAGAATGCCGGGTTGATCTCAAAGAGCTTGGACAAACAACGACGGCCGAGACGAATTGAGGCAGCTCCATTGAAGGTCGCGAACGAATGGATCGAGCGCTACCGGCAGTTCTGGGAAGTTCGATACGACCACCTTGATTTGCTCTTAGAAGAAATGATGATCGAGGCAAAACCCAAAACAAAACGAAGGAGAAAAGAAAATGAGTAGTGGAAAAGTGACAGTGGAGGCTAAAGGCGAAAGGGAACTCGTGATCACGCGAGCGTTCAACGCCCCGAAGGATCTCGTATTTCAGGCCCATACGGAATGCAGACATCTGAAACGCTGGATGTTCGGACCCGACGGATGGAGTCTCGATGTTTGCGAGATCGATCTCAACGTCGGCGGTAAATATCGATGGGTCTGGAAAAAGGGCGAGATCGAAATGGGAGCCGGCGGCGAGTATCGTGTGGTTTCACGGGCCGACCGAGTCGTCTGCACTGAGCAATTCGACAATCCATGGTACGCCGGCGAAGCTGTTTCGACCTTAACTTTCGATGAAAGCGGTGGCGTGACGACGCTGACGAACACGATGCTATACGTTTCGAAAGAAGCCCGCGATACCGTCTTGCAGTCGCCGATGGAAGAAGGACTGACTCTCGGATACGATCGCCTCGAATCGCTGCTCGATGAATCGGCCGCAGCCGCCGGAGGCGAGTAGTCATGGGAAACGTTGCTACATTTCTGACGTTCGCGGGCGGCGGGGCCGAGGCAGTAGAGTTCTACTGTTCGCTCTTCAAGAATTCCAAGGTGCATGCCATACACAAACATCCGGGCGGGGCGTTGCTGCACGCGTCGTTTGAGATCGACGGTCACCGATTCATGGCGATGGATGGCGGCGATCCGTTCAAGTTTGCGGAGGGTTTCTCGATCTTTGCGAATGTCGAAACGCAGGACGAGATCGATGGGCTGTGGAACGCATTGACTGCCGACGGAGGTGAGCCCGGACAATGCGGATGGTTGAAGGACCGCTGGGGCGTATCGTGGCAGATCATTCCGTCAGTGCTCGGCCAACTTATGAGCGGTCCCGACCGCGAACGTGCCGGACGTGTCATGCAGGCGATGTTGAAGATGAACAAACTAATCGTTGCCGATCTTGAAAATGCCTGATCTAACTGCCAAATCGTTTAGCGACCGACTGCTGAAGATGCGGTCCGATGTCGAACTCCGGAAGCATCAGCGATACTTCCGTTTCGAACCGGACGATCAGCCGAAGGACAACTATTTCATCGGCGTCCGCATGGGTGACATTTTCAAACTTGCGAAAGAATACATCGAGATGCCGGCAGGCGAGATCGAGAAGCTGATGGAAAGCCCGATCCATGAAGTGCGAGCCGGAGCAATGAGCCTCATGGGCCAGGCCGCGAAGGCGACGAAGATCCCGGACGCGAGGCTAAAGGAGCTGTTCGATCTATACATCCGTCGCCACGACCGCATTAATGATTGGGATCTCGTCGATCTCGCGGCTTACTACGTAGTTGGTAGGTATCTGGCGGACAAGCCGCGAAAGATCCTGTACAAGCTCGCGAAGTCGAAAGATATGTGGGAGCGGCGGACCGCGATCCTGGCTACCGCCCACTTCATGATGAAGCTCAAGCAGGCCGACGACACATTCGCGATCGCCGAAAAACTCATCAATGACAGGGAAGATCTGGTCAACAAGGCGACCGGCTGGATGCTCCGGGTCGCTGCGGGCGTGGATAGGCCTCGGCTGATCGCATTTCTGGACAAACATGCCGCAACGATGCCGCGGATCACGCTGCGGAACGCGATCGAGAAATTCGATAAGCCAAAACGCGACCACTATCTCGGCCTAAAGGCGAACCATAAATGAACATTCTAAAAAGTATCGGCGCCGTTCTCGCTGGCATGATCTTCATTGTTGCCACTCACACTATTACTGACAAAATCCTAGAATCGGCAGGCATTTTCCCGCCGCCTGAACACGGCCTGCACATAACATGGATGCTTGTCCTAGCGTTGGTGTATCGGGTTTTGTTTCAAGTAGCGGGAAGTTTTATCACCGCCTGGTTGGCTCCTTCAAGGCCCTTCTTGCACGGCATGATCATCGGCGTTATCGGGCTGATTCTCGGTTCCGTCGCTGCCGTCGTGGCGATCCCGATGGGACTTTCGCCCGCGTGGTATCCGATCGCTCTGGCTGTAAGCGCTATTCCAAGTGCCTGGCTCGGAGCCACCCTGTACGCGAGCTTTCGCCCGTAGTTTGCTACCATCGGGGGATGGCAATACTTCGAAAACGGGAGATCGAGAACCTGGAACAGATGAGCGGCGAAGAACTTCAGGGCTTTCTTGATCTGCTTCCCGCCGGACAGGAAACTGTCAGCGAACTGCTCGATTTTCTCGAGGACGAATTGTTCGAAGGTGAGTGTACTCACAGCCTCCAACACTCGATGAAGTTCATGATGGACCGGAAACTGGACTTCCCGAAGTTTACGAGTTGGCTTAACAACAACGGCGGATATTGCGACTGCAAGGTGATGGAGCAGATTGCCCCGATCTGGAGGAAGAAATTCGGTGATGACTAAAGCATTCCTTCCTTTAGCGGCAACGATCGTGTTCGCCGTATCTGCGTTTGGACAAAGCTCTCCGACAATGACGGTAAAAGTCTACTTCCATAATGAAAAGCTGAATCCCAATCAACAGGATTGCACCAAGGTCTTCCCAACCACGCGCAAGATCCCAAAGACAACGGCGGTCGCACGAGCAGCGTTGGATGAACTCTTTAAGGGAGTAACCACCGAAGAAGAAAAGAATGAGTTCGGCTCGTTTCCGGCTGACGATACAAATGACATCGTCAAGAGCCTCAATGTAAAAGGCGGTGTCGCGTACCTAAACTTTAAAAAGATCGTTTTCGAAAAGCTTGGTAATACGACGTCGAGCTGCGGCGGCGGATTTTATTCAGGTATCGAAGCGACTCTGAAACAATTTCCGACGATCAAAGAGGTTGTCTATGCGGTCGAGGGAAGTACGAGCGACTTCTACGACTGGGTCCAGGTCGGCGAATGCCCGCACGGCAAAAGACGCTGCGCTCGGGCCAATTTTCAATAACTCACTGTGGTCTTTGACTCCATGCTGGTACCACTGTACGCTTCTCGCATCTTTCCCTGGCAGAGTCAGATACTTTTCACCCAAGTCTAATACGTTGAATACAAAGCAATGCAATTGCCCCGGATAGCCGCCGTTGTCCGGAGTTGAGGTTTGTGTTCGGGTCGCTGCCGTCGGAATAACGTTGCGTACAGGAGAAACCCATCAAATGTTCAATCGAAAACAAATCAATCCCCGAGTCCCCACCACTGTCTTGTTGTCACTCTTATTGATTGCCGCAACTACGGTTGGCGGCCAGACACCGGAAACGCCCAATCCTTGGATCCCGTCGATCGCCAACATCGCAATTGGCGGGGGAATAGGTTTCGGAAACTCCAAAAAACTTCTCAGCGTCACTGCTGACGGAGCCAAGG
>JBEBGW010000464.1:0-3106 GCA_040081025.1 Pyrinomonadaceae bacterium | reverse complement strand
TCTGGTCCGATTTATCGATGATGTAAAAGCGAAGGGCGGAAATATCGTTTTGTTAGCGCCCGTTATGCGTCGTCGATTTGATAAGGAGGGTAAGTTCTACGATACGCACGGCGAGTATCCCGATGTTGTCCGAACACTCGCCCGTGAATACAAAGTACCGCTTATCGATATGCACAAGTTGAGCGAGGCAGTGATCGTTAAGTACGGCGTAGAAGGATCGAAGAAGTTGTTCCTGCAGTTGAAGACCGGTGAGAACGCGAACTATCCGAAGGGCGTTGAAGACAACACGCATTTTTCACCGCTCGGGGCTGAAGAAATGGCCGCGGCCTTCGTTGTGGAATTGCGGAAGACAAATGTCGCGTTGAAAGGACTTTTGCGAAAGGAATTGGCACGCAAGGACGCTAAGAACGCAAAGTGAGGTCTGTGAACAGAGTTGCACTAAACCTATTCCTGGTGGCTGTCCTTTACGTGTCGGTCTTGGCGCAGACGAACGAGTTCTTTGAGAAGCTTTTGCCAACTCCTGCGGACGCCGGTTTTCAGATGGACGGCTACTGGATCTGGTGCGGGTCGGTGATCAAGGGTGATGACGGGAAGTATCATATGTTCGCGTCGAGATGGCCGAATCCGCCAGGTTTCGGACCTTATTGGCTGACGAATTCGGAGATAGTTCACGCGGTTTCGGATACCGCGATCGGCCCGTATAAGTTTGTAGATGTAGCTTTGCCGCCGCGTGGAGCTGAGTACTGGGACGGGCAGATGACGCACAATCCGGCTATTCGGAAGTACAAGGACACATATCTGTTGTACTACACGGGAACGACTTACAAGGCTGAACGTCCGAGCGCGGCGAACCGGATCTCGGAGACCCATCCGACCAAGCTTGAGGCTCATCAGAACGAGCGGATCGGGCTGGCGACGTCAAAATCTTTGAATGGCCCTTGGAAGCGTTTCGACAAGCCGATACTCGACGTCATGACGAACTCGTGGGATCGATATCTGACGAGCAACGCGGCGCCGGTCGTAATGAAGGACGGGCGGGTGATGCTCTACTATAAAGGCGTCACGCGATTAACGGTTCACGCCATCGGCCTTGCGATCGCGGATAGGTTTGACGCCGAATATAAGCGCGTTTCCAATGAGCCGTTGAATATGGGGATCGGTGCTGAGGATCCGTTCATTTGGGTCGAGAAGGATAAGTTTAGGGCGTTGATGCTTGACCACGAGCGGAAATATTCGCCAGATAAAGAGATCTTTTTTGCGACATCCGACGACGGAATTAAGTGGCAGACGCCGCCGAACGCGATCGCGGTGTCTCGGAACGTGAAAATGGCGGACGGCACGGTCCAGCGAATGAACAAGACCGAGCGGCCGCATGTGCTGATCGAGAATGGCAAGCCGACGACTGTCTTTTTTGCAGTTAGCGGCACACGCGATGGAAAGGGCGCGTCATGGAATATGGCGGTGCCGTTGCGGAAGTAGTCCATATTAAATTTGAGATTTGAGATCTGAGAACAAAAAGCGGATCAGAATCTGAAGTTACCGATTATGAAAAGAGTTGTCCTTCTAGTTTGTCTTCTTGCGATGGCTTGGGGGGTGTCCGCTCAAACGCGGCCTGTTTCGGAGCGGCTTGCGGACACGGCGATGAATCGGATCTGGGTCGACGACGGGACGCCGCCGGGAATTCCGCGTGGTTGGAATTACGAGCAGGGTGTGGTCCTGAAAGCGATCGAACAGATGTGGTACGCGACTGGCGATCCGAAATATTTCCGCCACATTCAGACCGGAATGGATTTTTGGATCAACGAGGATGGTACCCACAAGGATTATCAGCTCGACGAATACAACATCGATCACGTCACTCCGGCTCTCGCGATGATGATGCTCTATCGAACGGCGAATCAGGGTGAAAAGTACAAGAAGATGATCGAGCTTTTCCGGTCGCAGTTGAAGACGCATCCGCGGACGAAAGAAGGCGGATTCTGGCATAAGAAGATCTATCCGTGGCAGATGTGGCTTGACGGGCTTTACATGGGGGAGCCGTTCTACGCTGAATATTCGAAAGTGTTCGGCGAGGACAATTGGAACGATATCGCCAACCAGTTCGTGTGGATGGAGAAGCATTCGCTTGATCCGAAGACCGGACTGCTCTATCACGGGTGGGACGAGTCAAAGGAGCAGCGTTGGGCGAACAAGCAGACCGGGCAGTCGCCGCATTTCTGGGGACGGGCGATGGGATGGTATGCGATGGGACTCGTTGATACGCTCGACCACTTCCCGAAAGATCACCCGCGGCGTAAGGAGTTGGAGGTGATCCTCGACCGTGTCGCAACGGCGATCACGAAGGTTCAGGACCCGAAGTCGGGCGTGTGGTGGGACATTCTGGATCTTGGCGGCAAGGAAAAGAATTACCTCGAATCGTCGGGTTCGGTGATGTTCGTCTACGCGATCGCCCGGGGTGTGCGCGAAGGGTATTTGCCCGAGAAGCATATGAAGGTCGCTGTTCGCGGATGGGACGGGATCAAGAAAGAGTTCATCAAGGCGAACGCCGACGGCACGACCGACTGGCATGGTACGGTTTCGGTTTCTGGCCTAGGCGGGAATCCTTATCGCGACGGCTCGTACGAATACTACATGAGCGAGAAACTCCGCGTTAATGATGCGAAGGGACTTGGACCGGCGATCAAGGCGGCTCTTGAGATGGAGAATTATGAACGCGGAATGCCGGGACAGGGGAAGACCGTGATGCTCGACGATTATTTCAATCACGAGATCCGCAAGAACAAGATCCACGGCCGCGATGAGGCGTGGCATTACAAGTGGGACGAGTTGAACGACCCGGGTTTCTATACCTGGGGCCAGATGTACAAGGCTCAGGGAGCGCATTTGGCTGAGCTGTCAGCGGCTCCCACGGCGGCAAATCTTCGCGGAGCGGACGTGTACATCATCGTCGATCCGGATACGGCGAAGGAAACCGCGAATCCGAACTTTGTCGAGCCTCAGCATGTGAAGGCGATCGCCGATTGGGTGAAAGGTGGCGGCGTTCTGGTGATGATGGCAAACGACGTTCAGAACGCGGAGCTCGATAAATTCAACACACTCGCGAAAG
>JBEBGW010000463.1:0-3111 GCA_040081025.1 Pyrinomonadaceae bacterium | reverse complement strand
AACCTGTAACGGAGGAAACATGAATTCTCAAATCACCCTGAGCGCTGCTGTTCGCAAGACGATCTTCGCTCTTCTGATAATTACTTCGCTGAGCGTCGTTGCCTTAGGGCAGCGTACGGACCAGGGACGCCGCTACGGTGACCCGGGTTTCGTCGGCGAGCCGATCAATCTTAATGTAGTCAACGCTGACGTCCGCGACATTCTGAATTACGTCACGGAACAGTATGGCGTGAACTTTGTTATCGACAAGTCGGTGAAGCAGGTTCCCGTCACTGTAAACGTAAGCGACGTGCCCTGGAACATCGCGCTTGACTCGATCCTTCGGGCGCAAGAGCTTGGGATCCAGGTCAACGGTCCGATCCTCCGTGTTGCAGATCAAAAGATCCTTGCGACCGAGGGCGAGATCGTGCGTCAGGCCAATGACACGAAACTTGACGCATCGCCGCTCTATACCGAATTCATTCGCTTGAACTACGCTCGTGCGTCCGGTGCCATGGAGCGGGGTTCGTCGACTTCGGGAACGCCGGCAGGATCCGGCGGAGGAGCAAGTCCGTCCAGCGGAGCAAGCGGCGGACAAGGTCTCCTGCCGATCATCGCAAAGCGTCTTTCACGTCGCGGATCGATCGAGACCGACGGTCGGAGCAACTCGATCATCGTTACGGACGTTCGCGAGAACATTGACGCGATCCGTCAGCTTGTGGCGATTCTCGATCAGCCGGAACCGCAGGTCGAGATCGAAGCTCGTATCGTTGTGGCCAGCCGTAGCTTCAGTCGCGATATTGGCGTTCAGCTTTCGGGTCTTGTGATCGGTGCTCGTGGAAGCGGCGCCCAGGGCGGAACACTTGCTGGCAATGGAACAACGCTTCCGATACCTCCCGGTCTTCCAACCCCGGGCCCGAACGGAAGCCTTATCTCGAATATTCCGAACACGGTGATCGGTCTGACCACCGGCATTTTCGGGACGGCTCAGATCAATATGCTGATCACGGCCGGTGAGCAGAAGGGGCAGGCGAAACTGATCGCCACTCCGCGAGTAACAGCTCTGAATAACCGCAAAGCAAAGATCGAAAGCAAGACTCAGATCCCGATCCAAACGATCCAGCCCAGTCAGGGTGGCGGTGATCCGATCGTTACAACGACCTACGTCGACGTTCCGTTAAAGCTCGAGATCACACCGCAGATCACCGATGTAGGAACGGTCGTATTGGACGTAGTTGCCGAGAACTCATCGGTTGGTAACGCGGTTGGAAGCAATGCTCCGCCGATCAGCAGCCAGGTGATGGAGTCTCAGGTTACCGTTCCGGATGGTGGTACGACTGTCGTTGGCGGCGTTCTGTTTGACGACGAACGGGAAAGCCAGGACCGCACACCGGGACTGTCGAAGATCCCGATCCTCGGAAACCTGTTTAAGCGAAAAGGAATTTCGCGAAACACGAACGAGATCCTCTTCTTCATCACTCCGCGGATCTATCGTCCGGACTATGCACCTACAACAGGTTCGTCAGGTGTGAAGGCTTCCGCAACGATCCTGCAGCCTGTTCCGCTTGGCAATCCTGCCTCAAACTCGGGTGGCAGCGAGCCGGTAGCCAATCCAACGCCGAATCCTGTGTTGGTTCCAGCTCTTCCGGTCCAGCAGCCCGCTGGAAGCCCGCAGAGGCCATAACGAAAAAGGCGGCTTTCCGCCGCCCCTTCGAACTCTTGTTTCCTTCAATGACTCGCCAGCTGCCATTTCGGCATCTGGCGAGTTTTATTTAGTAAGCGGTCGGAACGGGTATGTCCCCAGTAAGACCGTAGTGAACGATCGAAACACCCAGGTCCGAACTGCGAAACGCATACCAGAATCCGGTTGACGGACGAAAAACAGCCAGATCCGCCTTCCCGTCGCCGTCGAAGTCGCCCGGAGCGAGAATGTCGTCTGCCGAACCCCATTCGATGCCTATCAAGCCCTCGGACGAACGGAGGATCCACCACTGTCCACTTGCGGGACGAAATACGGCGATGTCATGCCGCCCGTCACCATCATAGTCGGCGACTTTAGGCTGGTCGGAAGGGAGCCCAAACTGCACTGCAGTAAATCCGTCCAAGCTCTGCAAAATATACCAGCTTCCCGTTGAGGGGCGGTACACTGCCAAGTCCGTCTTCGCATCGCCATCAAAATCTCCGCGCACGGGAATATCAGTCGCTTGTCCCCAGGGAGTTGCCGTCAGCCCCCCCGAACCATTAAGGATGTACCAGGTTCCGTTAGACGGGCGGAAAACAGCGACGTTAGTCCTTCCATCTCCGTCAAAGTCGCCCGCTACCGGAATGTCCGTGCCGACTCCCCATTGAAAGCCGAAATAGTCCCCGTTCGAACTCAAAAGGAAAAACCAGAATCCATCGGCGGGGCGAAATACGGCATGATCGGTTATGCCATCGCCGTCATAGTCACCGGGGACGGGGATGTCTCCGGGTACGCCGAAGGTAACATGCTTCTCGCCGGTGCCATCGCTGGAAATACTGTACCAAGTGGAGTTTGGCGGGTGAAAGACGGAAAAATCGGACTTTCCATCTTCGTCAAAACTGGCGACCGCGGAACCGGACAGGGACGAGACGCTCGTCGTATAGATCTGGTCGTTGTCGCTCCCGCCATCACTGTTCGCAGCATTTCCTGCGGCAAAGAAATTCACCTTACCGACCCTTCTAGGTGGGGCCGTCCACGTGAAGTCCCAGGATTTTGTCCCTGCGACGGTCGGTGTTATCCCCTGCACCGTATGCTCGATGTATTGCCGATTCTGGTTTCCGACGAATCCATTTACGACCTGCATTATCGGGACCGGTGAAGGCGGCGGAACAATGAATGTGCCGGCCCGATCCCCGTCTTGTTCAACAGATGTCATTTGAAATCCGAAAAGCACTCCAGACGTGTCGTTGGTTGTAACCCTCAACGGAATTTGTTGCCCTGGAAGGTAGTTTTTGGGAAGGCCGGTGATGACCACGCGGCCGGTGCCGCTATTTGCTTCGAAGGTCGAATGACAAGCAGTGCAATTCGATTCGCTCGGGGCACCGGTAAACGACGGAGATGGTCCTGACGCCGAAGCCGCGTTCTTGTCGGATCGGACTAAAGAAGTCAGC
>JBEBGW010000104.1:0-11703 GCA_040081025.1 Pyrinomonadaceae bacterium | reverse complement strand
ATCCAGCGTGTTGCCCGGGTTGCCGCACCGGTGATGCCGGCCGTGAAAGATCGGGCACGCGAAGAACTTCCCGGTGCGATCAGACAAAAGACAGCGGAGTTCGGATACGTTCCATTCGAGGCGATGGTCCTCGGAGCAGAGCAGTACCTCGACATCAAAGTTGACGGCGATTCCGCGACCGTCAAGAGTCTTGTGCCCGAGCAAGATCTCGAAGTTCGAATGAAACGCGACGGCGGCGAGTGGAAGATCGTCGCCGTAAAAGATGATAAGCTGGCGACGAATATCGCTCAGCGAGTCGGGCAAGAGATCATTGCGATCGCAGCGAACGGGCCTAACTCAGGCCGCAGCCGCCTCGGGGTTAAGAACATTAACGATCTGCTGAACGAGGCCGAAAAGATCTTCAGATAACCTATGTCGAAATCATTCGAGGAATCACTCAAAGAACTTGAGCAGATCGTCACCCATCTTGAAGAAGGCGACCTTGCTCTTGAAGACAGCCTTAAGCTGTTCGAGGACGGCGTGCGACTATCCCGAGAATGCCGTGAGCGGCTGACGGCAGCCGAACGGCGCATCGAAGTATTGATGAAAGAGGCTGACGGATCACTCGCTCTTCACGCGATCGAGCCCGGCGAAGATTAGCACCTATCGACTTGTCGCGAGGATCGCCACAGCCGCCGCGGCCACGACCACAACCAGCCCAAGTACGACGGCCCCGACGATAACCGAATAGATCACAATTCCGGTCGTATTATCGCGGCCGGTTTTACCGTTATAGGCGTGCCCGCAACCGGGACATTTCACGTGAGTCAGTATCTTTGGCCCGATCAAACCGCCCCACCAGGTGAACTTCATCTGTTCGGCGCCGGTGGAGCGGCATTTCGGACAAGGTGCGTAATTGGTCATAGTCTTGGTTTCGGAAGCCTTCGGCCTCGCTGAGCTTCGAACTATATACCACGCCAAACCGCAAAACGCCAGATTGTCAAAGATCGATCTATCGGATACAGCCCATCATTACTTCCTTGGTCAAGGATCCGAATAGGTAGTAGAAATCGCGAATCACGTGGGTGCCGCCGTTAGGATCCATGGCCCAGACCGATCCGAGTTTTTTCTCGTAGTTGTAGAGAGATACCGCGTGGTATCCGCCGACCATGCGATCGAAGTAGCCGCAAACGACCGGCCCTTTTTCAAGGCCTTTCTTCAATACGCTTAGCGCCTCATTCGGGCCTTTTACCGATTTGACTTTCAGCCCCCAACGGGCATCTTCGAGCATGGTCTTGAACCCAGTCGGAAATCGAATTCCGCCGTCGGCTCCGGTCAGGTGATGATACATTCCGAGAATATCGATCTCCTCATAGTTCTTGATCCAAGGCACCGCCTTCGACCACCATGACATCGTGGTTGACCAACAGGCTGTCTGATCCGGTTGCTGAATTGCCGGGATGTGCTGAAAAGTCTTACCCATAATAAGGTTCTCCTCCTGACGTTCTTTTGTTTTTTTGGTTGAGTAACGGGTTGCTACGTCAGGAAGGATATTCGAGTAGGGGTTCCGGCGTATTTAGGGAATTGTGAGTATTTTGTGAAGAATATTTGAACTCAAAATGAGGAAAGCCCGGGAGCGATTCCCAGGCTCCTCAGAGTCATTACACTATCACTAGTCTCGCGAACTAAAGATCGACAGGATGTACCAGAACAACAGTGCGATTCCGGCAAATAGCGTTAGGGCCGCTGCGACATGCTGTTTAGTGTTGTAGTTATGCAGGACCTGCGAAGTGTTGTAGAGGATCGCTGTGCCCGCGAACGCTACCATCACGAACGCAAAGATGCTGCCGAGAGAGAAGCCGAATGTCAGGCTTGCTGCAATGAGTCCAAAAGCAGCGCAGCCGCCGATCAAGACTACCGAACGAAGAAAGCTGAAGTCGGCCCTTGTCAGGAATACCGTGGCCGTAATACCGAGGAATAGACCGAGTGAAACGATGCCGGCCTTCGGAATAACGGTCGCATCCGAATACACAGCGGCGATAAAGATCAACGGAACAAAGATGACCGCTTCGGCTACTATGTATAGTCCCAGTCCCAAATATTGAACGATCGATGACGATGTCGAACTTGCCCACCAATTAGCGAGAAATGAGATGCCCATGAATGCACCTAAAACAATCAGCCAGGAATACTGAGTACCGAGGAATGTCGCTGCAATCTCGTCCGCGTAACCTGTAGAGAAGATCGCAAACTCAAGGCCTATGAAAGCCAAAATGGCGGCCGCGAGAAGGAGATAGGTTTTGCGGATGAACTTTGCCCGGTCTGCGGGAAGGGCTTCAGCCGCCGAATTTCCGAAAGATGTTGCGTATTCGTTCATATGCTGTTTCTTAGAATGGTTAAAGTGAAAAAGCGTTGACCAGATTCGATTAGGGTTCATGATATCACAGCTATTTTGGCACTTGTGCGATGGCTTTGGAGGCGGGTTCGCCGCCGGACATTTGCATTGCCACGATCATCTCGCGGCCTTGAGGACCGATCACCGGCAAGCGAAGGGCAAAGATTGCCGCTCCGATCACGCAGATCGAACCGCCGATCGCGACCGTCAGCGGAGGGCCAATAAAACCGGCGATCGTTCCCGCCATCAGCGAGCCTAGCGGGGCAAGGCCCATGAACATCATCGAGTAGACGCTCATCACGCGGCCGCGGAGTTCGTCGGGGACCATCGCCTGGACGAGCGTGTTCGACGCGGCCATCTCGGTCATCATCGAGAATCCTACAGGGATCAGGATCAGCGCTGATATGATCACGTTCCGCGAGAGCGAAAACAGGATCAGAAATGTCCCCAATCCGGCACAAGCTGCGGCAACCCATTTGCCGAGTCCGAAGACATGCTTTCGGGATGCTAACGTCAGGGCTGCCGTCAATGCTCCGAGGCCGCTGCATCCCATCAAGAATCCGAGCGTGCCCGAATCGCCGCCGAGATACTCGCTTGCGAAGACCGGCATCAGGACCGCGTATGGCGTTCCGGCCAGGCTCACGAGTCCGAGCAAGAGAAGCAGCGCTCGGATCGGAGGTGTCGTTGCGACGTAGGTGAAGCCTTCCTTGATCTCGGCAAATGGCGATTTCAATTCGCGGCGGGTGGAAGGAACGATCTTCATCGCGAGGAGGCTGCAAAGCACGGCTATGTAGCTGATCGAATTTCCAAAAAAACACCAACCCTCGCCGACTGCCGCCACAAGGATCCCGGCGATCGCAGGCCCGACTATCCGGGCTCCGTTGAACATCGACGAATTTAGGGCGATGGCATTTATCAGATCCTCTCGCCCGACCATATCCGACACGAACGCCTGCCGAGCAGGAATATCGAACGCATTCCCGACTCCGAATCCGACCGCGATGACCAGCAGATGCCATATCTGGATATTTCCCGTAAGCGTGAGAGCCGCCAGCGTTCCGGCCAGCAGCATCGCCCATGATTGGGTAACAAGCAGTATCCGGCGGCGGTCGAATCGGTCGGCGGCGGTTCCGCCGAATGGAGCCAGAAGCAGTACCGGTATCTGCGATGCAAATCCGACAGTGCCGAGCAGGATCACCGAGCCGGTCATCTGATACACCAGCCAGCTCTGCGCGACCGTCTGCATCCAGGTTCCGGTCAGCGATATGAACTGGCCGGCGAAAAAGAGCTGGAAATTCCGGTGCCGAAGTGCACGGAATGTCGAGGCCAGTCGGCTGGGTTGCGGTGAGGTTTCGGCGGTGTCGTTGCCCATCGTGAGGATGTCGTGGGGGACAACTCTATGCTACACAATCACTGCATATATCTCACGGCGGCGGCGATCAGAAAGAAGATGCCGCCCAAACCGAGCATTATCCAAACCAGGATCAGGTTTCGTTTGCCAAAGATAATTTGCCACAGCCCGGCCACGAACGAGGTCAGCCCGATAAAAAACACGAGAGCGAATATCCCGAACATGAATAACATGTCGGATTCCGAGCCGGTAAACTTGGTACTCGCACGCGGGTCCTTGCTGCTCTCAATGACGCCATACATCACCCACGACAGCACTGCCATCCCCGTCATCAACGCGCCGCCCAATACCCCCATCACCACACCCAACGCCAGCAACGTAGCCGGCGACTTAATTCCCTTACTCTGATGAAGATTCATACGAAACAGGCATTATGGACGAACTCCGTTACGCGTTCAACAGCCGCGATCCTGACAACGCGGGCGTAGACTCCTATTCGACCATCAACGGCGAATCTCGCCCGCACCGCGGTCACTGAAACGTATGCGATAAAGCCAGACTCGGCGATCCGATGCCAGCCGTTAAAAACACAACTGCGCACCCAGCATCGCATTTTATTGAACGCAATTCTGAATGCGGCTTCTCTTGGTCTGGTGCCAAACGCCCCGAAGTCCGCTTCTTTTGAAAGATTTTCCGCATGAACCGCAACTAGAGTTGAAGCCGCATTTTCACGCTAGTGAACGGATCATTAAGTCGGACGCGTGCTGCTCGCGTAGCGAACTTCCGCGTTTAGAAGGGTCGGTCCTTGGCGGTAAAGGATTTGAAAGTTGTTATGTTCATTCGCCAGCGAATGATGAATCTCTATAGGAGTCAGGTATATGAAACAAGCAAATTCACGTTTGGTCTTTCGAGTTAAGGATGGAGTCGAACCGTCGGCCGTGGTACCGAATGCTCCACTGGGAGCCGAGAACGCGGGCGGCGTTTCGTTGAAGCGGCTGTACAACGTCAGTTCGGAGGTAGCGAGTTTCCAAAAGAATGCTCCGATGGCCGAAGCTGCTGCCGCAGGAACTAACGACGAGATCTTCGATAAACAGATCTATGGATCGAAACCTCAGCCGGAACAAAAGCTATTTCGCACTTATACGGCTGAAGGGTCCCGGAGCGACCTGGACTCGTTGTATAAGAGTCTGAAGTCAGACGGCAATGTCGAGTTCGTTCAGTTCGACGAGATGAATGATCTTTATTACACTCCCGACGACCCGATGTTCGGTCAGTTGTGGGGGATCAGAAGGATCGAATGTCCGACGGCCTGGGATGAAACATTTGGAGACGATATCGTTGTGGCAGTGATCGATACGGGGGTCGATTATAACCATCCGGACATAAGCGATCGGATGTGGACGGACGCGGCCGGTAAGCATGGTTTCGATTTCTCAGACGGCGACGATAATCCGATGGATTTTCACGGACATGGCACACACTGCGCCGGAACGATAGCTGCAACGATCGATAACGACATCGGCGTCGTCGGAGTCGCCCCGAATGCGAGGATCATGGCCGTAAAGATATTTCCCAATGCCCTCGACACAGTCTGCGCGGCGGCGATCAAGTATGCCGCAGACAATGGCGCCAGGGTGCTGAGCAACAGTTGGGGGCCGCGGTTTCCACGGCCGTCCAATCCGGTCGTCGAAGATGCGATCGACTACGCAACTTCGATCGGATGTATCGTCGTGTTTGCAGCTGGAAATTCCGACCAGCACGTGAGCGATTTTTCACCGGCCAACTATCCGGCAGTGGTCTCAGTCGCGGCAACCTCCCCAAGCGATGCGAGGGCCGGATTCTCAAACTTCGGCGATTCGATCACGATCGCGGCTCCGGGAGTCGACATTCTCTCGCTGAAACCAAACACAAATTCTTACACCACGATGAGCGGAACCTCGATGGCGTGTCCACATATCGCCGGCGTAGTTGCACTTATCCTGGAATGCAACAACACCTTGGTCACCGACGATGTAAAGCAGATCTTGCGCGACCAGGGGGACCATATTCAGACCGACAAGCCGGTGGGCGGACGTCGCGTCAATGCGGCAAAATGTGTCACCGCCGCCGTGGCTGGACAGGCAAAAGCGGCAACAGCAAGTTAAGGACCGATCAGACCTGATCGGTGATGACGCGGGCTACGGCCCGCTTCTCAATTTTTCTCGCAAGTATTTTCCCGAACAGCATGAAAGATTTTGGCTAGAGAGTACAACTAGTCATAGAAGACAAATTCTCGTTCACCCGGCAGGCGTAAAAAGCATGATCGTCGGTTCGCGGAATTCGGCGAGGCGTGGAAGTTGCCCCTGGCTTAATGTTCGGCAGAGCGCGATACAGGAGATCGAATCATGAAGATAGCAGTAATTTTCGTTTTCACACTTTTCGCTATGGTGTTCAGTGACTGTAACGGAGGCGGCCAACCAACTCCGACACCGACGCCAGCTCCAACGCCTACCCCACCGCCACCGCATCAAGTCGTGATCGAAAAGGAACTCATGATCACGGACCTTGCGGTTGTGAACTCAACCGAGGCTACTTCTGAAGGTGCGTTCTCTATCAAAACGATCCTGTCGAACATGGCACTCAACGGGCAGACCGCCAAAGAAATGATGCTCAGCCTGCTTACCAGTTGGGAGTCACCGCAGACCGTCAATACATTCCAAATACCCGCGCGCCAGACGATCCGAAGTCGGATAATCGATCCGTGGAAATCGAAAGACGGAGCAGCGGGAAAACCGGACGCTGAGTGGAACATGAACTTTGCCAATGCGCCATTCAGATTGCTGGCCGTGGTGAATCGTATCGATCTTCACAGGAAGGAAGGCGCAGTGGTTAAGAATGCGGGCGAGGGTCGATTCGTGTTCGGTGTTCTGGATCCGACCGGCGGTCCTCTTCTGTTTACGGTCATCTTCGAGTTCGAGCAGAAGGCCACGTCTGAAGCCGAACTGAAAGCGTGGGCCGACGAGTGGCATAACCTCGGGACATTTCCGGCTTTTGACGCAAACTATTTGACTGCGCTAAAGGCCGTTACCGCAAAGTTTTCGGGGAAGGGAGTCATGCCGGGCAAACCGAACGACAGTGCCTTAAACCAGCTTAGAACGAATGAGATAGCTCTTTCGGCCCCGTGGGAGTTGCGCGAGTTCAACATATCGGCATCAACCGGAACGTTCGAACCCGCCACCACAAAGCAAACGCCGCATCATTCGTTTAACAATTCGCCGAGGCTTGCGGACTACGTTTTGGCGCATCAGACAGAAATTGAATCAGGAAGCGATGTGGTTCCGCTTGAGTTTCCGCCGGGACAACCGTTTATGTCAGGTAATGCTCACGTGCCTCCGCCAACCGGCGCCGGCTTCTGGGATGCTCCGGGCCTAACGAATGATGTCGCAGAATTCAAGTTCTCAGTAGCCACCTGCAGTGCATGTCACGGCCGGGAAACCCAAACACAATTCACTCACGTGAAGCCTCGACCACAGGGTCAAGCTGCCGAGCTGTCCGGCTTTCTCACCGGAATCACTGTCACCGACCCGAGAAATGCCGCAACTCAACATGAGTTCAATGACCTTCGCGACCGTGCCCTGATCCTTAACTTCTTGACCGGTGCAACAGTACCCAGTTCAACAATAGACTCGATCCTTGCCGATCGAGCGAAGCGGGTCCATTGACCGCAGCATTCTTGTTTAATGGCCGGTGACCTGAACTCCGGTCGAACGTTAGCTCGACCCATATACATCGTCGCCGGCCTGATCTACGGACTGGTCAACATCCGAACCGACGGCAACAAAATCATCTGCGCCACATGAACGAAGAAGACAGCACCTGTAACATCCGAAAAATTCCAGTCACGGTCTTGAAGTAGCGACAGGGGCCGATCGGATTCCAAAGGATCGGCTCTAATCGATCATCGTATACCCGGATGTTCGACTCTCGGAGTTCGGAGCCTTGAAAGGCCTCGCGAGCGGTCTGAAAAGGATCGTCGAAAACGTCGCACGATCGCGCCTTTGAGGACGCGACGCATCATCGATGGACGCATTAGCGATTCGGGAGGGTCGAGAAGTTGTGCGACGCGAATGAAGGCGACTGTCGCGGCCTCGTCCGTTTGGGCGCATTGCTGCACCTTTCCGATGTACCAATTGATGAAGCGGGTCTTAAGGGATCGATGACCGGGAGTTTCGGGCAGTTTGAGGTCACCGCCGACAGCGATCTCCCACGGCGTGTCGATGATCGCAGCCGCTCGCTTGTAGAATCGATGAGCGAGGTTCCTATCGCCCGCCGCGAGCACTTCACCCAAAGCAGCAGCCTCTTGCGCGGCGACTGACATTCCCTGGCCGTAGATCGGGTTGAAGCTGCAGATCGCGTCGCCAAAGGCGAGAAATCCCAATGGAGCTTCTGAACGCTTTTCATAGCGGCGACGAACGCTGGCGGGATATCGCATTACCGCTGCGTCGCCGACCGGTTCCGCCCTGCGGACGACATCATATATGTGGCGGGTCTGCAGCTGCCTCGAATATTCGATGAATCCTTCAAGATCTTCAGGCGAGCGTTCGCCGGCTCGTCCGATCAGCGTCGCAACCCACAGGTCGCCTTCCTGAGCGAGCATGACGCCGCTTTTCAGATTCTTTAATTGAGGTGTAATGACGGCGAACCCGTCACCGCCCAGAGCGTCGGTCGAGCGCCGGAACATTCGGGTCGTGTACGAAATGTCGACCTTGACCGATTCTTCTTCACCCGCCTCGAACCCGATATCCGCAAGCCACTTGAACGCCAGCGTTCCCCTTCCGGAAGCATCAACGGTCAGGTCCGCCCGAATAGTTCCGTCGTCGGTTCGCACGCCGGTGACTCGGCCAGAATGATGGGCGAGGGATCGGACCGCGTAACCTTGCGCGACGCGAACGTTGGGAAGCCGCATGACGCGTCGGCGGATCGAGTGCTCAAGCAGCGGACGGCTGACGAGCATTCCGACCGAGTTGCTGTCGCCCTGCTTCATCGCCGCTCCCTCAAAGACCCAAAGGCCGTCATTGGCCGGG
Organism: Pyrinomonadaceae bacterium; assembly: GCA_040081025.1. Lineage (GTDB taxonomy): Bacteria > Acidobacteriota > Blastocatellia > Pyrinomonadales > Pyrinomonadaceae > OLB17. The sequence goes on along the minus strand of JBEBGW010000104.1, from coordinate 2,915 downwards.
TCACACTTGACCGCGCCTTGCGAGATCATTTCGTCGCTGATGCCGGGAAATAGACCTTCGATCTCCTGTAAGCCGCTCGCCAACAAGCCGTGCGCGTGGCGAGTCTGAGGCGTGCCGCGTCGATGCTCCGGCCGATCGGGAAATTGATCCCGGTCGAGAATAATGACCTCTTTAAAATGATCCGACAGCGTCCGTGCGGCGAGAAGCCCCGCCATGCTCCCGCCAATTACCAAAGCCCTTTCACGGGCGGTTTGTTCTTTCTTCATAATTCAAAAAAGCGTCGCGTCTCGGAAAAAGTTTCGAGTGCAGGTCGCTATCCTGCACTCTACGCCCCTACGCTTCCTGAATCTTTAGACCCGTCTGAGATTTTCTTGAAGAAATCGTGAGCAGAGAAATGGATCGCTTTTGATGCGGCGAACGACAATGGCTGGAACCTTCGAAGCGGACGCGAGCGAGCTATTCTTCCCCGCTACATTTGGATTCCGGAACGGGCGGGAGTTCGTTCATGATCTGGGCGATCTCGGGTGGGAAATCCATCTTTGCGCAAACGTAATACTCTTTGGCCGCCGAATATGACGTCGCGGTCCCCATCATGTCCTTGAACTCCTCGTTCTGGTGTAGAAACAAAACGCCCTGCACGATCTGCCGGTCGGCGCTTTCGAGGATGATCTGGGACAAGCCCGCACGAAGTTGGCCCGCGAGCATGGCCTTTTCCGCGACGTCGAAGGAATACATTCGCGCGTTCTGGTTTTCGTAGAACTTTTTGACGAAGACGCCCGTAGCTCCGGAGCCTATTACCAAGCCCAAAACAAATGTCGCAACCGTTACCAATATTCTTTTCATAGATCCACTGACTTGTTAAGGATAAGTTGCTTGAGTTTAGACCAAGTTCGGCCTGTAGGCACGGTCGGGCTAACGCAGAAAGCACACGCAAAGAATGAATTTGGCCGAGTCAGTCACAGCTCGCGACAGACTCGGCCTTTCAATTGTCAGGGGACCGCCCACTTATGCGGACGGTCCGATGTTCCTGCTAGTCGTGCAAGGGGGTAGGCTTGTCGGAGCCGGTGCCCCAGACTGCCCCGGTGACTCCGTAGGTGCTTCCGTACATCCACCATTGACCATTCCGGAAGATGGCTACGTCCGTCTTCCCGTCGCCGTCAAAATCCGCCGGAATGGGAGTGTCTGACGCAATGCCCCAGCCGACTCCCTTCACGCCGTCGCGGCTTTGGTAGATCCACCATACACCGTCGCGGACGATAGCGACATCGGCCTTACCATCGCCGTCGTAGTCGCCGGGCACGGGTTTATCGGTTGCATTGCCCCACGCGATTCCCGCCGGTCCGTCCGTGCTCTGGTAGATCCACCACGTTCCGTCGCGGACGATCGCGATGTCGGTTTTGCCGTCGCCGTCATAATCCGCAGGCACCGGCTTGTCCGTTGAGTTGCCCCATTGCAATCCCGTTATACCGTCACGGCTTTGGTAGAGCCACCAGGTACCGTCGCGGATGACCGCAAGATCAGCTTTACCGTCGCCGTCATAGTCGGCGGGCACCGGAATGTCTCCTGCAGCTCCCCACACGATGACGACCTCGCCGGCTGTGCTCTGCTTGAGCCACCACTCCCCGTCGCGAAAGACCGCGTAGTCGGTCGTGCCATCGCCGTCGTAGTCAGCAGGCACGATCTTGTCGATCACGTTTCCGAATCGTGTATATGTCGATCCGGTCTGCGACCCGAAAATGTACCATGTGCCGTTTACCGGCCGAAAGACTCCGATGTCGGCGATATCGTCGCCATCGAAATCGCCTGCGGTTGAAAGCCACGGCGAGCGATGCCAGTCGGTAAGGATGTCGGCCGCCGAATTGTTTGTTAGCCGAACTACTCCCGTACCGTTCGCATCCATGGTGTATATCTCGTCGTTCGAATTGTCGCGACGGCTCTGGAATGCGACCTTGGTTCCGGCCGGGGACCAGAGTCCGTTGCGATCGAGCACCGAATTATTGGTTAGGTTCGATACGTTTGGTGCCGCGAGGCTTGCCTTATAGACCTCAGCGGTCGTCCCGGCAGCGCCGCCATGATCGATCAGGACATTGTGTCCGGTCGGCGAAACCTCACCGGGGATCGCCCTGAACCCATCGGCGACGTTCGTGAGCGGGGTAGCATTGCTTCCGTCCGCGTCCATTACCCACGTGTTGTAGATCGTCATCGTGTCGTTCGAGCGGGCGAACACGATCCGCTTTCCATCGCGTGTGAACTTCGGGACGTCGTCGTCGCCCACGTTGGCGGATGTCAGGTTTATTGGATTCGAGCCATCAGAACTGGCGGCCCATACGTCGCAAACGGCGGCCGGCATCACGCATCGCCCGAAAACGATCTTCGACCCCGTCGGAGAATACCTGGCGTTGTGATCTTCAAGATCGCCCGGTGTGGTGATCTGGACCTTATCCGTTCCATCAGCGTTCATCGTCCACAGCGGGAACGAACTGCCCGCACCCTTCTTGGCGTAGAGGATCCTCCTTCCGTTGGGCGACCATCCCCAGATGCGGTGAATACTATCAGCGTCCGAGACCAGCGTCTGGTTGGTGCCATCGGCGCTCATCGTCCAGATCTGAGAGTTTGTCGGACTCAGCACTCGCAGGAACGCGATCTTAGTGCCTGCCGGTGACCATTTTGCGAACGGCTCGCTATCAGCAGTATTCGTCAGCCGTCGCTGATCCGTGCCGTCTGCGTTCATCCGATAGATCTCGTTATTGCCATCGCGAGCACTAACAAATAGGATAGCCGGCGGACCGAACGCAGGGGTCGGAGACGGAGTTGGGATTGGCGTCGGAGTTGGTGTAGGAGTCGGGCCGGCTCCAACGTTATAAACTTCGCCTGCGGTCGGCACCGTATTGGCGACTCCGGTCGCGATCGCAGCA
>JBEBGW010000462.1:0-3123 GCA_040081025.1 Pyrinomonadaceae bacterium | reverse complement strand
ACGCCGGCAGTGTCGAGTATATCGGCGAGTACCTTTCGGTGATTGAGCCTGATGACAAAATCATCGAACCCAAGCCGCCACAAGATCGTGCTGACAGCCAAGATCAGTTCGCCCTCAACCGCCATCGATGACGACCCGATCGCATCAACATCACATTGATAAAACTCCCGAAAACGACCGCGAGCGGGCCGGTCCGCACGCCATACCGGCTGGATCTGGTAGCGTTTGAAGAACTTTGGAAGTTCGTTCTTGTGGTTCGCGACTACACGGGCAAGCGGAACAGTGAGGTCGTATCGCAAAGCTAGATCCGAGAGGTCCTTCTGCGTTCGAGCCTTTTCCAGATCAAGCTTTTCACCGCGTTTCAGTATGCGAAAGATCAGTTGATTGCCTTCCTCCCCGTACTGGCCCATCAGCGTATCGAGGTTCTCAACGGCAGGTGTTTCGAGCGGCTCGAAACCGTAGGATTCGTAAACTTCCTTGATGATGTTGATGACGTAGTTGCGTTTGCGTACGTCGGCGGGCAGAAAATCGCGCATCCCGCGGGCTGGGTTGGTCTTGGACATAAGGAGTTATCTTACCTTAGGACAATTGCCCGCGAAATATAGCGGGGGAAAATTCAGCGGTATTTCGATGCGAGTTCAACGTAATTTCTCCAAGACTTCTCCAGTGAGGCGAGTTCGTCATCGGTCAGTTCACGTTTGACTCGAGCAGGTGACCCGATGACGAGCGAACGCGGCGGGATCTGAGTTCCGGGCGTGAGCAGGGAACCAGCACCGACAAGGGACTGAGAGCCAACCCGAACGCCATCCATCAGTATCGCTCCGATCCCGATCAGGCACCCGCGTTCGACGTGACACGCGTGCAGCGTAACCCGATGCCCAATAGTCACCTCATCTTCGACAATCGTCGGCAAGCCTTTCGAGCTTACGTGGATGATCGTCTGATCCTGGATATTCGTTCGATCTCCAATTCGGATGTAATTAACGTCTCCGCGAAGGACCGACCCGAACCACACGCTCGAGTCCTGGCCGATCTCGACATCGCCGACGATGATTGCGTCATCCGTGACGTACGCGCTCTCGTGGATCTTCGGCTCGATTCCGTTAAATGATCGAATCACCGTTCTCAACCTCTTCCCAGCTTCCGATTCAACGCACCAAGAACCCTCTCCAACTCTCCGATCCGTAACAACTTTGCCGCGATCAGAAATATCACGCCCGCAAGGCCGATAGGGACAAACGCTTCAACGAGCCGTATGTATAAGGTCTTGTCGACAAAGAAGGCGTGCAAATAGTAATACGCTCCATAGGCGACCGCCGACATTGCCGCCGAAGCGACCACGATCTTTACTAGAGCTGACATGATGTCGCGGCCGTTCAGGCGGCTGATCCGCCTCCGCATATAATAAGCGAGAGCGAAAAAATTTACCGTCGCGACTATCGAGGTGGCGAGTGCTACTCCCGCGTGACCGAAACCATTTGGACGTTCAGGCGAAACTCCGACAGTCGACAGCAACTGCATCAAGCCGAAGCTTGCCGGTACGTGGACAAAGATCGACGCGAGCGAGATGTACATCGGCGTCTTCGCGTCGTCGAGTGCATAGAAAGCGGGCGACAGCACCTTTATAGCGGCGTATCCCGCGAGGCCGATCGAATAGGCCGCTAGAGCCCAAGCCGTCATATTCGTATCGAACGCATCGAACTCACCGCGTTGATAGATCAGGCTTATGATCGGGTCGCCGAGCACAACCAAACCGCAAGCCGAAGGAATCGCGAGCAGGAAAACGAGCTTGATCGCGTCGGAGAGTGTCGACCGGAACTTCGAAAAATTCTCTTCGGACGCGAGGCGTGAAAGAGTCGGGATCGCGGCCGTTCCGATTGCGACGCCGAAGACGCCGATCGGGAACTGCATCAACCGAAACGCGTACGAAAGCCATGACGCACCGCCGTCGATTCCGCTCGCAACAATGGTGTCGACCAGCACTTTGACCTGTATCGCACCCGTCCCGATGATCGCCGGACCCATCAAACGCATAACGCGACGCACGCCCTCATCGCGAAAATTCAGGTTAAGCGAAAATCGAAAACCGACCTTCCAAAGCGACGGCAGTTGAATGAGAAACTGGGCCGCTCCGCCTACGATCGTTCCGATCGCCATGCCGATGATCGCCCATTGAGCCGCATCGGCTGGTATCGCAAGCTTGTCAGTCGAGCGTTCCCATTCGCCGCCGCTCAGCCAGTAGGCGAACAGCAGCCCGAAGATGATCGAGGCGATGTTGAAAGCCGTCGATGCCGATGCTGGGATCCCAAATTTTCCCTTCGTGTTCAACACGCCCATCGCCAAGGCGGCCAAGGCGACGAGCAGAATGAACGGGAACATTACCTGCATCAGCGTCGTCGCTAGCGCAGCTTTTTCGGCGGGGTAATAGTGGTTCGGGTCGCCGAGATAGTTATAGGTGATCAGCTTGACGAACAGCGGCGAAAGGAGAATGCCGATGATCGTAATGACGCCGAGTACGACGGCGAGGCAGTTGAACACCAGGCTCGCCAGCCGCCACGCTTCCTTCTCGCTGTTCTTTAGCTGATAGTCGGTGAAGACTTTGACGAACGCTGCGGACAAAGCTCCTTCGGCGAAGAGATCGCGAAGCAGATTCGGGATACGGAATCCGACGATGAACGTATCGTAAAGGAAGCCGGCTCCGAAGTACTTCGCAAATATCGTCTCGCGGACCAGCCCTAGAACCCGTGAGAACATTACCGCGATCGACACGATACCCGCGGACCGAGCAACACTTCGGTGCTTGGTTTCGGGAGCCTCGGCTTCGACCGCGGCCTCTTCGATCACGGGGTCGGCGAGTTGTTCGGGTTCTTCAGCCTCTGGCGGGTCTGGCGGAATGTTCTCGGATTGGCTCATTGCTGAAGCGTTCTAAAGCTAGAGTTTGCAATAAAACCTCACTGCCGAACAAGCGAGTGCTCCAAGAATCAAAATGCCGCCCAATCTTGAGCGGCATTCATTCACGATATATCAAAGATCATTCCGTTCCGACTGAGCTGCCAGCCGGATAGGAGAACTTGGTTTTCGACAGGCGGTAGTCGAGCGAGATCGGGCTATAGCTGATCGGGG
>JBEBGW010000461.1:0-3131 GCA_040081025.1 Pyrinomonadaceae bacterium | reverse complement strand
ACGCTAATGGAAACATTACGTCAACCGGAAATTTTGGCGTCATCAGCAGCAGCGGTCCGGCACGGCAGATCCAACTTGCCGTTAAGGTCCACTTCTAGTCAGCGGAGAATCATTGATCCGGAGAGAAGCGACGAAAAACGCTGCTCTCCGGACCTTTACAAATAGATCATGAAAACCATTCTTGCATCAGCATTTTCGTTACTCGTCGGCGTAATTATGGCGGCCGGACAAACTACTGTCTCGATCGAGGGTCACCGCGGCGCCCGCGGCCACCTTCCAGAGAACACCATACCGTCCTTCATCAAGGCGATCGACCTTGGCTCTGACACGCTTGAACTCGATGTCGTTATCAGCAAGGACAAGAAAGTCGTCGTTTCCCACGAGCCGTGGTTCTCTTACCTCATCTCGACCGGTCCGGACGGCACAGCGATCACGAAGGAGAACGAAAAACAGCACAACATCTATGCGATGACATATGACGAGGTGAAACGGTTCGACGTAGGCTTGCGCGGGAATGCGCAGTTTCCCCAGCAGGTCCCGTTGAAGGTCCACAAGCCGCTTCTATCGGAGGTGTTCACCGCTATCGATCGCTACACAAAAAGCAAGAAGCTGCCGCTTGTCAGATACAACATCGAGATCAAATCGAACGAAGCTGGCGACGGAACAACGCACCCCGTTATACCGGAGTTCGTCACGCTCGTGATGGCCGAGATCGTGAAGCATAAAATGTCGAACCGGGCGAAGGTTCAATCCTTCGACGTCCGCCCGCTGCAGGAGATCAAAAAGCGCTGGCCGAAACAGGAACTCGCCCTGCTAGTCGGTACAAAAGAGCCGATCGAAAAAAGTATCGAAAAGCTTGGTTTCAAACCCGAGAGCTTCAGCCCGCATTTCTCGCTCGTCGACCAGTCGGTCGTCGACTATTGCACGGCCAATAAAATCAAGCTCGTTCCCTGGACAGTAAACGAGATCGCCGATCTTGAAAAAATGAAGCAGTTCAAACTAGACGGGATAATTACCGATTACCCTGATCGGGCAGCAAAGGTCTTTAGAAAATAAGCTACGTCCGTGTTTGGCCGAGCCGCAATCGAACAATTCGACGGCGATCTCAATCAGCTCCGATTAGAACCGTACTTTCAGCGTGATCTGTTCGCGTCACGAAGGATCCGAGAAAAGCTATCGGGTTTTGCCGCCGTCGAGAATGTCTTCAACACACCCATTCAACCAGTCGAACGCCCATTCGAACCATGAGTTCACCGCTCGGATCGGACTTCGTTGGAACTAGGCTGGTGCGGTCCTCTCTCTAAGCCAATCAACAAGCTCTTCTTCGGAGATCGAACCCTCGGCGAGTGAGAGAAAGGTCAAATATTTTTCGGTTGGCGTTGCATTAAGTTGATAGCCGTTCAGGATCAGGAACGTACGGCAAGCGACTAGCGATGTCCGCTTGTTCCCATCGATGAATGGATGATTCTTCGCAATGCCGAAAGCGTATGCGGCAGCCAATCGAGCGATGTCAGCGTCCGATTCGTAGACTGCGATATTCTGGGGACGGGCCAGAGCTGATTCGAGCAAGCCGATATCGCGCACTCCGTCACCCCCGCCGTGCTCGGCGATCTGGCGTCTGTGTATCGCTAGGATCGCGTCGATACGAAGCCACTTCATTCGGCAAGTTTCCTGAGGACATCACGGTCCTCACGCATCACCTGCTCGGCGACAGCCATTTGTTCGGCAAAATCTTCATCGAATGCTCGCAGTTCGATCCCGTCCGGGGTCTCGGTGGCATAGAGCGAGTCGCCTTTTTCCACCCGCAGCCGCGCCAGGATATCCTTCGGAAGCACGATGCCGACCGAATTTCCGACGGTGGTTATTTTCAGCTTTGCAGTCATACTAAATGATTATAACGTAAGTTATAATTTGATTTCAAGATGATCTTTTCGGACGGTGCTAAAAGGCTCCTTTCTGACATCGAGCCCAATTTTGTTGAGCTTCAGCATCCGATCGACGTAGCTGGAGCGATTTCTCACCCATTCGCTTCTCAAAAACGCGTTGCTGGGTGCGCGTTTCGGTTGGCTTCGTTTCAGGGCAATTCTCAGAGACGTGACACTTGGACCAGTTCTATCATGTTGAGTGCGTCGTGGAGATCGGACTTTCTGAGAGACCCGGCGTCGCGGAGCAAAATGAAAAGGCTGCCCGATCGGACAGCCTTGCTCAGATCGATGAAAACGACTATTCCGGCTGCCCTTTGCAGCCTGCGTTGTAGAGTGCCGGTTGTTTTGTGCTGATGATGGGGTAGTTCTCCGCTTCTTTATTGATCTCGAGCCACGACATATATTCCTCAGGAATAGACATATCAGAAAATACCGCCTCAACAGGGCATTCCGGTAGACAAGCATCGCAGTCGATGCACGTGTCAGGGTTGATCAAAAGCTTATCCGGCAGCTCGTGAAAGGCCTCGACGGGGCAAACGGCGGCACAGTCCGTGTATTTACATTCGACACATGGTTCGGCAACGATGTAGGTCATTTTCTAGCGAGAACTCCTTTTCACAATGCGTGAAAATCAAAGTAAAACCCTAATATTCAGGGGCATAGCTTGTCAAACGGTTGCATGTTAGAATGCCTGCATATTCAACGTTTACAGGTTTAAGAATTTCAGTATCAGCAAATAATTTATGAAAGCGGAACGCGAATTATCGCTTGATTTCCTCCGTGTTTGTGAAGCGGCGGCCATTGAATCGGCCAAGACGATGGGCCAGGGCGACCGTAAACACAGCGACCACGTCGCCGTCGAAGCGATGCGCGAGGTGATGGATACCGTACCGATGCGCGGCCGGATCGTGATCGGCGAAGGCGAACGCGACGAGGCTCCGATGCTGTATATCGGCGAAGAACTCGGCGGCCGATCTTATTCTGAGGAGTCTCGAAAGGAGTTCCCCGAAGTCGATATTGCGGTCGATCCTCTCGAAGGCACGAACCTGTGTGCTCTGGGTGCAAACAATGCCATTGCCGTTCTGGCGGCGGCTGAACGCGGCGGATTGCTGAACGCTCCGGACATCTACATGGATAAGATCGTCGTCGGGCCGTCGTGCAAAGGTGCAGTCGATATCGACGCACCGGTAAAGGATAATCTCAAGA
>JBEBGW010000460.1:0-3139 GCA_040081025.1 Pyrinomonadaceae bacterium | reverse complement strand
TCCGCGGCGAGCGTGCTGATTCCCTGAATCTTCGGCAGATACTGGCTCAACTGCGGCTTCGTGCGGAAATCAGATTCGAGCTTCACAAGTCCGGTACGCAATCCGCTAAGAGCTGCGATGACGTTCTGTTTGTTCTTCTCGTTTGTTGCGGTTGCCTCACGACCCAGTCGGCGAGCGGCTGCTTCCTTATCCGCATTCTCGATCACAACCGCGATCGGCCCGATCTTGTCCACAAACACGTTCACGTTGTGAAGCTGATTCGCAACCTGCTGCTTTGCCGCCGTGACCACGGCGTTGGCCGGAGTAGTCTTAACTGGAGTCGGCTTAGGTGTAGGTTTAGGCGTAGGTTTTCGCGTCTTTTGCGCATCTCCCGTAATTGCAAAGATCGAGAGAGAAAAGACAAAAAGTGTCGTTAAAAGGATAGTTTTCATAGATCCGCCTGATTTCTAATAGCTGTTCAAAAATTCTATCATAACTATAGATGCAAAAAAGGGAGTTTGAAGTTCGACGGCTTGGGCGGATCGGGTATGCCGATGCACTCGCTCTGCAAAAGGAACTTGAGCGCTCAGTGATCGAAAATCGGACAGAGGACTATCTGTTGCTGCTGGAACATCCGCACACGTTCACGATAGGCCGTCGAGCAAAGGAAACAGGCGTTCTCGCAACCGCGGAGCTTTTGAAAAATCTAGGCGTTGATGTTTTCGAGACGGATCGCGGCGGAAAGGTGACTTATCACGGCCTTGGCCAGCTTGTTGGCTACCCGATCATTTCGCTTTCGCCGGACCGCGAAGATGTCCATAAATACGTTCGCGATCTCGAGGAAGTGCTGATCCGAACGATGGGCGATTTCGACATAGGCGCGTTTAGGATCGAGGGGCTCACCGGAGTTCACACGACCGAAGGCAAGGTGGCTGCGATCGGCGTTCACATCAAACGCTGGGTCACGACCCACGGTTTTGCCCTCAACGTGAATACTGACCTGAGTTACTACAACTGGATCATCGCATGTGAGGGCGAGCCAGTGACGTCGATGGACAGATTGCTCGGGCGTGAACTTGATCTTGCTGAGGTCGAGGACCGGCTCATCGAAAACTTTGAAACTGTGTTCGAGACAAGCCGTAAGATCGCAGAAGTGTCGGTAATGGCTTGAATGATTTTGGGGAAAATATGAAGAAACTTGCACTCATCTTAACTGGCATCGCGGTTGCGGTCGGAACGGCTTGCGGGCCGGCGGTCGAGAATCTGCCGAATGCGAACCACGCGAACCATAACGCAGCTAATTCGAACACGAACGTGGCACCCGGCGGACCGCAGAACCTCACGGTGGTCGAGAGGCCGCAGAAGGTTAAGGATATGATGGCGGCTCGCGGCGAACAGGATGCGGCTTCGCCGACCTTGAAGATCGTTTCGCCTGCCGAAGGTTCGACAGTCGCAGCTTCGACAGTGCCTGTGAAGTTGGAGCTATCCGGCGATCTGAAAGGCTACAAACCGGGTCAAGATCCGGCAACCAAAATGGGAAATCACATTCACGTGATCCTCGACAATCAGCCGTACGAAGCCTACTACAACATCGACGGCGATGCGTTCGAACTGCGTAACGTGAGCGACGGCGAGCACACGCTGCGAGTTTTCGCATCGCGCCCGTGGCATGAGAGCTACAAGAACGGCGGCTCGTTCCAGATGGTGAAGTTTACGGTAAAGAACGGCAACGCCAGCGCCGATCAGCCCGCGACCACCAACAGCGGGCAGCAAATGTCTAACGGAAAGAGTTCGTTCAATGCTCCGATAAGGCCGACGAACTCGAATGCTAACGCTGCTCCGACACCCGAAGGCAAGGCGATGCAGGCATCGAGTGGCGGGGCTGTCGATGGGAAGAAACCGCTCCTCACGTACAGCCGACCGAAAGGCGAGTACAAGGATGCAGATGCCGACGCGATAATGATCGACTTCTGGCTGGCGAACGGAAAGCTTGTTGGCGACGGCGGCGAATATCGCGTTCGTTACTCGGTCAACGGCGGCGAACCGAAGTTCATCGAGAAATGGGCACCGATCTGGCTGCAAGGCTGGACCGCAGGCAAACACACGATCAAGCTTGAGCTTGTCGATAGGGACGGAAATGTGGTCGATAACGGCGGGTACAACTCGACGTCGAGGGATATCACTGTTGTTAAATAGCATCTGAGCCAATGGAATCGGATTCGGTTCAAATACTGAAGGAAGCGTGGAACTGGGTCGGACTAGACCCGGCTCTTATCCTTGCCGAGAATGACTTTGGCAATCTTCTCATCAAGGATACAGGCGGGAAGATCTGGAGACTGTGCCCTGAAGAGGCCTCGTGCAAACGAGTCGCCGAGTCTGAGGCTGACTTGCATAGGCTGATGTCGAAGGATGACTTCAGAGTGGATTGGGAGATGAAGCGCTTGGTTGATGCCGCGACCGCTTCATTAGGTCCCTTGCCGACCGGAAAAGTTTTGCCTCAAGATCCCAGGTGTATTAGGCGGCGCATACAGTATCGAAAATATTGGAACTGCACCGCTAGCAGAACTGATCTCGTTCAGTGGCGATCTCGCATTTCAGTGCAAGGATCTGCCGGACGGAAGCCAAGTGGAATTGAAGGTGATCAATGTTCCTCAGTGAAACTCCCTTAAATTGTCAACTTATGCTTTGGTTGTTACCCTAGTTATGCTGCGTAGAGTTCGCGGCCGACGTAAGGACGACCTTTCGCTCGATCTGATTTCTTGGGACGACCCGAGCTGAAACGGCTTGGGTCGTTCTTTTTTGGAGGCAGATAATGAACTGGGTATTTTTAGGAATTGCCGGACTGCTCGAGATCGCGTGGGCGATCGGGTTGAAGTATACCGAAGGCTGGACAAAGCTCGTTCCGAGCCTTGTCACGGGAGTGTTGCTGATCGCGAGTTTCTATTTTCTTTCGCTCGCGGTGAAGACTCTGCCGATCGGTACAGCGTACGCAGTCTGGACCGGTATCGGCACGGTCGGGGCGGCGATCCTTGGGATGTTTCTCTTCGACGAGCCGCGGGATACCGTTCGCGTCATCTGCATACTGTTGATCATCGCCGGAATTGCGGGACTTAAGATCACGGCTTGATGCAGAAGCCCGCGCGTAAGCTAGGGCGTAACT
>JBEBGW010000103.1:0-11825 GCA_040081025.1 Pyrinomonadaceae bacterium | reverse complement strand
CCGCCGCTTCCGACGTGATCTTTACTCGATGCCCCGGCGAGTGAGTTTTGATCCGAGACATATCCGGACGAATTTCCGCCGCCGCCGTCGCCCCAGGTAACAGCTCCGCGTTCCTTATGCCAGAAGGGAGATGCGAACGCATAGTTTCCATTTGAAAGCGCTGCGATAGCTCCGCTGCCGACTCGATCATTCGTGTTCGTGCCGAGCTTCGAGTTGTTGACGTTAACATCGCCGGTCGTGCCGCCATTCCCTTTGCCCCACGTTACCGCTCCAACATTCGCCGCCCCTGTCGATCCGTCGTCCCAGTTAGGTGTCAGAAGAACGAAGTTGCCATTGTTCAGAGTTGAGATGCGGCCGCCGACCTGGTCATCTGTCGATGTCCCAACCAACGAGTTGGATCTCGAAACAACGCCAAATGTCCCCGTGCGGCCATCACCCAGAGTTGCAGCACCTGCCCGTAATGCAGACCCGTGCGCCCACTGCGGACTAAGCACAACATAGTTCGAATTTGTGAGACCCGTCACCGAATGGCCAACTCGATCACCGGCACGTGAACCGACGATCGAGTTGTTCGGCGAGACTACGCCCGAGGTGCCGGTCGTCCCGTTTCCCCATGTAGCGGCACCTGCCATGCCCGCCCCGCGGTTCGTCCACATCGGAGAGCGGACAACATAATTGCCGTTCCGAAGCGCCGTGACGAAGCCCGAGCCGACCAGGTCGCCAGGCGTACTGCCAACCAATGAGTTGGAGCCGGAGACGTAGCCGAATGTGCGAGTAGAGTTCGCACCCCATGTCACTGCACCCAGATCGGCTCGACCTGCGTTCGTCCAGTTAGGACTGAGCACGACATAGTTGCGATTCCACAACATGATCACCCCATAGAGGCCGACCTGACTACCTGCATCTCTGCCGACGATCGAGTTCTTGTGGTCGATCACCAGCGAAACGCCCCGGACGTTGTCCATCCAGGTTGCTGCTCCCCGGCCGCCGTTCCACGCGGGGCTTGAGATCACTATCCGGTCGAGCCCCAGCTCGTAGAGCCCTCCACTGCCGACCTGATCTCCAGCCCTGCTGCCTACCACCTGGCTTAAGACGGAATGGGTACGGCCATCGAAAAGAAAGACTGCACCGGTTCCAGGTCCTGTTCCCGGATCGAACGCAGGATCAGACACGAAATAGTTCCCGTTGGAGAGGCCGATCACCAAGGCGCCAAACCCATTGCTTCCTTGCGGACCGCGAACGCTTGTCTGGTTCCATTGAGACGAAGTTTGTAGAGCCGACACTCCGATGAATGCCATGATGAGGGCGACATAACGTAATTTCGAGATACTTGCAGTCTTCATTTTCATTGCACCGCCGAACGAGTGGACTTGGATAACGTCGCACTACGCGTCGGAGAGAACGAAAATGGCTCGCAGTTAGAAGGTCGCGGGGAGTTTGATTAGTAGCTTCGCAAGAATTTTAGCGAAATGAAGATCAGAATGGCTGTGATCGCAACTATAAGGATGACGGTTGCGGTTCGGGAGAATGATGATCCGACTGACTTGGACGGTTCGTCAAATCCGCTGGCGTCGAACTCGAATGCATCGCTCGAGAATCGCTTCAGCATCCGGACCTCGTTTAGATGCTCGCGTCTCTCCTCCGTTACAAGGAAGTTCGCCAGAAAAAGCTCGGATTCCGGAGGGGTCAGCGAACCTTCGAGATGGTCTTCGATGAGTTCGTTTTCGACGAAAACGAGAGTCTCGGGATCGGTCGTTTCTATCTCTACCGCCGATCCTTTGAGGAGGGCATCCCGTATACGCTGATGTTTGGCATTCATCGTAATTATTGTCGACTGTCGCCAGTTTCTTTCAAAAACTTATCGCAGTTCCGAATTTCGGCAGCTCTTCATACATTTCTTGAGAGATTCGCGAAGCCTATGGACGCGCATATGAAGCGTTTCCATTTTTATCTCCAGGTTCTCCGCGATAAGCTTGCGGGAAGCTATCTTTTCCTGCTTTTCTTTTCCGTAATAGGCGATCATCAGATCCCGATCCTCGGCCGCCATCTCGCCGAGACATTTCCTGAGGCATTCCATCCCGGCTGCCTCTTCCTCAGATTCCTCCGATTCTACGGGCACCGAAAGCGCAGACTGTACCCATCGGTCATAGGTGACCCGCATTTTTTGTGGGTCTCTTGAGTACTCAAGCAATATCTTGGAGGCAAATCCGAAAACAAAGGACGACGGTCGGGTATGACGCGTTGGATCGAACGTATGAGCTTTTGCGGCGACTCGAGAAAAGGTTTCGTCTGCAAGCATATCTGCGTCGCGGCAGTCTCTTGATTCGAAATAGCGAAGCAAGCTGTTTCGCATCTCCTCGTAGATCATTCCGGCCTCTTCTCGATTCTCGGAGAACAGGCCTAGTAATCCATCGAATTCCTCTTGTTTGAGGACTTTGTCGAGTCGCATTCTGTGGGTAATGTGTCAGGAAATTTCTGGAAAAGAATCACACAATCCCACACAAAACTCAAATCTTACGAATGTTTCTTGAAAGAAAACTCGAAGAATCGTCAATAAAAAAGGAACGGTCTTGGCGACCGCTCCTTTCTTCCTTTTTACCACTTATCACCGGCGCCTATCGTTGAACGATTTAAGCCGTTGAACTTGGCTCTGCGTCACAGCCCCAGTGAACGAAGGCCAGACCCGCCACCACGCTTATTGGTGTCGGGTCATATTTTTAGTTGAACGGGAAGCGGATCCCGGGCACTTTCGGCACCTTGTTCTCGATCTGCCGCTTAGCATCATCAACGACGGCCTTGCCGCTGAAGAAACTATTCAACTGGTTCGCGAGCGCCGGGTTGATCTTTTTCAGACGATCCTGCACCTTCTTCGCTTCCTTCTTGTTGCCGGTCAGGTGATAAACCTCGCCGAGGTTAACCAATCCGAAGGCGTTGTTCGCGTCAAGGGCGGATACTCGTTGGAACTGCGCGAGAGCGTTCGTCATATCGTTAGACCCGCGATACGCAAGGCCAAGCTGGTTGAGTGCGATGACCCAATCGCTCCGAAGGGCAAGAGCGGCGTTCAATGCCGTTTTGGCTCCTTCGTAATCGCCCATCGAGTTTTTGGTAGCACCAAGGTTGAACTGCGCAGCGTCGAGTTTCGGGTCCTGCTGGACCGCGGTTTCAAGGTACTGCTTGCCCAGTTCAAGCTTCGCCGTCGATTCTGCGGGTGGAACATTGTTCGCACGGTCATACCTTGCGGCGTTGTAGTAACCCCAGCCGGCGTTGTTGTTATCAACGGCGTTCGGACTCAACTCCCGAGCGGTGTTCAGCCTTGCGGTCGATTTGTCCCACTCATTGGTCTTGCCAAGGCAATAACCCCATTCGCTGTAAAGGTCCGGATTGTTCTTGTTGCCAGGTTCGGCAGCCTTGTAAGCGGCATTTGCCTCCGCAAACCGCTCCAACTGCCGAAACGTACTCGCGAGATTGGCCTGAGCTTTATAGTTCTCCGGCTCTATCTTAACTACCGTCTGGTATGCCGGAAGTGCATCTGCATACTTTTCCTGGTTGTAATAGATCACGCCCAGATCGAACCACGCCGCCGCCATGTTCGGATCGATCTTTACGGCATCTCGATAGGACGAGACGGCCTTGTCCGTCTGATTGGTTTTGCCAAAGATCGCGGCTTTCTGGTGGTGAGCCGACGCGTTCTGCGGTTCGCTCCGCAGCACATCATCGAGCATCGCAATAGCCTCTGCATCACGGCCCTGCATCGACAGGATCAGGATCCTCGCCATTCGGGCCTCGGGGCTATCGAATCCGGCGGCCTTTGCTTTGTTCAGATACGACTCCGCCTCTGTCGACTTCCCTTCCTGTGCATACGCGAGTCCGAGAGGCATATACAGAGACGAGAACGCTGGATCGAGCTTCAAGGCCTTCTCGTACGCATCGATCGCCTGAGCGTTTCGGCCTTTCGCGTCATGGATCTCGCCAAGCTTCGCGAATGCAGATTCGTTCTTTGGATCCAGTTTGACCGCTTCCTCAAAGTAGACCGCAGCGGAATCGTTCTGAGCATCGCCCGCTATCGTGATCCCTGTGGCGGTCAAAGCGTCGCTCAGCCCAAGCATCGCATCGGCGTTCTTCGGATTCGCCTTCAAAGCCTCGCGGAAGTTAACGGTCGCTCCGGCAAGATTGCCTTCAGCAAGCTGCTTTTCAGCAGTTGCGGTCAGCGTGTTCGACAGCCGAAGCTTCTGATTCCGTTCGCGTGCTCGTGCTCTTGCAACCGCCGCCGCCCGAGCCTTCGCCGCATCAGCTTTCTTCTTTCGATTGACGGCTATCTGATTCTTAACCCGCTCCCGGCGAACATTCACCGATGCTCCACCGCTTGAAAACGAGCGGACCGCTCCACGTTCCTGCGGTCGTTTTCGCGAACCGCGAAAGACAAAAACGCTGGCACCACCCGAGAGATCGCTCTCAGGCACGAGATCATTTGCGTTGACATCAACGACAAAGCCGGTCGACAGGATTGAAAGTATCAGTAAGAACGTTGCGAAGGTGCGGATCTTGAGCAGCATAAGGAACCTCGTTTGAATGTCGGCAACAGGTGAAAACACGGCCGGAAAGAACACAAATTATAACGTAACTTGACGTAACTATGCGTAAATTTTTGCGGAAATGGCTAAAAGCCGACAAAGATGGGTTCAGGCTGGAGAGAAATACCAAATTTGTCGAGGATGGTCTTTTGAATAAGGTCTTTCAAAGCAACTATCTCGGCAGCCGTTGCCGAGCCGCGGTTTATGATCGCGAGTGAGTGATTGGCCGAGATCCCAGCGTTCCCAAGGGCAAAACCTTTCGTGAAACCGGCTTGTTCGATCAGCCATGCGGCAGGGATCTTCACGCTCTCGGCGCCCGCTGCGAACTGGGGAATGCGGTCGAGTTCAAGTTCTTCTGCGATAGAATCGGCGACGGACGAGCTAACGATCGGGTTTTTGAAGAAAGATCCGGCGCTTCGCGAATTGGGATCTGCAGCGTCGATAACCATCGACTTCTCGCGGCGGATCGAGATTACAGCCTCGCGGGTTTCCTTGAGCGAGGGAACACGTCCTGCAAACCGTTGTTGAAGGTCTTTGTAAGCGATCTTCGGGTCGCCGCCTTTCACCAACCGGTAACCGACGGACAGCACGACATATCGGTCCCTGTTCGACGTATTGAAAATACTTTTCCTGTACTCAAAGCCGCACTCTTCGTTTGAGAGTTCGATTATCGCTCCGGCCGCTCGATCAAAACATCGGACCGACACGATGCTTTCAGAGACCTCTTGACCGTATGCCCCGACGTTCTGGACTGGCGTACCGCCGACAGTTCCCGGAATTCCGCTAAGGCACTCGACGCCGGCAAGCTCTCGATCAACGCATTTTGTGACAAATCCGTCCCAGTCTTCGCCCGCACCGACCGTGAGTACAACGGCATCGCCATCGTTCTCAAACTCGACCCCTTCGACCTCGATCTTTATGACAACGCCCTCAAAACCCGCATCCGACACGAGGATGTTGCTTCCCCCACCCAGTATGAAAACGTTCTCAAGCGATGATTTGGCCCAGCCGAATAAGTCTGCGAGTTCCTCCGCAGTTCGTGCCGCAGAGAAAAACTTTGCCGGGCCTCCAACCCCGAGGGTCGTGTAAGGTGCGAGTGGAATATTCTCGAGAATTTGCATTTCGGGGACCCACAAAAGAATAGCGAGAGCCGGAGAATCCTCCAACTCTCGCTAGATTTCAGCCGACTCTAAAGCTAGCTTCCTTGTCGAAGAGCTCCGTTAGTCGTCACGTCCAGTTTGGCTGCCAGGTTGGCCGCTCCCATCTTGCGAAGCTGGTCCATCGCTTTTCGAGCCTCGCCGAGGTTGCCGTTCTTAAAGTGAGCTTCACCTAAGTTGTAATAGGCTTGCGCGAAGCTCTTATCCTTATCGGTTGCTTCTTTGAAGGCCTTGGCGGCATCGCTGTACTTGGCGGCACCGCGGTAAGCAAGCCCAAGTTCGTTCAAGGCGAAGGCCCACTTCGGCTCCTTTTTGACGACCTTGTTGAGTACCTCGATCGCCGCTGGAAATTCGCCGAGATCAGTCAATGCCATTCCAAGATTGAGCATCGGTCCGGAAACGAAATTCGAATTGCCGTTAGCGACCTTCTGCAGAGCGATCTTTGCTTTCTCGAGTTTCGGACGGGCCGCCTGAGCATTTCCGTTCGCGATGTCCGCTCGAGCGGCATTGTAGTAAGCCCAGCCGAGGTTTGCAGCATCCACACCCGATGTGCTCAGCTTGTCGGCTTCCTCAAGGGCTTTCACCGCAGCATCCCATCGGCATGCCTTCGCCTGCTTGATGTTGATCTCGCACTGCTTCGCGATCGAGAACGCTGCCTTCGAGTACATGTCCGCCGCGTCTTCCTTGTTGAAACCCGTCTGGCGCTGGATGAACATTGCCGCAAGGTTGTAGTTCGACTCAGCCTGATTGTAGTTCGGCGGAGTCATCTGGCGATATGCATCGGCGAGGTTGTTGAACGCCTCGTAATTAGTGTTTCTAAGTTTCGTGGCCTGTGTATAAGCCTTGACCGCTTCCGGATAGTTGCCGAGTTCATATTGAGCTTCGCCCAGGCCCATCCAAGCCTCAAAATAGTTGGCTCGAAGAGTCGTGGCCTTTGTAAATTCGGTCACCGCAAGGTCATTCTTGTTCAACCGTAGAAGCGTCGAACCCGTATAGAACGCTACCTCCGGATTCGAGGAGTCGAGACTTGCTGACTTCTTGAATGCCGCTAGAGCCGCATCATTCTGATTCTGCGAATATCTAACGAGACCGAAGTAATAGTGTGCCTGCGGATCCGCAGATGATGCTACGACGGCCTTTGTCAGATACTGGTCGGCCTTGGCAATATCGCCCTTCTGAAAATAGAGAGCACCGAGCGGCGTGTATATCTCCGACAGGTCCTTATCGTTCGTAAGAGCAAGTTCGTAATTATTCGCGGCCTCGTTCTCTTTGCCCATTTCGGTGAGAACTTCAGCCAGACCGTAATAAGCCGGAGCGTTCTTTGGATTGTATTTTAGTGCCTCTTCGAAGAAGGTGCGGGCGACCGGGAAACTGTCCTTCACCAACAGTTCGTTCCCTTTCAACGCAAGAGCTTCACTTAGACCTGTCTGCGAGATCGTATTCTTAGCGTCAAGGGTTAGCGATTCCCGGAAGAAGTTGATCGCTTCGTTATAGTTATCTCGGTCGAGATAATACTCACCTACACCCGAAAACAGGCGAGACGCAACCGTCTTTTCCATGAGGTTCGGCTGCTTCAGTCGCGGATCGTTGGGATTAACTGCGTCGGTCCGCTCTCGCCGTGGAGCAACCTTTGCGAGGGTCGTATACTGTTTCGATACCTTTCTAGCAGTCTCGATACGCTGAGCCTTAGACCGGGTCGCACGGCTCGGAAGGACCCTTTTGGGCGGTCCCTTTGCACCGCTCCGGAGAACGAATATGCCCGAACCGCCGTTTACGTCACTGATAGGGATCAGGTCACCCTGGGCAGAAACAGGGATCGTCGTCAAAAGGATCGCGAAAAGGACTAAACTTGCGAATAGAGATCTTGCAAAAACGTTCTTAATATTCATCTTCTTCCTCTAATTTCTTAAGACCGCAGGAAAACAACAGGAGTGAACCTGCCAGATTCGATGCGGCAACTGCCAACTGACGTTTCCCATCCAAAACTTTTGCTGATTCAAGGGCCCAGGCTGCTTACGAGATCGCCTAATCTTTACACCGATACCCCGAAAAATCAACCATTTCTTAACTCACACACCCCAAATTCCTTTGCCTGCCGGAAGTAAGTGCGATGAGGGGCGTCAAAACCTATCATGGCCTGAGTCAGATACGAAGTTGTTCTTGCCAAGATGTTAACTTTTATCTAAATTAGGAAGTTACCAACCATTCGAGTCTCAGGCCGCCAGTCCGACACTGATTCGGATCGAATTTCCGACCACAAGGCCTGAACCGGAGGCTGGAAATCCATAAAAGGAGTTTCTTGCCGACGATGAAAGCATTTAGCACTGAGAATCTCAGGAACCTGGCTGTCATTGGACACGGCGACGCGGGTAAAACCCAGCTCGCCGCGTCGCTAGCATATGTAGCCGGGGCAACGCCACGCTGGGGAAAAGTAGACGAAGGAACGACAGTCACCGACTACGACGAAGATTCCATCGAACGAAAAGTATCCCTCAACAACAACTTCGCTCATCTCGAATACAAAGACACCAAGATAAACCTGATAGATACGCCCGGATACGCCGCTTTCGTATCTCACGCTCGACCCGCTCTCAGGGCTGCCGACTGTGGGCTCGTTGTCGTAGATGCTGTCCATGGGATCGAGGTTCAAACCGAAAAGACCTGGCAGTACGCAAACGAATTCCTGCTGCCGCGGTTTATGGTCGTCAATAAGATCGACAAAGAACACGCCGACTTCGGACACGCACTCGAGACCGCGACACACAGCTTTGCCCGGTCGATCGTTCCCTTCACTCTTCCGATCGGCAAAGAAGGCAATTTTAAGGGCGTCGTCGATGTCGTCCATCAAAAGGCATACGAATTTGACGAAAACGGCAAGGCCAGAGGAATCGCCATACCGTCCGAAGGTAAAGACATATTCGATCGCACCCGCGAGCGGCTGATCGAGATCGTCGCCGAATCGGACGACGCGTTGATGGAAAAGTACTTCAACGACGGCACGCTTCCCGAGGAAGACATCTATCCGAATCTCGCTAAAGCCATCGCCGCAAGCAAGCTCTGCCCGGTTTATGCCGTTTCGTCCACTAACCTCGTCGGGTTGCAGATCCTCCTAGACCACATCGTCGAGTTCGCACCAAATCCTGCGACACATGAGGCGGAATACGGCTTCAGCGATTCCGATCTTACTGGCGACCGTATCACCCGTAAATACAGCAACGGCGAGCCCTTCTCCGCGTACGTTTTCCGCACTATCGCGGACCCGTTCGCAGGCCGCATAAACGTGATGAAGGTGGTCTCCGGCAAAGTGGCATCAGACGCGACGGTCTATAACTCGTCCCGCGACACCGCCGAGCGGCTTGGAACGCTGCACGTCATCAACGGAAAGGTGCTCGACAAGGTCAACGAGGCCCAGACGGGCGATATCATTGCGGTAGTTAAACTTAAAGACACGCAGACGGGCGATACGCTTTCCGACAAAGCCAAGCCTATCGTCTATCCCAAGGTCGAATATCCGGAAGCCGCGATCGCATTCGCCATCGAGCCGAAATCGCGTGCCGACGAAGACAAGATCTCCGTCGCCCTCCACAAGATCCTTGAAGAAGATCCGTCGCTCCATTTCGACCGCGATGCCCAGACCAAAGAGTTCATCCTCTCCGGATCCGGCCAACTTCACATCGAGACAGTCGTAGCCAAACTCTTCAACCGCTATCACGTAGAGGTCGCGTTACATCCGCCCAAGGTCCCTTATAAAGAAACGATCACGGAGCAGGTTGAGGTTCAGGGACGGCATAAGAAACAGTCCGGTGGACGCGGCCAGTTCGGTGATTGCAAGGCCATTTTCGAGCCGCTTGACCGTGGCTCCGGCTTCGAATGGGTGGATAAGATCTTTGGTGGCTCGATCCCCCAGAATTTCCGTCCGGCGGTCGAAAAAGGCATCCTCGAAGCCGCCCAGACTGGTTACGTAGCGGGCTACCCGATGGTAGATTTCCGTGTAACGCTCATCGACGGCAGCTATCATTCGGTCGATTCGGACGAACATTCCTTCCGTGCGGCCGGCCGAAAAGCCTATCGAAACGCCATGGAAAAGGCGAAACCGACGCTTTTAGAGCCAATAATGGACGTGGAAGTCTTTACGCCTCAAGAAGTTAGCGGCGATATCATGGGTGACCTCAATTCCCGCCGCGGCCGTGTGGCCGGCATGGACATGCGTGGAAAACAACAAGTAATAAAAGCTAAGGTTCCGCTCTCAGAAATGTTAGACTATCAATCGAAGCTTAATTCGGTGACCCAGGCACGGGGTTCGTACCATATGCAGTTCTCGCATTACGATCCGCTGCCCCATAATCTGGCCCAAAAGGTCATCGACGAAGCCGTCGCTGCCGGACGAGTCCGTGCTCACGACGACGACGAATAATTTGTAAGAGTGACGGCTTTAGCCGTTTACACCAACTTCCGTGTATTTTGCAGTTTAGTGGTTAGGTTGCTGCCAACTCCTAGATCCCGCGAAATACACGGATCCTTTTTTGGGACCAGCCAGGATCCTCGGATTTACAGTTATCTCTCGGAAATGCGAAACTAATCGCTCAGCGATGAGGCCAACAGCATTCATCACCATCTTGTACATTCTCTTTCTCTTGACGCAGCCGTGTCAGGACGTACTAGGCGCTCCTCCGACCGCGAGCGATCAGACAAGTGCTAGCCAGTCGTCAAAGGACGAGGGTTGCAACGATAGCGAGGATGGCTGCTCGCCATTTTGCATTTGTTCGTGCCGGCAGGCTCCGGCAGGTTACTTTTCATTTGAATCGGCAACTGAACCGAAAGTCCTCATTGCACCTACACGGTCGTCCGAGATCGAATACACCTGCCGCGTAAGCGTCGCTTCACTAGACTCCATTTGGCAGCCGCCAAAACATTGATCCTAGCACAACTGCGCCCTTAAGTGCGGAAGCCCGCACACGAAGCAAGGGCTTCTTTGCGCAAGCCGAAAGTCGGCACGCGCTATCCATCCAGCTTTAATATGGAGAGATCAATGTTTCGTATAGTTTTATTCATTGCAGTAATTTCAATTTTGGCCGTCAAGGCATTCGGCCAGTCGGGCAATACGGTCCGCATTGTCGTAAAGAATCACGACACAAAAGAAGCGATCGCGAACGCGACTGTCGCGATCCAGGGAACCGACCTTTCAACTTCAACAAACGCCGCCGGAATCGCCGAACTGACGAACGTATCCGCCGGCGAGCAAACCGTCACCATCTCATCGCTCGGTTACACATCCGCCGAACTCAAACTCACATTTCCCTTGGCGGACCTCGCCGAGCGAACCGTTCTTCTAGAACTCAGCAACGAGGTCGGCGAAGTGACGATCGAATCCACGCGGACAGGCCGCGAGATCGAAGCGGAGCCCACGCGCGTTGAGGCGATCGACGAGGAAGAGGTCGACGAGAAGATCAATATGCGCCCCGCCAATGTCTCGATGGTGCTGAATGAAAGCACCGGGATCAAGGTGCAGCAAACCTCGGCGACGTCCGCAACCCAGAGTGTCCGAATCCAGGGTCTCGATGGACGATACACGCAGATCCTCAAAGACGGCTTTCCGTCGTACGGCGGATTTTCAGGAAGCCTGAGTTTGCTCGAGATACCGCCGCTCGATCTGCGGCAGGTCGAGATCATCAAGGGTCCAACCGGTACCTTTTACGGCGAAGGTGCGATCGCGGGGGTCGTCAATTTCATCAGCAAAGATCCCGAGGAAAAGCCGGTGACTACATTCCTGTTCAATCAGACCTCGGCTCTCGGCACCGACGTTTCGTTGTTCAACTCCCGCAAGTTTGCGAAGTTCGGTTACACGTTCCTCGTCCAGTTCAATTACCAGAAAGAATACGATGTTGACGACGACGACTTTACCGACCTGCCGCGGACCCATTCGTTTTCGCTGTCGCCAAAGGGTGTCTTCTACACCGACGACAAGACGCGGCTTACGATCGGAAACTCGTTCTCCTATCAGAACCGAAACGGCGGCGATATCCACGTTGTCAAAGGAAATGCCGATCCGCTTCACGAATATTTCGAAAAGAATGATTCGTATCGCAACGTCACCACT
>JBEBGW010000459.1:0-3163 GCA_040081025.1 Pyrinomonadaceae bacterium | reverse complement strand
TGTGTAATCACTGAAAGCGAATGATTATTTAGAGATCAGAAGTAAGAATTCTTCGATACCCTAGTCCATCCGATGTCGTTGTAGTTCTGGTTCCGATCCGGACGGCAAGCAGTGCGGCGACTTACGATAATTCACGTCACAAGCGATTTTGAGCGGAGTGTAATGGTCACCGTAAACTATTGCAAATAAAGAGGTTATTGGAGGCGGCGATCGGAATCGAACCGATGAATAAAGGTTTTGCAGTTCAATATAGGCCCTTTCTACCGATTGTCACCTGTTGTCGTAGGCCGATATCTATTGACTCTCACGAATATCGTGTTCACTCAGGAACATCGTATCTTAGCATGTACATACGATAATCATACGATAATTTCAAAATGCGTTCTCCTGCTGGCGGACTTTGATCCAGAGGAGCTACTGGAGCCTAACCGTTCAACCCAGCCCGATTATTACAGATTAATAAAAACTTCACTCTTTGATCAAAAACAGGAAGGAACTGCCGGCGAACGATTGTTCATGTCGACAAAGGGGTAGCGGAAGGCCTTCCAGTTTTTGATCTCTCACCAACAATTGTTCGGAAGTTCTGACAAATTCGTGATCGAGCCTCGTCAAAGGAAAATCGCCAGAGTGCCGAAATATCTTGAACCGCAAGCTTCACGTCCACCGGATGAAGTTGGGAGTTCTTTCCCACGCCAACAAGTGGCCCATCGGATTCGGTAAGAACCCTTTCGATCGGCATTGCGGCAATAAGAGACTGTCCTTTTTTTGATTGACTCATCGCGGGATTGACCGAGAAATAAAAACCCCAATTAGCCGCCCGCTCTACCTCCTTTCTTGTTCCCGAAAACCAGTGGAGAACCGCCTTTCCGTTGAAGCCCGAACCCACCATTGAAATCACATCAGCCGACGCCCTTCTCGAATGAAGAGTGACAATCTTGTCAGAATAATCCGCACACCACTCAAGAATCTTGCCGAATACATGGCGTTGTTTTTCTCGCAGACTCTGGTCGAGCGTTGTGTAATCCAATCCTACCTCCCCAACATATCGAGTTTGATCTAGCAACGGACGCAATTTATCGATTTGATGACCGTGACTTCCAACAAGTTCCGGGTGCAGCCCTGCGGCTGCCCGAACATATCGTGAAGTCGAAACAAGTTGTGCAGTGTTATCAAACACGAACGGCGCGTTTGTAACCGCTATGGTATAAACGTGACCCCTCTCGGCAGAACGGATAGCGCCGACAGGATCCTTGTAGAGATCGATATGACAGTGCATGTCAACGAAAAAATTGTTATTCGCTTCTGCCACAGTTACCGAGATCGCTTGATTTTTAGGAAGTCGGCGACCTCTTCAATTCCGCGCAAGTAGACGTCGGCAAGTTGCGATACGTCTTCATCAGGAAGCGGACCCGCAGCTGTCACTTCGCCAACTAAGCCGAGCCGGGACAAGGATCTGGTTCGAGTTATCGCGAGCTCAAACGCCCGACGATCTCGGCCTTTTGCTGTCTTTGGGCCAGCTCCTCCACGTACGACGTCGTAATAAGCTGCCCTTTTAGTTGAGACGCCGGCTGCTTTCATAGAGGCCAGTCTAATTATACAAGGCACACAGTAGCCGCAGTGTGTGCCGGGTGGGCGCTTGTCGAATCGTCCTGCATCTGGACGTGAGCAAGACAGTGTGAGGGGTAAACCTTTGCCCGTCACATCGGGATTCTTCGTATCCCGCACCATTTCCCCCTTGGTATGGAACCGATAGGGCAGTACTAACGGAGTAGAAATTCCCAAGGCGTTCAGAAGGGATTGGAATGAATCTACGAAAAACGGATGTGTCGTCCGCGTACTGAAACTACCCATACGAGCCGGCGTGAGCGGAACGTTAAGTGAAATGAGGCCATTCTCGGCGACATATAGAGGAACGTCGTCACCGCTCGAAGCAGCCACGGCCGTGCCCAACGCTAAAAAAAGGAATGACCGGGACCGCATCGTGTCCTCGCCCGAATGGTCTGCAGTAGTCGAAGGCTGCACCCAAAACCCCATGCGTATCGTCCGATCGGGAAATGCTTCGTTCAAAACCGCATGTGTCCCCTCTTGAGACGGATGGGTTGAGCCGGCTCCGTACTGGCCAACGAGGGCTACGATTTCATCAGTTCCTTCGAGCAGGTCAACCGCGCCCACAAACGAATCCAAACCGCCGGAAAACAATGCGACTTTGTCGATCTGTCGTAAAGGTAGATTTGCTTGGTCTTCGGCCGCCAGCTCAGGACGCTCTCTAAACTCAAAGTGCCAGTTGTCGCCTGATAGGAAGCCGAGCGTCTCTGCGAGATGCGGTTCGGCCACTCGCCAGAGGTCCGGATTAAAAACGGGTAAATGAACGGTGATTTCACGGGACCATCGATCCATCCCGAATGCGCGCGAAATTCTCAGATCAGCCGTATATACAGCCAAAGCAAGCATAAGAAGATCGTTAACGATCCTCGACGGATAGAGGTTATTCCCAGCGAGCGTGTGGAACACCCGATTCGCCGCGACTGTTGATCGACCGTCCTGATCGAACGAAATGATCAGGTGTGGAGACGGGGCAGCGTAATCGTCATCATCGCCGATTCGACAAACAACATTCCAGTTCGTCATAAATTCTCCAGAAAGACATAAGCCTGCTCATAGATTCCGTCTATCAGCTGTTGATTCTCGGGGGCAGTCCAATCAGTGTCCAAGACGTTATGACCACGGAAATCTAGGACAGTGATCTCATAGATACACTCCCTCGCGAACTGTTCCAATCGATAAGCCTCAGCCGAGCTTACGGCGTTCTCTTCGATTCTCTTGCTCAGTTCCATCATCCAGCGCTGGAAATTATACTCAGCGACAAGATCGTGAAATGCCCGCTCGATCGCGGCTGCATCCAAGGCGTCGAGCCGCTCCAGTCCACCATCCAGAACCCCATACTTTTCAAATAGCGAAACAAGAGTTGTATCGACCGCCTTTCTCGCTGCACTTTCGTCTTTGCCCTTACCAGTAGGGGCAAGTTTATTCACAATCGCCGAGAGCACGGATTCCACCGAACGTCCGAGGACGTCTCGCAGCCCTATACTATCTAACGCTGCGGCTAGGCCCCCACTGCTGATTGTCGAAATGAACCCAATTGTCCTTGCGGCCGACGAACGAC
>JBEBGW010000458.1:0-3174 GCA_040081025.1 Pyrinomonadaceae bacterium | reverse complement strand
AGACGGGTCTCATGCCCGAGAGAATCTGCGAGGGACGCGAAAAGCTCGTTGATCTCCGATTCGCGGCCTTGAAGCTTTTTGTATGTGTCGGACGGGGACTTGTTCGGTTTTATCTCGTCCTTCTGCTCCTCGGTCATTGCCGCGTCGTATGAAATGTTCTTGATCTTGGCCTTACA
Organism: Pyrinomonadaceae bacterium; assembly: GCA_040081025.1. GTDB lineage: Bacteria > Acidobacteriota > Blastocatellia > Pyrinomonadales > Pyrinomonadaceae > OLB17. The sequence goes on along the minus strand of JBEBGW010000458.1, from coordinate 2,998 downwards.
AAACTCGAAGAGCTTAGCCATCTGGTCTTCGGGACCGACCGCCCCGCCGGCTATCTGCGTTGCGGCGGCCTTTAATTCTTTTCCGGGTTTGAGAGTTTCCTTTACACCCCATCGAGCTACGATCGCGCCGCCCGCGCGCGACCAGAAGTCTGCGCTGGTGGATCCCTTCTTCGAACCATCAAGGGTGTAGTAGACAAGCAGCCAAGATCTCACTTCATCGTCGGGCGGCATATGCGGCTCCGCCTTGAGCGAGGGAACGTTGTCCATCGTGGCGCGATAGAATCCGCCCTTGTCTTTGATGAACTTTGTTTCCGGCATATTGAACCGAAGATAAGTGACGTTCAGCGCCGGCTTAAAGTAGTAGGAGATCGTCTGGATCGGCACGTCATGCTGAAACGGCATTCGCATATCTTCGGCCGACCCGTAACTGTAAACTTCCTGATATTTGTATTCGAAGATCGAGCCGATCTCTATATTGGACACCGCGAATGATTTCGCATTCACCTTGACCTTGTCCGTCCGGGCGATCTCGCGGTCGAATACGTCAGCCTTCGCAAGATCTGAGATCGTTCCGTCGGGTTTGATCACGCGGGCCGTAATATTCTTGATCCTTAAGTTCTTGGTGAAAGGTATATCGACCTTGCTGTATTTCTCGCGGCCGCGTTCCGTGAAGATCTTGACGCGCTTGTAGTGCTTCATCACCATACTGTCAGGATTGCTGTCATCCACCCGGATCTCCCAGAAGAGGACTTCGGCGTCAGCATCGGGCTCTACCTTAGGCGATTTAAGCTGAAGTTCGCCGGGTGCGACTTCTCGCCAGTCTTTGTCCTGACAGAAAATAACACCGGAGATCACAAACAGGGCGCAGAGAAGCGAAAGCACTGACAACGGCTTCGCGAGACGAGTTGGGGTCATAGTTTTAGTTGTAGCCGCGGGAGTACGCGGGATATACCTCTCGAGCACAGCGGCCTTGGCCGCACCTTAATTTTCGATCTTATTTCGAGTGAGTGAACAAAGAAAAATATAAACCACTTCAACATTCGGAATCAACAGAATTCTTGTCAAAGTTACCGTAGAAGGCTATGTGGTACACTTTTTGTTTCTCGATTTGATTCAAATTATTCACTTGGAGCCGAACTATGTCATTGGATCTCAGCAAGATACAGGAATATCTCGGGAGCGACGCAGAGTCGCTGCTCGGTCACGTATCGAAAACGATCAGTAAGGAAAATTTGCATTTACCGGGCGGCGATTTTGTAGACCGCGTGTGGTTGGACTCGGACAGAACACCTGCGGTGCTGCGCAGTCTGCAGACACTGTATTCGAATGGAAGGCTTTCGGGATCGGGCTATCTGTCGATCCTGCCGGTGGATCAAGGCATCGAGCACTCGGCGGGAGCTTCGTTCGCCCCGAATCCGCAGTATTTCGACCCTGAAAACATCGTCAAACTCGCGATCGAGGGCGGCTGCAACGCAGTGGCATCTACGTTCGGCGTGTTGGGCTCGGTGGCTCGCAAATACGCTCACAGGATCCCGTTCATCGTAAAGATCAACCACAACGAACTGCTGACGTATCCGAACGCGTTCGACCAGGTGATGTTCGGCACGATAGAGCAGGCGCGCAATATGGGCGCGGTTGCGGTCGGTGCGACGATCTATTTCGGATCGGACCATTCGACGCGGCAGATAACTGAAGTTGCTGAAGCGTTTGCATACGCACACGATCTGGGCCTAGCGACGATCCTGTGGTGCTACCTGCGTAATCCGAAGTTCAAAGGACCGGATGGTGATATGCACACCGCCGCGGACCTCACCGGACAGGCGAATCACCTCGGTGTTACGATCCAGGCGGACGTCATCAAGCAGAAGCTTCCGGAACGCAACGGCGGCTACAATATGCTCAATACTGAGAGCAGTTACGGCAAGACGAATCCGAAGATCTATACCGATCTGACGAGCGACAGCCCGATCGACCTCGTGCGATATCAGGTGGCGAACTGCTACATGGGACGTGCAGGTTTGATCAACTCGGGAGGCGAGTCAAAAGGTGAAAGCGATATGGCTGATGCCGTGCGAACTGCCGTCATCAACAAACGCGGTGGCGGATCGGGACTGATCTCAGGCCGCAAGGCTTTCCAGCGTCCGATGAACGAGGGCATCGAATTGCTGAATGCGATCCAGGACGTTTACCTGTCGAAGGATGTGACGGTGGCGTAACGTTTCGCTACTTCATCGAATAGCTTCGATGGATGGTAGCGATCCATGCGTCCGTTTTAATAAACCCGGAGCCGGCTTCTTTGAATTTTTCGGGGAGGCCGGCTTTTTGAATCTCCTCGAGCGACTTGCCCGCCTTCATAGCGTCGGTGACGATCTTCGAAGATTCGATAAGCGTCGCGTGATATGCCTTTAGATCGGCGTGGGTCGAGAGCGGTCCGTGGCCGGGAATGAGTTTTGCGTCCGCGGGGACCTTGGCGATGAGAGTGGCGATATTGTTGATCAGGCTCTGCACGCTTCCGCCGCTGTCGATATCGACGAAGGGAAACCGCCCTACAAAGAAGGTATCGCCGAAGTGGACGACCTTCGCCTTCTCAAAGAAGACGACTGTGTCGCCGTCGGTGTGGCCGTTCGGGTAATGAACTAGACGGATCTCCTCGCCGTTCATATGGATCGTCATACTCTCGGTGTAGGTGACGATCGGCAATGCGAAAAGCTGATATGGCGGCGTCTTTCGGCCGAAGATGACTGGCGGATCCATCATTCGCCGGCGGACATTGATGTGGGCGACGATCGTCGAATCCTTTCCAAAGAATTCGTTCCCCTCGGTATGGTCGCCGTGCCAGTGCGTGTTCAGCACGAACCGCGGTTTTTCGCGGCCGAGTTCTTTTAGAGCCGCGGCGAGCTTCTGGCTCATGTTCTTGTAATCATCGTCAACGATCAGGATCCCCTCCGGCCCAACTACTGCGCCGACATTCCCGCCGCGTCCCTGCAGCATATAGACG
>JBEBGW010000457.1:0-3177 GCA_040081025.1 Pyrinomonadaceae bacterium | reverse complement strand
AGGACGGCAGGTACGGAAAGAAGAAACGCGAAGGTAAGGCTAATGATGGAGACGAAACAGACGAATCATGACTAAATATATTTTTGTAACCGGCGGAGTAGTTTCCAGTTTGGGTAAGGGGCTTGCGGCGAGTTCGATCGGCTGTTTGCTCGAGGCTCGCGGGTTGAAGGTTCAGATGATGAAGCTGGACCCGTATATCAATGTAGACCCCGGAACTATGTCGCCCTTTCAACACGGCGAAGTATTCGTGACTGACGACGGGGCGGAAACCGACCTCGACCTCGGCCACTACGAGCGGTTTACGCACGCCAAACTTTCACAGGCAAATAACTGGACGAGCGGGCGGATCTATCTTTCGGTGATCGAGAAGGAGCGCCGCGGCGATTATCTCGGCAAGACGATCCAGGTCATTCCGCACATCACGGACGAGATCAAGATGGCGGTGAGAAAGGTCGCTGAAATGCACGAACCGGACATTCTGATCGTCGAGATCGGCGGTACGGTCGGTGACATCGAATCACTCCCCTTTTTGGAAGCGATCCGCCAGATGGGCAATGAAGAGGGCCGCGGAAACGCCATCTTCATCCACGTAACGCTCGTGCCTTACATAGCAGCCGCCGGTGAGCTGAAAACAAAGCCGACTCAGCACAGCGTTCGCGAACTCCGTGAGATCGGTATCGCCCCGGATATTCTGCTCTGCCGCTCTGATCGTCCTATCTCGGTAGACATGCGGCGAAAGATCGCGTTGTTCTGCAACGTTCAGGAAAACGCTGTGATCTCAGCTCTCGATCTTCCGACGATCTATGAAGTACCGATCGCTTTGCATGAACAGAGCCTCGACGACCTGATCGTAAAAGATCTCGGGTTGATGGAGCAGTTTCCGTCGGCTGACCTAAAGAATTGGAGAGATCTCGTATCGACGATCAAAGATCCGTCGGGCGGGACTGTAAAGATCGCGATCGTTGGAAAATACGTCGAGCTCGAGGACTCGTACAAGTCGCTTCGTGAAGCGTTGACACATGCGGGAGTTGCCAACGATCTACGAGTCAACGTTACCTGGCTTGAGTCGGAAAACCTGATGAAGGACAACTACGAGAGCGACCTACAAGATTACGACGCGATTCTCGTCCCCGGCGGATTCGGAAAGCGTGGCATTTCTGGAATGCTTCGGGCGATAAAGTACGCCCGCAAATCGGGCACGCCGTATTTTGGGATCTGCCTCGGAATGCAGACGGCTTGCATCGAGTTCGCCCGAAACGAATGCGGCTTGCGCGATGCGGACTCGACCGAGTTCAACGAGGAGACCCCTTTTCCGATCATCTTTAAGCTTCGCGATCTCGTGAATGTCGATGAACTTGGCGGTACGATGCGTCTCGGAGCGTGGGACTGCAATCTCAAAGCGGGTTCGATCGCACGCGAGGTTTACCACGACGCCGAGATGATCGGCGAGCGTCACCGCCACCGATACGAGTTCAACCCCGAATATAGGTCGGTGCTGGAGAAAGTGGGCCTTATCTTTAGCGGAATCTCGCCTGACGGAAAGTTCGTCGAGATGGTGGAATTGCCGAGGGATGTTCACCCTTACTTCATCGGCTGCCAGTTCCATCCCGAGTACAAATCGAAACCGCTCGATGCACATCCGCTGTTTGTCGGCTTCGTGAAGGCCGCGTGGGAGAACCGCCTGAAGAGCGAAAACCTCGAACACGACATTGCCTCCGATAAGCAGGTCGAGATGCCGGAGAGATCTGAGGTAATGGTCGACGAATAAATGAAGCGGGTTGTCATCATCTGGACGATTTTCGCTCTGCTGGTATCGTCGGCCAATGCTCATGAATATTGGCTCGAGCCCGATTCGTTCTTCCTCGCTCCGAAGCAATCGTCCGTGGTCAATCTTTATCTCGGCGAAGGGTTGAAGGTCGAGGAGCCGATCCCGTATCGAAGCTCGAAGACATCGATCTTTCGGCTGATCTCAAACGAAGGTACTTTTGATCTGACCCGTGATACGCAAGAGGACGCAGTTCCACTGTTCTCATTTTCTGCACAGAAGCGGGGCACATATCTCCTTGCGATGGAGAGAAACTGGTCGTACATAACCCTAGAGGCAGCCAAGTTTCAAGAATATCTACGCGAAGACGGTTTGGAATACATCATCGACGAACGCGAGAAACTTGGTGAATCGTCGAAACAGGGAGAGGAACGCTATAGCCGATTCTTAAAGTCGCTTATTCAGGTTGGGGACAAGCGGACCCCAACCTTTGCAAATCGTCCAGGCCTTCGGCTTGACATCATTCCCTCGGCGAATCCGTACTCGCTTAAGATCGGCGATGAGTTAACGGTCCTAGTGATCTTTGAGGGGAAACCGCTCATCGGCAGGACGATATTTGCGGACAACCGGGAAGACGGATCTATTGCTAAGCAGCGAACAACGACCAACAAAGACGGGCTTGCAAAGTTCAAGCTCGACCGGAAAGGTGTTTGGCTCGTGAGGCTGGTCTATATGCAGAGATGCGCCAAGAACTGCGAAGGCGCCGACTGGGAAAGTTTCTGGGGAGCGTTGAGCTTTGGCGTACGTTAGTCGCGCGGCATACAGAGCGGGATTTGGTATCCTGTAAATCTTCGATTTACCTAATTATGGCCGCACACAGTTCTTTTGAGGTTGGAGATGTTAGTTTCGGATCCGGGAATCTTTCGTTCCTTCTCGGCCCTTGTGTCGTCGAATCGTACGACCATGCGCTGAAGATGGCGACTTCGATCAAAGAGATCTGCGAGCGGGTCGGCGTCGGATTCGTATATAAGTCATCGTTTGATAAGGCAAACCGGAGCTCGATCGAGAGCTTCCGGGGAGATGGTATGGATCGCGGTCTTGAGATCCTTGCGAAAGTGAAGCAAGAGGTCGGAGCACCCATCGTCACAGACATTCACGAACCCTGGCACGCAGAGAAGGCGGCCGAGGTTGCGGATATCCTTCAGATTCCCGCGTTCCTTTGCAGACAAACGGATCTATTAGTTGCCGCGGCCAAAACGGGCAAAGCGGTCAACGTTAAGAAAGGACAGTTTCTCGCGCCGTGGGACGCGAAGAACATCGTCGAAAAGCTGGAAGCGGCGGGATGCGCAAAGATCCTGCTCACCGACCGCGGTGCGAGCTTTGGCTACAACAATCTCGTCGCCGACATGCGC
>JBEBGW010000456.1:0-3190 GCA_040081025.1 Pyrinomonadaceae bacterium | reverse complement strand
ATCTCGGCCCGAGAGATCGGCGACCGATCGCGGACGTAGTTGAGTACTATCTGGCGATTGATATCGCGGATGGTATTCAGCCGCGCTATTTGATTCTTGGCTGTATGAAGATTTATCCGTTTCATCGGAAAACTGTGGCTGATCGGCAGACTCGACGCTAACTCGTTCTATATCAATAGTTTACTAAGTTCTACAGCTTTGTTGTGTGTGCCGACAAACTATTTATAACTTAACAAGAAGGCTAATGCAAGCCGATTTTCCTGTGTCTGAAACGGCACACACGTAACCCCGCGTTCACCTTAGAAGCTTTTTGCAAAAGTTTAGCGAAATTTCGGTTAACTTCTGTGAAAACCGCGTTCGATGTCTTTCATCGATAAACGGAGGATGACGGGTCGGCCGTGAGGGCAGGTTGTTGGCGAGGAAGTAGTGAGTAGACGGTCGATAAGCCAGTGCATTTTCTCGGGCGTTAGCTTCATATTGATCTTGACGGCGGCCTTGCACGCGAGCGATGCGGCGATGTCGTCGCGTAACGTCGCTTTACCATTGCCGCGTTTCTCGAGATCAATATTATCTAGGATCTCCGCGAACAGGTTGCGGATCTCGGCAGCCGGCAAATCTGTCGGGATCGACTTGATCGCCACGGTCCTTCCCGACAAACGCATCAGGCCGAAACCGATCGACGACAATTCTTCTTCGACGATCTCAAACGCCTGGCTCTGTGCCGGGGAAAGATCGATGGTCTCGGGGAGCAGCAGGTTCTGCGATTCGACCGCACGGTCAGTTTCCTTACGGCGAAACTTATCGAAGAGGATCCGCTCATGAGCCACGTGCTGGTCGATCAGGAGCAAGCCTTCGTCGTCCACTGCGATGATGAAGCTGTCGTGGAGTTGGCCCATCGGTCTAATACCGCTGACCGAAACATCCTCGAGATCGACCGCCTTCGCAAGATGTACCCCATTGTTGACCGGCGGAAGAACGGGATAGATCGTGGACGTCTCGACAACCTCTGTTCGGGATTCGGCCGCGCGCTCGAAAGCTTCGGAAAACAGCGCAAGCTTGTCTTCCGGCAGACCGTCCCGAGATTCGGCACCGGATGACCGCGACATGGCATCTGCCTCGGCTTGATCTGCAACAGGCATCTGCTGGTCAGCGGCGGGTGGCGGGCCTACGTGCGACAGATCGTTCACTCCAAACTCGATCCTGCTTTGGCCTATAGGTTTGCTGTCCAGCGATGATGTCATTCCCTCGGGCAGCGCTGAGGGATGAGGCGGTTCCAGTTCGGAAGCCGGAGCGACAATGCCAGCCTTGGTAAGAGCTTCACGAATCGCCTCCGCGATCACATCCTTTACGGCTTCGTTACGGCGGAATCGGATCTCGGTCTTAGCCGGGTGAACATTGACGTCGATCTCTTCGAGCGGCACGTCAAGGAATAAGAACGCGACCGGGTAGACTCCGTGCGGCAGGACCGAGCGATAGCCCTCAAGCAGTCCGCCAGCGATGGTCTTATCCCGAACGAAGCGGTTATTGACGAAGAAATATTGTGAATCCCGATTCGTCCGGCGCTCACGCGGAGCAGAGATGAAACCGGAAACTCGGGCTACGTATTCGCGGCCACCGGACACGGGCAAGAGGCTGTCGAGCATCTGTGAACCAAAGATCTGAAAGGAGCGTTCTCGTAGATCCTTGGCAGGAGAAACTCGCAGCACTTCCCTTCCGTTGTTGGTCAGCGTGAAGGCAATCTCGGGATGAGCGAGAGCATAGTGTGTGACGATACTCGCAATGTGATAATTCTCGGTCGCTTCGGACCGCATAAATTTTCGTCGTGCGGGTGTGTTGAAGAAGAGGTCGCGGACGGCCATCGTCGTGCCGGTATCGCGAGCCGCATCTTTCACGTCGATCAACCTGCCGCCCTCGATCTGAACTCTTGTCGCGGCGGGTTCGCTATCGATCTTCGTGACCAACTCAACCTTTGCGACCGATGCTATCGAGGCAAGAGCTTCACCGCGGAAGCCGAGTGTACCGATCGCCGCGAGGTCTTCTAGCGTGCGGATCTTGGACGTGGCATGACGCTCGAATGCCAGGATCGCGTCGTCCCGGATCATTCCGTGGCCATCATCTGATATTCGCATCAGCCGGCGTCCGCCAAGCTCGACGTCGATCATGACCCGGGTCGCACCGGCGTCGATGGCGTTCTCGACCAGCTCCTTGATGACGGACGCAGGACGCTCAACCACCTCGCCAGCCGCGATCTGGTTCGCAAGGGTGTCAGGGAGTATGCGGATCTTGTTCATCAAAGATAGAGAACGCGGTGGCCGCGGTCGTCGAGGTCCGAAGCCTGATATACCCAGTCAACGAAATTCGCACCGTAGCGGTTTACGAAGTAGCCCACGTTGATCGAACGTTCCTGCAGCGCACCGTGCGGCATCAACGATGCGAAAAGCGATTCGACGCGCTGGTTGATCGTCTCGTCTTTGCGGAGTTGGACGTGGCGGAATTTATTCCTAAGGGCAGCGATATGATACTGGATCTTCTTCCGCCGCTTTGCGAGATTCTCGGTCAATGTTGGATCGATCCCCGAGAGATCTTCGTCGAGCCTCTGCAGCTCGGTATTGATGCGGTCTTCGACATCCGTAAACAACGTCGCGGTGTCGCTATTCAGATGCTCTTCGACGATGTCGGGCAAAAGTTCTTCGAGGCCACGGAAAAGATCGGCGAACTCGAGGTCGTACCGATCGAGCGTCTTTGCGTGCTTCGTCTCGACAACGGAAAAGCTTTGCCGATGAAGGATCGTCGTAACGGGCCTGTCGAGGATCCGATAGACCTCGCCGCTCTGGGCGAAGTAAGAGATCTCTGCACCGCCGCCGAAGTAACAGACGGTCGGTAGGATGTAATCCTGGACAACCGAGCGGAGCACCACGCTCGGTGAAAAGCGATACGGTTCGTTCGCGGCGATCTCGGCGAGTTCGTGCAGCGTGAATTCGCGCGTGCCATCCTTCGTCTTGAACGTTCCGTCCTTGCTTTTCTTGAGCGAGTTTCGAGTGTCGTCACGAGCCTGCCAGAAGAGTGGAAAATAATCGTCGCCGATGAGCACCTGTGCGGCGTATCCCTCCGATTCAAGATGACGGCTTCGTGTTTGAAGAGCCCTAACGATCTCCGCCGACTTATGGATCGCCTCGACATACATCGGAGC
>JBEBGW010000455.1:0-3192 GCA_040081025.1 Pyrinomonadaceae bacterium | reverse complement strand
GGGCGAGGTGGCGGGCTGCGATTTCTATATGGCGAAGGACCAGTTCGAATTCTGGCAGCATACCGAACTCACCATCGACATCACCGAAGGCCGCGGTGCGAGCTTTTCGCTGGAGATCCCGCTGGGGCTGAGGTTCGTAACGAAGTCGAGGGTGTTCAGCTACGAAGAATCGCAGAACCTCATTCCGGTCCAGTCGGGCGAGTATCAGTCGATGACGGCGTAGCGATCCTGCGAATAGAAGAGAACCACCCCGTCAGCCGAAGCGGCTGCCACCCCTCCTTTGTAAGGAGGGGAGTTAAACCGCAACTTCCCACAGCGTTCTTCCGTATGAGCTAGAAATGCGGCGAGTCCGCCATTCCTCTACAGATTGAAACCTATGAAGATCGAACGCTCTTATAACCGGGTGAACACAGCGCTTCGCGTTGCGTTTTTGTTGTTGGCACTGTCGCCGTTGGCTGTTCTGCATTCTCAGACTGCGGCTCCGGCTATCGATCCGAAACTGACGGTCGATCGCATCTTTAACAGCGCTGAATTTCAGCCCGAGCGATTCGGCGGGTTTCGGTGGTTGAAGGACGGGGAGTCTTACGCGAAATTCGAGCCCTCAGAGAAGGTCAAGGGAGCGATGGATCTGGTCCGCTATCAGATAGAGACCGACAAGCGTGAAGTCCTGCTCACCGCTGACAAACTGATCCCGCAGGGCGAGACGAAGCCGATCGAGATGGACGGTTACGATTGGTCGGCTGACGGTAAGAAGGTCTTGATCTATACGAATTCGCAGAAGGTCTGGCGATATGACACGCGGGGCGATTATTGGGTCCTTGATCTCGGATCGGGTAAGCTCGCGAAACTTGGCGGAGATGCCAAGCCGTCGACGCTGATGTTTGCGAAGTTTTCACCTGATGGAAGCAAAGTCGGCTACGTTCGCGAGAACGATCTTTATGTTGATGACGTCGCGACAGGGAAGATCACGCGTCTGACCAAGGACGGATCGCACACGCTGATCAACGGCACGTCGGATTGGGTGAACGAAGAGGAGTTCGACCTAAGAGACTGCTGGCGTTGGAGCCCCGACAGCCGCTCGATCGCTTTCTGGCAGTTCGATGCGTCGGGGATCGAAGATTTCATTCTGCTCGACAACACGCAAGGGCTCTATCCGAAGCTGACGAAGATCCCGTATCCGAAAACCGGCACCCAAAATGCCGCTGTCCGCGTCGGTGTGATCAGCGCCTCGGGAGGCGAGATCCGATGGCTGGAGACGCCGGGTGATCTTCGGAACAACTACATTGTTTCGGTTGACTGGGCGAATCCGAACGAGATCTATCTTCAGCACTTCAACCGGCTGCAGAATACGCTGCAGGTTTTGGTTGCAGATTCGAAGACCGGAAAGAGCAAGTCCATCCTTACGGAAAAGGATGAGGCTTGGGTCGATCTGACTCTGCCGGAAATGCGGTGGCTCGATGGCGGAAAGAGGTTTCTTTGGGTGAGCGAACGCGACGGCTGGCGGCGGCCATATTCAGTCTCTGCAGACGGCCGCGATGTTAAGCCGATCACTAAAGGTAATTTCGATGCGATGAGCCTTCAGTCGGTCGATCAGGCAGGCGGCTGGGTTTACTACATTGCCTCGCCCGACAACGCGACGCAGCGTTACCTGTATCGCTCACGGATTGACGGAACGGGAACTGACGAGCGCGTTACGCCTGCGGAATTCCATGGTTGGAACAACTATAATTTTTCGCCGAGCAGCAAGTGGGCCATCCAGAGTTCGTCGTCGTTCGGGAAGCCTTCGCGGATCGATCTGCTGAAGCTTTCGGATAAGTCGGTGGCCCGCAACCTCGTCTCCAATTCGGCTGTTAGAGCGAAACTCGATCAACTGCCAAAGGGACCGGTCGAATTTTTCCGTACGGACATCGGCAACGGTGTCGCCCTTGACGGTTGGATGATGAAGCCGCCCAATTTCGACCCGACCAAAAAATATCCGGTGCTCTATTACGCGTATACGGAACCCGCGGGGACGACTGTGAACGATCAGTGGACTGGCGCGCAATACTTTTGGTTTCTGATGCTCACGCAGCAGGGCTATATCGTCGCGAGCGTGGATAATCGCGGAACGCCCTCGCCCCGCGGACGCGAATTCCGAAAGAGCATTTATCGCAAGATAGGGGTGCTGAGTTCTCAGGATCAGGCGGCAGCGGTGAAGTCGATGCTCGCGAAGATGCCTTATCTCGATGCGTCGCGAGTGGGTATTTGGGGCTGGAGCGGCGGCGGTGTTGCGACGCTCAATGCGATGTTTCGCTATCCGGATGTTTATAAAATGGGAATGGCGGTCGCTCCGGCACCGGATAATCGCTATTACGACACCATCTACACCGAGCGATACATGGGCCTGCCGAAGGACAACGCCAAGGATTACGATAATACAGCGGCGACTACTTTCGCTGACGGTCTGAAAGGTGATCTGCTGATCGTTCATGGGACCGGTGACGACAACGTCCATTACCAGCAGACCGAATACCTGATCGATAAATTGATCGCCGCGAACAAGGCGTTTACCGTGATGCCCTATCCCAACCGGACGCACAGCATCTCAGAGGGGCAAGGGACTACCCGGCATCTCTATAGCTTGTTAACTCGGTATCTAAACGAGAAGCTTCCGGTGAACGTCGAATCTCCATCGGTAGTACCATGAGAAAACCACTATGAAAAGAATCACAGTCTACGAAAAACCTACCTGAACGACCTGCCGAAATCTGGCCACGCTGTTCCGTGAGAACGGCATCGATTACGACAAGGTCAACTATTTCAACGAGGCATTTACCGAAGACCGGCTGAAAACGCTCGCGAAGAAGGTGGGCGTTCGGCCCATAGAGATGACGAGAGGAGCAGCGGCCGCGGGCCTGACGAAGGACACTCCCGATGCCGATGTGATCAAGGCGATGGTCGCGGACCCGAACCTGATCCAGCGGCCGATAGTCGAAACGGATGACGGAGCTGTGGTCGCGCGTCCCATCGACAAAGCCCTCGCGCTTATCCGAAATGCTTAGTGGTTCAACATCGGCTAGAATACTCGTTTATGAGTCAGACAAACGGAAACGGCAACGGCCACTTTCCCAAGCCGAAGAACGTGCTCGGCGGCGAGTTGAAAGTTTGCTGCACTGCTCCGATGACCGGGTTCTATCGCGACGGCTATTGCCG
>JBEBGW010000454.1:0-3198 GCA_040081025.1 Pyrinomonadaceae bacterium | reverse complement strand
TTGACCGGCAGAATGCACTATTCGATTACTTCTATTCCACATTCCTTGAGACTATCGAGTACTTAAAACAGAAAGGAAAACTCGACGATGGGATGGAAGACCTGAAAGCGCTGTCAGTCGGCATCTCGGGATCGCCGCAGGTTCTTAACTCAGATCCACTGACCGGAGCGAAGACCGTCTATTACAAACTGGATCTTAAAGTCGCAACGACACCGGCCAGATATCAGGACATCGCGGCAAGCGAGATTCACCAGTTCTTTCAGGACCGTCGAGACGGATCGTTCATCGCGGTTAGAAGGACTTTATCCCACACTGATCCGGAGACGGGTGAACGATATCAGATGTTCTCGATAACAAAGCCGGTTGGCCGCAACGTCGCCTATTTGCGGGAAGGCGAATTAAATCAGCGTTATCGGATAGTCCCGAAGACAAAGGCAGAAAGCTGGTGGATTAAAGAAGAGAATAAGATACCCGCATTCGAGAACAGAACCGTACATATCCTTAGCGGCGCATTGCTACCGATATGGAAGTACTTGAAAACTCTAAGCCACGATGCATTGAATATCGTTAGAACCACAACAGATGACGGAACCCGACTTGTCGGAGTAAGGATTTCGGAAGAATGGCTCAGAGATATTCGACAGCACTTTGGACTGCGGTCAAGTATTCCAACTACCGCAAGCGAGGTTCTTCGAGTTGTAGACTTCGAGAAGAATAGCGTCGATCTCATCGGCGGCATCACCATAACAACCGCACGCTTTCAGGGACAGCTGCTAACCGAGATCCGTCCTTCTACACACGAGCAGATCAGAGAACTGCGTGGAATGGGACTCGTCAATATCGTGCAGCACGGTCGGCAAAGATTCTTTCTCCCGCAAGAGTCCCCCTGGTTTGCTCTCGAACGGGTATTGGCTCTATATCCCCCAGAATCGACAAGCATCAGCTTCCTTCCGGAGATTCAGATCGGGACGGAAGACCTTACCAAACAGGAACCGGTAACCTTACCCGATTGGCTTATTGAACCGGACGCCGGAATCGTCATTGATCTATTATCGAAAACAAACATTGATTGTGGAGAGAAAAGTGCGCCCATCGTAAACGAACTGTTCACGATGTAGACAGTTTTGTCGCCTTTACTGTTCATTCAATTACTGGCGTCTATTCCTATGGAACCCCAATGAATACTCGTCTCTATTGAAATTATCCACCGGCCGATCGCTCCGGCACGCTTTTTGAGTTAGAAGATCCATACAAATTAGATCCGAACACGCACAGGAGGTCTTCAATGCAGCATCAACCCGACACTTTTGATCCCACCTCAACATCCCGATCCATCGACGATCAAGTAATTCGTTTTGCCCGCGTTCCGCACTATGTCCTGTTAACAGGAGAAAGAGGAACCGGAAAGACAACCATCGCGAGGCAGCTTCATGATCTTAGCCCCAGGTCGAAACGAGAATTCGTAAGCGTAAACTGTGCGAGTTTCACTTCTGAGCTTCTGGAATCTGAACTGTTCGGATACGAAAGAGGAGCCTTCACCGGAGCGATCGCTCCAAAGGTCGGACTTTTTGAAGCCGCAAATGGCGGCACATTATTTCTTGACGAGATCGGCGAGTTGTCATTGAGCCTCCAGGCGAAGTTTCTAAAAGCTGTTGAAGAACGGCGTATCCGTCGAGTTGGCGGAACAATGGAGCGCGAAATCGATGTTCGGGTCGTGGCAGCAACTTCCAGAGATCTTCGATCGATGGTGAACAGCGGATCATTTAGGCCCGACCTCTTTGACCGCTTGAATATCCTACAGCTTGAAACTCTGCCCCTTCGGTATCAGAAAGAACGGATCGTAGAGACATTTCTCGATCAGTTGGAAACCGAAAGGGGAACGATCGGATTAGAAATGCCTTTTAAGATCGAAAAGGAGGCGCTGGTTGCTATCGAGGACCTAGAATGGAAAGGTAACTATCGTGAGCTTCGGAATTTCGCAACCCGTCTTGCGGTGGATGCTATTGATGAGCCGGCGATCACTCTTCAGGCCGTTAATCGCCTTGTAAGTGATACTGGCAACCGTCCCGCCGCAGTCGTGCCTATTGCTGATGACAGTGTAAGTTTCTTGACCGTAATGCTCGATCCCGAAACAGATGATCTCGATAGCGTTTATGTAAAAGCCGCTGCAACCTTCGTTGAACACGCCTTAAAGCGCTCAAACGGAAATTTACGACGTGCGGCGCGATCGATCAATACAACGCATTCAACCATCTCCCGGATTCTCAAGAAGAATCAAGAGCGGTTTGTGGCTCCCGCAAATGGAGCTGCTTCCTTTGCGGCCGCTGCCTGATTCAGCCACAGTATCCGAATACAAAGGTTCGCGAATCGTCGCGAACCTTTCATTTTGACTCGATCGTAAAGGCGGAAAATAAACGGGCGGTTGATAAGACTGTGGAGATAGAGACATGGAAATTCTGAATAGCGGTTCGTTCATCCCTCTTGATAATCGGGAAAAGATCGAGCAACTCATATTTACAGCTCGTACGCTAGCTGCGGAAGTAACTCGGAACGATGGATTCCAGAGCAGCGGTCAATCAAATCAGCAGATCGGACTAGAACTGTGGAAAGGGGCCGAATATATGACCCGTTCCCATGAGGAGGTTACGGTCCGAAACATCTTTCTAAGCAAGTTCTTAGAAAGGCTGCGAGAGATAGAGCGTGAGTCCGCCAAGAGCCTAACCGTGAGCCCTTCTCCGGCGATGCCGTCGGAGGCAAATGCCACTGCTTCTAGTGCAACAATATCGCCGGTAACTCAAATCGACGTTGAATCGAAGGAGTCGTTTACACAGCAAGATGAATTTCTCGGTGTTGTCGATTCGGAAGACTCAGCCGAGGAGCGACCGTCTTACGCGAACGAATGTATCCCCGAATGCGAAGACGAGATCGCGTCAATATTGAGTTCAGCCGGTACAAATAGTGTCGTAGATTTGGTCGGTGTAAAAAGCGGAGAACGGAACTCTCTCAGACCGGTGGAAGACGGTGCCGAGGCCGGAAATTCGGTTACTCAGACTGCCCCCGAAATGAAAGCAGATGACGTTGAGACCGATGTTCATTCGGGTGTCGAGAGCGAGAGGGCGATCCAAACTTCCGAAGAAAGCTCCGGTTTTCCGGAAGAAGCAGGTCCTCTTATTGGAGAGCAGCCGGTAAAGTCAGTCG
>JBEBGW010000453.1:0-3199 GCA_040081025.1 Pyrinomonadaceae bacterium | reverse complement strand
TGATCGCGTCGTAGCTGCTGCCGGGATATTGGCTGTTGAACTCGGAGTTGAGTTTGACCGTCCAATCGTTCGGACGCTTGGCGAAAACGGCCTCGACCTCGGGGCTCTTTCTGCCCTTCTCGTCCATCGTGTATGCGCGGATGGTTGTCGTTTCAGTAATATCGAACGAATCGCCGTCAGGCATCCAATTCGCGTCTGATTTGAACGTACCCTCGCGCTTCCAAAACACCTTTCCACCGAGCGGCGCGGTAATACTGATAACGGTCTTGTCCTTAAAAACCCGCTCGCCTTTGATAAGCGGAACCGCGTTCAGCCCGACGCCGACTTCGGAATGCGAGAAGTCAGTGAACCAATCTCTTACCTCCCTGTCGGCCATCTCAAACTCAAGCGTGCCGCCATTAAAGAGATCGTGATGCTGAAACTGGGTCGCGCGGAAAGGCTTGCCATTTAGCTTCAGCGAGCGGACGTAGATGTTCTTGTCCGAAACATTCGCTGCACGGATCGTCACAACCTTGCCGTTCTCGAGATTGATCTTCGCTTCCTTAAAGATCGGCGTGCCGATGTCGTAAGCGGTTCGCGACGGATTCACCTGATAGAACCCGAGCGAGCTCAGCACATACCACGCCGACATCTGCCCGGCATCTTCATTGCCGATCAACCCGTCCGGCGCGTTCTTGTAAAACTCGTCCATTATCCGGCGAAGGTACGATTGCGATTTCCACGGCTGGTTGACGTAGTTATACAGATACGCCATGTGATGCGACGGCTCGTTGCCGTGGGCGTATTGGCCGATCAGGCCGGTAACGTCAGGCTGCTCGCGGCCGGTGAGTTTTTGATCGGTCGTGAACAGTTCGTCGATCTTCTCGGCAAACTTGATCTTGCCGCCGTGCAGTTCCGCAAGTGCTGAAATGTCGTGAGGCGCAAAGAACGAATACTGCCACGAGTTGCCTTCCGTAAAGTGAAACGTGATCTCGTTCGGACCGAATGGTTCAATGAAACTGCCATTCCGTTTCGGCCGCATAAACCCGGTTTGCGGATCGAACAGATTGCGGTAATTGACGGAACGTTTGAAGTAAGCCTCTGATTCGGCTTCGAGCACCGTGTCGCTGAGATGTTTGTACTTCGCCGGATTCTTCAGCTTCTCCCGCATCAGCGACTGGGCCATCGTCGCGATGCAGTAATCGTCATACGCGTACTCCATCGTCTTCGAGACCGATTCGTTATCGTCCTCGCCCGAAACATATCCGCGCTTCTTGTATGCCGCGAGGCCGTGGTGATCGAGATTGGCAGAGTGTTTCGATGCGGCATACGCTTTCTCGTAATCGAATCCCTCAATGCCCTTCGCCATCGCGTCCGCGATCACGCTCACCGAGTGATACCCGATCATGGTGTCCGTCTCTTCACCCCACAATTCCCAAACCGGCAGCCGCCCGCCCTGCTCGTATATGCGAAGAAACGTGTTGATGTAATCGACCGTCCGCTTCTGATCAATGATCGTATACAACGGATGCGCCGCCCGGAAGGTATCCCAAAGCGAGAAGACCGTGTACTGCGTCCCCACGTGCGCGTTCGGATGCATCCTCCCGCGCATTACGCGATCCCCGGGAAATCTCGGCGCCGTCGACGGCCACGGCAATCTATGCACCTTCCCGTCGTGCCCCTTGTACTGCCCGTCAACGTCGTTGAAGACGTTCGGGTGGATCATTGTGTGATACAAGGCAGAATAGAAATTCGTCGTCTGCTCGTCCGTCGCGCCGGAGACTTCGATCTTGCTCAACTCCTTGTTCCACGCCGCCTTCGCATCCGCCCGAACCTTATCGAAGTCCCAACCGGGAAGTTCGGCTTCTAGATTCTTCCGCGCACCTTCGATCGAGACGTAGGAGATGGCGACTTTAAGAAGAACTTGGTCAGTCAAGGGAAATGAGAACCCGGCCTTGATGTGCGATCCGTAAGTTTTTTCGCCTACACCGTGTGTTCTTACACCTCGTTGATCGCGAACAGATTCGACTGTTGGTTCAAAGGACTTGGAGAATTCCACAACAAAATAGACTCGTTGGTTCTTAGCCCAAGACATCGAAGTGCGCCATCCTTCAATCCGGGTGTTGCTAACAACGTTCAAATAAATCCCATGATTCTCCCCCGTTTCACGACCCTTGAGAAAGTCGCTTTGGCTGGAGTACCGATCCAAGATTTTGTCGCGCCAGAGCAGGTCAAGGATGACAGTTGGTTTATCTGCCGTTGTCGGAAAAGAATACCGATGCATGCCAACACGATTCGTCGCCGTGAGTTCGGCCAAAATCCTGTCATCATCAAGCTTTACTGAGTAATATCCCGGCTCGGCTGTCTCATTCGCGTGCGAGAACTTCGAAGCGTATCCATTGACCGACTTGTCGCCCTCCTTCGCGAAGAATTGCGGCTCGCCGACTGTCGGCATGAACAAAATATCCGCGCCATCCGGAATGCCCGTTCCGCTCAGGTGCGTGTGTGAAAAACCGTAGATGATGTCGTCGGAGGAGTGGTAGCCGCTGGAGCCGTCCCAGTTGTCGATGCGTGTGTCGGGCGAGAGTTGGACCATGCCGAACGGCATCGTCGCCCCGGGAAACGTATGCCCGTGCCCGCCCGTGCCGATAAAAGGATTGACCCATTTGGCGTAGTCGAGCGTCTGGGCTGTAGCAGTTAGCAGCGGCAGTAGGCACAAGGCAGTGAAAAGGAGAAGGCTCTTAATTTTGCATTTTGAATTTTGCATTTTGAATTTGTCCCTAGTGCACCAGCTCAAGTCCCCGCCAATTTTGCCCCTTGACCGCCCAGCGGACACGCCAAAACGGTTCGCCTTCGCGGTGGTCGTAGTGCATTGCTATCTTATGCCAACCGGCGCGGAGCGGGACGAGGGTTGTTGTGACGGCGCGGTCTTTGGTCCCGGCTTCATCGATCAGCGTCTGGCCGTCGATGGTGAACTGCCTATCATTTGTCGAATCGATCTGAAACTCATAGATCGCATCCACCGGAGCATTAAAATAACCGTCAAACGACACGCCCCAAGTTTGTTTGGGGTCGATCCGGTTTGCGAATTGTTCTAAACCGATCGACTTCGTCTCGCCGGCGACCGGAACGGTGTCCTGACCGTAAGCATTGCTCGGCACATAGAGCGAATACTTAACACCCGGCTGCGGCGCTTTTGGGTCGGGCTGCGGCCCTAGCC
>JBEBGW010000102.1:0-12029 GCA_040081025.1 Pyrinomonadaceae bacterium | reverse complement strand
CTTATATCCGACAATCGATCGTCATTCGACCGCACCATGACCGCCGAGTTTTTGTTTCCTTCCCGAGGAACATTTCTCGAGGACAGTCATGGCAACCTTTGGATGAACAACGGCCCTCTGTCCCGACTCGTCGAACGCGACAGGAAGATGGAGCTCGAGCGCTATCCTCTCGCGGTCCCCGTAGATCCGTCCCAGCCGATGCAGATCTCGGAACTCGCCGAGTCGCAGGACGGTTCGATCTGGATCAACTCGAGCTCGGGCCTGATCCGGCGCCTGCCCGACGAACGTCTGGTTTACTACCCGTTCGAATCTCCTCCCGAAAGCGGGTCGATTTCGATGGTAGTCGCAAAGAATGGATTGGTATGGCTTGCGGTGGCAAACAAAGTTTACGTTCTTTTGCCGGAATCGCATGATGCTATACCCGCTGGCCAGAGTCTCGTTTCGAAACTTTTCCGACCTTCCCGACAACTGACGTTCAGCGCCGGCAAGGAAGTTCCGGTTCCGCAGCAACCGGGTGAGATCTTTGAGTTCGCGGCAGACCAGGAAAGCCAGTTCGTCGAGAACTCCTATTCAAAGAGGCTAATTGAGACCACTGATGGGAGGATCTGGATCTCAGCCGAAAACTTTCTTTTCGAGATCGCGAATGGCCGACTGCAGATTCACGGCTCGGCCGACGGTCTTCCGGCGGTGATGGGCCGAATGGCTGAAGATACGGCGGGAAACCTGTGGATCGGCGGGCACGCGGGCCTTGCCCGGATCAACCGCAGTGGCTTGGTAACCTACGGTGCGGGCGACGGACCTTTGTCCTCGCGCTTCTTTGCTGCCACTACTGACGTTTCCGGCTCCCCTGTATTCGCCGGACGAGATCACACGCTTAACCGATTCAACGGCGCATCGCTAGATTCGGTTCGGCCAGCACTTCCGAAAGACGCCTTGTATCTCTGGACTTCACGTTTTGCGATGCGCTCGACCGACGGGGACTGGTGGCTCCTTTCGAATAGCAGACTCTATCGTTTCTCGGGCGTCTCCGACTTTCGCCAGCTCGACGGAATGGCTCCGTCGTCGACCTATGACTCTTCGTCGGGACTTCGCTCGGACGGAATGTTTCAGATCTTCGAAGATTCGAATAAGAACATCTGGGTATCGACTCGAGGTCTAACTTCTTCCGGTCATGGGGTTTCAATTCTCACTCCCGGATCGACCACTTTTCGTGCGATCACCGAGGCTGACGGTTATCCGAAAGGCCGAGCCCCGTCATCTTTTCTCGAAGATTCCCTCGGCCGGATCTGGCTCGGATTCTATGAAGGCGGACTGGGAATCTATGAGAACGGGAAGGTCCGCGTTTTCGCCAATAGCGTGCCCGAGACCGGACTGATAACCGACATGATCGTAGATTCGAAGGACCGCATGTGGCTTGCAACATCGGTTCATGGCCTTTATCGGGTCGAGAACTACAAGAGCGACGAACCAACATTTTCCAAGGTCGATGTTGCTTCAGTTCCGCTAAGCAACAACATCCGTTCCATCGTCGAAGACAAATTTGGAAGGTTGTACCTTGGAGGTGCCCGGGGCGTTGAGAGATATTGTCCCGACACAGGGCACGTAAAAAGATTTACCGTTTCCGAGGGCCTCGCCGCCGATTTTGTTGTGGATTCGTTCCGTGACAAGAATGATGATCTGTGGTTTGTCACCAATGATGGGGTCTCAAAGCTCACGCCGCTCGAGGACGAAGATCCGCCGCCCCCGCAAGTGCTTATCGGAAGCTTGAGGGTTTCAGGACGGCTCGAGAATGTCTCGGAACTTGGGGCATCGAGCTTCAACACGGGTGAGCTTCCACATACGGACAACAATTTTCAGATCGACTGGTTCGGGCTCGATCTGCGTGCGGGAGAGTTTCTGCGTTATCAATACATGCTCGAAGGGGCTGATACAGACTGGAGCACGCAGTCCGATCAGGTAACCGTTACTTACGCCAATCTCGGCCCCGGGTCTTACCGGTTCCTTGTACGCGCAATAAATACCGAGGGCGTTTCGAGCACTCAGCCGGCGGTGGTTTCGTTTCAGATACTTCGCCCGATCTGGCTGCGTTGGTGGTTTCTGACGCTTCTTGCCGTCGCGATCTGCCTGACGATATACGCGATATACAAATACAGAACTAATAAGCTACGACAGATCAACGCTGCGCTTGAAGAGGCTCGAAGTTCGGAAGAACGCCTTCGTCGCTCGCGTGAAGAGCGGCTCGTCGAGCTTGAGCGTGTACGATCACGCATCGCTACCGACCTGCATGATGACATTGGCGCTAGCCTTACGCAGATCGCGATACTTTCGCAGGTCGCCCAGACCAAAAATGGCGAGAGCGGAAATGGAGCCAGTTCTCCGCTGACAAAGATCACCGAGGTCTCCAACGAACTCGTCGGCACGATGAGCGACATCGTTTGGTCCATCAACCCCGCGAAAGATCATCTCAGCGATCTGATCCAGCGTATGCGGCGGTTTGCGTCGGACGTGCTTGCGCCGAACGGTATAATAGCGAAGTTCGATCTTCCTGATGCGGCTCTAGCGATCGTCGTGGATTCGAACATTCGCCGGGAAGTGTTCCTAGTATTCAAGGAAGCGATCAATAATATCGCAAAACACTCAGCCGCTACCCGAGTTGAGGTCCACTTGACGATCGACGATCGAATGATCGAGCTTGATGTAAAAGACGACGGATCGGGATTCGAGAACGTCGCACCGAGCTTTGAAGACACGTTTACAGCTGAGGGATATTCAGGTAATGGCATTCCGAGCATGCGGCGACGTGCGATGGAAATGGGCGGAAACCTTGTTGTCAACTCAACCATGGGAGGCGGGACGACGGTGAAACTGCGAATGCCGCGAGAACTCGCCTTTGACGATTCGATCATTCCGAATCGCGGTGATCTCTAAAGCTACCCGTTCGGGTGGTTCACGATAGAATGTATTTCGGTAATCTAATGATCGAAACGTACTACTTAACCGGCCGCCGATCCGGTTGGGCCTGCTCAACAACTACGGCGGCCATTTTTATTTTTAGATGACGGAAGCAACAGCACCGGCAGTTATCAGGACGGCGATCGTCGAGGATATGCGCGACGTTCGCGAAGGCCTCGGCACGCTCATCAACTTTACCGAAGGATTTTCGTTGACCGGAAGCTACCGCTCGATGGAAGAGGCCATTCCGAAGATCAAGGGAAACGTGCCCGATGTGCTGCTGAGCGATATTGGCCTGCCGGGAATGACCGGGATCGAAGGCATCAAGATCCTGAAAGAAGAATATCCGCAAATGACCGTCCTCATGATCACGATCTATGATGATGACGAGCGGATATTCGACGCTATCTGTGCCGGCGCTACAGGCTACTTGCTCAAGCGAACTCCGCCGGCGAAGCTGCTCGAGAATATCAAGGAAGCTTTTACGGGTGGCGCTCCGATGTCGCCGGAGGTCGCCAGCCGAGTGATCAAGCTCTTCCGCGAGGTTCGTCCGCCCGAAAAGGTCGATTACGACCTGACACCTCATGAAACTCGACTACTAAAACTTCTCGTCGAAGGTCACAACTACACCACAGCCGCTGTCGAACTAAACGTGAGCTACAACACGATCAAGTTCCATATGCGGCACATCTACGAAAAACTCCAGGTTCATTCGAAGAGCGAGGCAGTCGCAAAAGCACTTCAGAATCGCATCGTCTAACACCTCTTTCTCTATTCCTCGATCACCAAAGATTTGCTCACGCTCGTCTGGATAACTGTAACCATATCCGTTACAATTAGCGTTTGACCTTTGATCCGGACGAGTGGCTATGGAAATGAAGGAAAGAATAATCTTGCTGCTTCTGACGCTGCTGAATTTCACGCACATCATGGATTTCATGATCCTGATGCCGCTGGGAAATTATCTGATGCCGTATTTCGACATCAGCTCGCAGCAATTCTCATGGCTGGTCGCGGCATATACGTTCAGTGCGGGTATCTCGGGATTTCTGGCAGCATTCTTTGTAGACAGATTCGACCGCAAACGGGTCTTGCTCTTCGCATACGCGGGCTTTTTGATCGGGACTCTGTGCTGTGCCCTTTCACCGGCTTTCGAGATATTGCTTATCTCCCGTATAGTGGCCGGCCTCTTTGGCGGATTGATCGGAGCTCAGGTATTGTCGATCGTTGCCGATCTTGTCCCGTATGAGCGGAGAGGGGCTGCGATGGGAATGATCATGGCCGCCTTATCTGCCGCGTCGGTTTTCGGAGTTCCCTTCGGCCTATACATTGCGAATCTATTCAATTGGCACGCTCCGTTCTTTTTCGTAGTCATCCTTGGAACGTTGCTGATCCCGTTCCTGATCAAATTCCTTCCCAGGATGGACAAGCATATTGAGGAACAGCGCGAACATAAGGTAGGGCCGGTGACCCTGGTCGCCGACGTTTTCCGGAATAGCAGTCAGTTGTATGCGCTGGGTCTGACGGCCTTCATGATGTTGGGACACTTCATGATCATCCCCTTCATCAATCCGTTCATGGAGTTCAACATGGGGTTCTCCAAAACGCAGACGCCGCTTATCTATATGGTCGGCGGTACCTTGACGATCTTTACCTCACCGTTTATCGGCCGCCTCGCGGACAAGCTCGGAAAGTACAACGTATTCGTCGTACTGGTCCTGGCAAGCGTTCCGCTGATCGCGTTGATCACGAACCTTCCGCACATCTCCTTCTATCTCGTGCTCTGTATCACGGGACTGTGGTTTGTTGTCTCCGCCGGAAGATTCATTCCCGCTCAGGCTATGATCAGCAATGTCGTACCGCCCGAGCGTCGGGGCAGTTTCATGAGCTTCAACTCCTCAGTACAGCAGTTGTTTGTTGGATTTGCTTCGGTGCTTGCGGGGCTAATCGTCGTGAAGATGCCCGATAATACGCTCGCTCACTATGAGGTCACCGGATACGTAAGCATGGCGATGATCCTGGTCTCAATTGTAGTTGCGACGCTCTTGCACAAGCAGGTCAACAGGGAAACTGCCGAAGAATCAGCTGTTCTCGCTACCTAAATGCTTCGCCGCCTCAATGGCAAGATCCAAGCTAGTTATTTCACCATCTAGCTGCCGCTCATAAACCGCGTTAAGGATCTGTTTGAATTCCCTGCCCGGGGTTAGCCCGAGTTCGATCAAATGACGTCCCATGAGGATCGGTTCGGGAGCCTTTTTCTCAACCTGCAGTTCCCTCACCCGCTCGATAAACCATTCCTGAGCTTCCGACCCAAACCGTTTCTCCGGCGGAAGCCAGTCAGGATTGCGGCCAAGAGAATCAGCTTTTGCAACGCGATATAGAAGATCCGGCTCGACCTTTCGCGCGAGTCGACGAAACGCTCCGTCGCCCACCGGCGACTTCGATTTGTAGTACATTCCGGGTTTCAAATGATAGCGGACAAGTTGGATGACCTGTTCTCGAACGTCGAAACCGTGAAGAGTGTGGATGCCGAGACGGTCGAGAAATGAGATCGTCGGTTCGACCCCGGCCTCATCGTGCCCGAGAGATCGAGTACGCCCATCGACGAACTCCGTGGTCGGCGGTTTGCCGAGGTCGTGACAAACCGCACCTAGCATCACGGCAACCTTCCGCGGATAGTCCAGATCGTCGATCAGCTTCCGAGCCTCGTCCGCGACCATCATCGTATGCACATCGACATTTCCTTCTGGGTGCCATTCAGGTTCTTGGGGAACGCCGACGAGAGCCGCAAGCTCGGGAAACAACTGATTGACCACGCCCAGATCATACAGCCACCTCAGACCTCGGCCCGGTTCTCTCGCGCACATCAACAGTTTTTCAAGTTCGCCCCAAATGCGTTCCTTCGGAAGATCGGTAACATCGATCGTCTTGCATAGCTCGACGGTTTCCGGCGCGATATCAAATTCCAACCTCGCCGCGAACTGCGATGCTCGTAGAACGCGCAGGCTGTCTTCGGAAAAGCTATCGTCCGAGACATAGCGCAGGATTTTCTTGTCGATGTCTCCCCGGCCATTGAACGGATCGACGATCTCACCAGTCAGCGGATCTTTCAGGATCGCATTGACCGTGAAATCCCGCCGCGAGCATGCCTCCTCGAATGACATCGACGGATCGCCTTCGACGACGAACCCCTTGTGTCCACGAGCGACCTTACGTTCACGCCTCGGCAGCGCAACGTCGAGCTCGCTCCCGATCTTATAAACGGTAAACGCCTCTCCAACCGCGTTCACTTCAAGTCCTTGAACTGTCGCAAACTCCTCAAGGAGCAACCTCAACCGCGAAGGCTCGACCCCATAGATCTCAAGATCCCAGTCCTTCGGAGCCATCCCCATCAACTCGTCACGCACGCATCCGCCGACGAGCATCGCCCGTCCGTTCTCGGCAGCGACGATCCGAGCCAACTCCGATACTATTTCGAGATCTTGTTTCACAGATTGTTCGCGCGTGACATTGGGGCTAAAAAGCAATTTGAAATTTTCGATTATGAGAATAGAATACTACCGCGCCTTGATTACCCGCCAGACCGCTCGGAACATTAAGAATTCGATATTAAGTGAGGTTTAAGAATCTATGTCGGAGCACGTGACACTGAACGTCGGAGGAGCATCGATCGACATTTATCTCTACGTGGAATCGGCCGGCTCTCGAGCGAAAGCCGAACAGCTTGCTTCTGTTTTCTCCCGAATGCCGACCCCTCATGTCGGCGTCATTTACCCGATAATAGTAATGAATAGAAAGCCCGGCGGACGGCAGGGCGGCGGAACCTGGACCTTACCGAACGTAGTAACTGACTTTTCATCTCCTGGCCACGAGGCTAATACGGGCGTTCCCAATGCGGACGTTCAGCAAATAGTAGCCGAGTCTGGTCGCGGCGGCCTGATCGGGATAACTCTGGATAGATGGGTGCCGCCTATTAGCAGAGTGCGTTTCACTGTTATGCACGAAGTGGGACACTGTTTGCATAATTCGTTCCGTCCCGGAGGCCTGTTGGCGTCGGGCGTCAATATCGACGATCTCGCCGGAATGCTGCCGAACCGATGCGGAGCGGCCAATCCTCTCGAAAAGCGGATAGTCGAGGTTTACAGCAACTACATCTGCGCCCCGAGCGCTGTGTTTCACGCTGCCGTGCCGGGCGAGACAGCTCATCAAACAAATTCCCGGCTTGTCGGCCATCTTCGCAGATCAAGAGCATTCGAATCAGTGCCCGAAACCTGGCAGCCGAGATGAGGTACTATACTTCGCCAGACCTTAAAGCTTCGATCGCAATGTTTCATTCAAAAGATCCACACTGACCCGCTCCTGCGTCCACGTATCCCGGTCTCTTACCGTGACCGCATTATCATCAAGTGACTCGTGGTCGACCGTCACGCAGAACGGAGTTCCGATCTCGTCCTGGCGGGCATAGAGTTTTCCGATGCCGCCGGTATCGTCATAGACCGCACGCATCGAGGGCTGAAGATCCTTCTTGATCTTGCGGGCCATCTCGACGATCTCCGGCTTGTTTTTTGCGAGTGGCAATACCGCGACCTTGATCGGAGCAAGTTCCGGCTTGAGTTTTAGGATCACACGGACCTCACCCTTGTCGTTGGTGCGTTCTTCGTAGGCATCCATCATCACCGCGAGCAGCGTTCGGTTTACGCCGATGGCGGGTTCGATCACGTACGGATAGAAACGTTCTTTCGTCGCCTCATCAAAGTACGACAGGTCCTCGGTCGAATCCGGATTGATACGCTTTCCTTCTTCGTTTTCCGGTTTCTTTGAGTGGACCCGCAGATCGTAATTCGTGCGGTTCGCGATCCCCATCAACTCATCCCACTGCTTGTCTTCGTCCTCGCGTTCCGGAAAAAATCGGTACATTATGTCGACGGTTCGTTCGGCATAGTGAGCCAACTCTTCGGCAGTCTGCTCATACAGGGACATATTCGCGTCCGATATGCCTAGCCCCTGCAGCCACTCCCGAAACCCGTCGATCCATTCCTGATGAAGCCTCGGAGCATCTTCGGCACGACAGAAATACTCCATCTCCATCTGTTCAAACTCACGAGTGCGAAAGATGAAATTCCCCGGCGTCACCTCATTTCGAAAAGCCTTCCCGATCTGAGCGATCCCGAACGGCAGCTTGCGTCGCGAGGTATTCAAGACGTTCGCAAAGTTGATGAAGATGCCCTGAGCCGTCTCAGGCCTAAGATAGGCAAGCGCGCTCGGATCGTCATCAGCCGACGCTGCTCCAACCGTCGTCCGAAACATCAGGTTGAAATCTTTCGGATCGGTCAGATTCTTTGAACCGCAGTTTGAGCATTTCGCCTTGCCGTCAGCCGGGTCAACGTCAAGCTTGTCGAGCCGAAGCCGCGCGTTGCAGTCCCGACAATCGACCAGCGGATCGCTGAACGTATCTTCGTGACCCGAGTATTTCCAAACGAGACGGTTCTGAATTATCGATGAATCCAGTCCTTCAATATCGTCACGCTCATAAACAAGCCAATTCCACCAACTCTTCTTGATGTTGTTAACAAGCTCAACCCCCAGCGGACCATAATCCCACGACGAACCCAGCCCGCCGTATATATCAGACGCAGGAAACACAAACCCGCGGCGTTTGGAAAGAGAGACGATCGTTTCGATGTTCGGTGCTGACATAACTGAAAATAAAAGGAGATTTTACAATGAATCGGAACAAATTGCTTTCATACGCGTTATCAAACCAGCTAATTCGAGCGTAAAATGACCATCATTAAATGAACCACCTTAAGCGCCTCGTTCCAACCGTCATCTTGCTTCTTCTCGTCGCAGTTTCGCCTAGTTTGGCGTGCCTATGGCCCCCAGGCGAGCACGACAGGGTAACGGACACGATTGACCTGTCGACGAAAGATGCTGACGTTTATCTTTCTCTTTTGATCAGAAAAGGTCGCAACGACGAGAGGTACTGGGAAGATGTCCTTAAGGTAAACTCGAAGATTGCGAACCTTAGAAAGGACCGCAAGATCGAGAATCGTATTGCCGTGGCACTAATCCACCTCGGACAGACTTCGAAAGCGATAGAAATTCTCGAAAAACTCGAGCGAGCGAAGCCTGGCTCCTACGAAGTTGCTGCCAATCTCGGCACCGCTTACGAGTTGGTCGGCGACAACGAAAAAGCCTACGAATGGATCGCCGAGGGAATCAAGCGCAATCCGAAATCGCACTACGGGACCGAGTGGCTCCACCTTAAGATACTTCAAGCGAAGCAAGCGATAAAAGCCGATCCGGCGTGGATCGAGAACAACTCTGTTCTCGGCATTGACTGGAAGACCGTTGGAGAGGACCTTACAAAGATCAGCGTCAAAGATGAAGCCGGAACTTCACGGGCGGCGACCGAGGTACAGACGGCATTGGAATATCAGCTCCACGAGAGGACGGCCTTCGTAAAGCCAGCCGATCCGGTTGTTGCGAGTCTTCTTTATGACCTCGGACGCATTGTCAAGGTTTCCCGTTCAGAAGAGCACGGCTACCTAACGTTAGGAGCTGCGGCATTGTACGGGTTCGCTCGGTTTGATGAAAATGACTTCCCGCCTCCATCTGTGGCTCGCGACTATACGAATTACATCGTCGGGTCGATCCTCGGAGTCCTATTGGCCGTGACCGCATTTGGCATGTGGTATACCCGTCGTCAAGAAATAAAATAGGGCGACCGAAGCCGCCCCTATCCCTAAGTAACTAAAGCCCGGTCTATTCCTCGCCGCCCTTAGCCTTTGCCTTTTCTTCCATCAAGATCGCTTTGCGTGAAAGCTTGATCTTGTTGCCTTCTTTGCCGATGCACTTGACGAGGATCTGCTGGCCTTCCTGGAGTTCGTCGCGAACTTCCTTTACGCGATGTTCGGCGATCTCCGAGATGTGGAGCAGGCCGTCGAGGCCGGGCATGATCTCTACGAACGCGCCGAAATCGACGATACGCGAAACCGTACCGAGGTAGGTCTCGCCGATCTCCGCTTCGGCAGTGATCGCACGAATGCGGGCGACGGCCTCTGCGGCGGCTTCACCATCGGCGGTCGCGATCAGGATGGTTCCGTCATCCTGGACATCGATCTTCGCTCCGGTCTCCTCGGTCAAAGCACGGATCACCGATCCGCCCTTGCCGATAACATCGCGGATCTTGTCGGGATGGATCTTGATCGTGATGATACGCGGAGCATAGTCCGAAATGTCTTCACGCGGCTCGGCGATCGCCTTCTGCATGATATCCAGAATGTGAAGCCGTCCCTTACGAGCTTGTTCCAACGCTTCCTGAAGGATCATTGCGTTGATGCCGCCGACCTTGATATCCATCTGCAGGGCGGTGATGCCCTCGCTGGTTCCGGTGACCTTAAAGTCCATATCACCGTAGTGATCCTCGGCTCCGGCGATATCGGAAAGGATCGCGTACTGCTTACCTTCCATCACCAATCCCATCGCTACGCCCGCCACCGGACGCTTGATCGGCACACCCGCGTCCATCAGGCTCAGAATTCCGCCGCAGACCGATGCCATTGACGACGATCCGTTCGATTCCGTGATGTCCGAAACGATGCGGAGCGTGTACGGAAAATCTGCTTCATCCGGCAGAACAGCTTCGATCGCACGCCGAGCGAGATTGCCGTGGCCAGTTTCGCGACGCGACGTTCCGCCGAAACGGCCTGCTTCACCGACCGAGTACGGCGGGAAGTTGTAGTGCAGCATGAAGCGGCGGTCGATGGTACCTTTCTCAAGGTCGTCCATGAACTGGCCATCCATTTTTGTCCCCAGCGTCGTGGTGACGATCGCCTGCGTTTCACCGCGGGTGAACAGCGACGAACCGTGTACACGCGGAAGCCAACCGACCTCGCATGTGATCGGGCGGATCTCGGAGAATTTACGACCATCGGGACGGCGGCGATTGCCGAGCATATCCTCGCGGAAGATCTTCTCTTTCAGTTTGCCGAACGCCTTGCCCGCTGTCGCACGTGCTCCCGGATCGTCTTCCGGATAGCTTTCGACAACTTCCTTCTTTAGCTCATCGAGCCCTGCATAAACCGCGATCTTGTCACGACCGGTCGAATCCAATGCAGCGCGAAGCTTGTCGGTCCAGGTTTTTTCGACATCGGCAACAATGTGTTTATCGAGTTCGGGAACACTGAATTCACGTTTGGTGATCTCAAGAGCTTTGCCGAGTTCCGTCTGCCACAAGCAAAGACGCTTGATCTCCTTGTGTGCAAGCATCAGAGCCTCGACAACTATGCTCTCGGCAACTTCCAGAGCCTCACACTCGACCATGCAGATCGCTTCTTCCGTACCGGCAACCACGAGATTAAGCTGCGATTCACGCCGTTGATCGTACGTCGGGTTGATCACATACTTGCCGTCTATCAAGCCGATCCGAATACCCGCGATCGGATTGTGGAACGGAATATCCGACAGATAAAGCGCACATGACGCACCTGTGATCGCGATCACATCAGGATCATTCTCGCCGTCAGACGAGATCACCGAACCGACGATCTGGGTTTCGAATCTATAGCCATCCGCAAACAGCGGACGAACCGGACGGTCGATCAGCCGGCACGTGAGAACTTCTTTTTCACTTGGACGGCCTTCGCGGCGGAAGTAGTTTCCGGGAATGCGCCCGGCCGCGTAACTTGCTTCACGATATTCGACCGTGAGCGGAAAGAAATCGAGTCCTTCCTTTGCTGTCTTATTGCTGACGGCGGTAACCAGCAACATCGTGTCGCCGTACTGAATTACGACCGAACCATCGGCCTGTTTGGCAACCTTTCCTGTTTCAACTGATAGATCACGGCCGCCAACCTTGATCGATTCTTTCAAATATTTCTTTTTAGTCATTTTCTATTCCTCAATACAAAAGCGGCCAGTGCTGTTCGTGAAGCACCCGCCGCTCTCGGAGAATTCCAAAATTTCGTGCCTATCTTGTATGTAGCCAAAATTGTCGCTGTCACGTTCAGCAGGCATCATCAAAATCCTTCGTATGGAACTTAAGTAAAACTTGCGGCCCGAAGCGGCCGGTAAAC
>JBEBGW010000101.1:0-12055 GCA_040081025.1 Pyrinomonadaceae bacterium | reverse complement strand
CGACCTTCAGACCATGGCCGGCGGCGACTCGGGTGTACTCGATAACAATCCGCTGCCTTTCGATCTACGTGTCGATTTCTTTCGCCAGTCGGAAGATCGGGTGATCGCGACCTTCACGGTTCAGGCGGACAATCGCGAGCTTAACTTTAAGGACGTCGGCGGATTGCAGACCGCTCAGATGAATATCTTTGGCCGGATCACGGCGGTTTCGGGTAAGCGATCGGGCATCTTTGAAGATTCGGTCACGACGAACGCAACGACCGAAGAACTGATCGAGTTGAAAGAGCGGAAGAGCGTTTATCAGAAGGCTGTCGCACTTACGCCGGGTACCTACAAAGTTGACGTTGTCGTCCGCGATACCGGAACCGGTAACCGCGGCATTGTCAGCCAGGGGTTCACCGTTCCGCGTTACGATGAGAAGAAGCTTTCGACTTCGACCATGATCCTCGCGACGAGACTACGTACGACAACCGAGCGTGACATCGGAAGTGCGTTCGTTATCGGCAACGCCAAGGTGATCCCGAACCTTTCGGGCCGCTACAAGCAGGGCCAGGAAGTCGGCGTCTATATGCAGGTTTACAACGCCGGCATCGACCAGACGACGCTTCGCCCGGCCGTGGACGTTGAATACGTGCTCGTGAAAGACGGCAAAGAGGTTCTACGCCAACCCGAAGATTGGTCCGGTTTGAGCGATTCCGGTCAGCGTCTGACGCTTGCCCGTCTGCTTCCAACCGACCGCATTCCGGTTGGAGATTATGAGCTGCGGCTGATCACCAAAGACAAGGTCAGCGGCCAGATCATCGAGAACAAGGGCAAGTTCACGATCGAAAAGTAAACGAACCGAAAATAATTCAATTGCGCGAAGCGAACCTTTTGTTCGTTTCGCGCATTTTTATGTTTGAGGTTTCCTAAATGCGCACAATATCCGCCTGCCTTCTCGTCGTTCTCGCTGTGTGTTCTGCTCTGGCCCAACCGCCGTCGTCCGAGCCGGATAAGAAGCCGAGGAAAGTTACGTCCGAGCGCACGAACGTGATCAAAGACTGGATCGAAAACGAAGGTAGTGTTCTCGTAACCGATGCCGAAGCACGAGTCTTCAAAAATCTGAAATCGGATGAGGAACGCGAGAATTTCATAGAAATAATCTGGCGTCGCCGTGACCCGGATCCTGATACCGAAGAGAACGAATTTCGCGAAGAGTTCTACGAACGCATCGCCTATGCGAACGCGAATTTTACGTCCGGCAAGCCCGGATGGAAGACCGATCGCGGACGCATCTACATCAGGTGGGGCAAACCGGATTCGGTTGAATCGAGGCCGTCGGGAGGTTCGTATGACAGGCCGTCCTATCACGGCGGCGGCTCGACGACGACCTATCCGTTTGAGATCTGGTTCTATCGCCATCTCGACACGGTCGGTGACGGCATCGAGGTCGAGTTCGTCGACCCGACCGGAACCGGCGAATATCGCATCGCTCGAAGCCCGGACGAGAAAGACGCCCTCGCAATGGTTCCCGGCGCAAGCCGACGCGACCCCAACGATCCGAACCGCGATCGATATCTCCGCGAACCGGACACGCCGTTCAGACGTCTGGAGATCATAACCGCGATGGACCGGAACGCTCCGGTGAAGAACGGCGGCATACTTGACGGACCGGGCGTCGTCGGTTCGCCTGTGATCGACAACAATCCTCTCTTCTTCGACGTTCGCGTGGATCTGTTTCGTCAGTCGGAAGATCGTGTGATCGCGGTTTTCACCACCCAGGCGAATAATCGACAGTTCACGTTCACCGATGTCGGCGGATTGCAGACAGCAAAGCTCAACATTGTCGGCCGCGTAACATCCGTCGCCGGCAAGCGTGCGGGCACCTTTGAAGACGTTGTTTCCACGTCGGCGACGACCCCCGAACTGGTCGCCGTTAGGGATCGCGATGCGGTGTACCAGAAGGCGATGTCGCTTGCTCCGGGACACTACCGGCTCGATATGGGTCTTCGCGACGTTGTGACCGGTAATAAAGGAGTAAACACGATCGCGTTCGAAGTACCGAGATACGATTCCGCAAAGCTCTCCACCTCGACGCTGATACTCGCCTCCAAACTTCGCCCGACCGATCCAAACGACATCGGCGGATTATTCGTCATCAACTCCGTTAAGGTTATCCCGAACGTCACGGGTAAGTTCAAGCAGGGTCAGGACGTTGGCATCTACTTGCAGGCATATAACTCCGGCATCGATCAGACCACGCTGCGGCCTGCCGTGAATGTCAGATACGTGTTGATGAAGGACGGCAAGGAAGTCTACAGCCAACCGGAGGATTGGTCAGGCCTTAGCGACTCGGGTCAGCGGCTAACTCTCGCTCGTCTGCTGCCGACCGATCGACTGCCGCTCGGCGATTATGAAGTACGCGTCGTGATGGTCGACAAGGTCAGCGGCCAGACCATCGAGAACAAGAGTAAGTTCTCGCTCGAAAAGTAGTTTGATCTGAAACCCGACCCGTGACCATCGCCGAAGCGCTCACGGAAGCGCCTTGAAAACCGGCGAATGACCTAGTATTCTCAAGGTTCGCCCGAAATCACGCGGACGTGGCGGAACTGGTAGACGCGCAGGTCTCAGAAGCCTGTTCCCGCAAGGGAGTGGAAGTTCGATTCTTCTCGTCCGCACCAACCTTTTCTTCAAGCATCGTTAGTCGATGACACCTTCATCCACATAAGAAATGCGGCGATGGCGACGATCACGCCGGTGACGATGTGGACGGTTAGTCCGGCTTCGGGGCCGCGTTCGCGGTAGAGCAGGACCGCGTCGAAGATCGGCAGCGCAAGAGCGGTCGTTAGAAGGATCGCTACCGACTTCCATTGCCTGAGGGCCAAGAGAACGAGGCCGGCGAGCACTATCACGAGGTTGCGGGCG
Organism: Pyrinomonadaceae bacterium; assembly: GCA_040081025.1. Classification (GTDB taxonomy): domain Bacteria; phylum Acidobacteriota; class Blastocatellia; order Pyrinomonadales; family Pyrinomonadaceae; genus OLB17. Next base: position 9,151 of record JBEBGW010000101.1, on the reverse strand, counting down.
AGATAAACGCGGTAGTAAAACATCTCGTCCGCGTCGTCCGCTGGCAATCCGAACCTCATCGATGCGGCTGTCGGGTCATAGATCCCTCGGATGCCAAAGACGACGAACGCCAAAATAAGGACCACCGCGAACCCGACGCCGACATTGCCCAGAACATTCTTCATAGTTTTCTCCACCGGTTCGAATTGCTCCGATCACAGACGGTAGAGTACTTTAAGATTCAAGAAAGTCGAGCCGTAAATGTCACCAACACCTCGAGAAGAATTCGTTTCAGCGACGGGCGCACATCAGGCGGCGTACGGCCTTGATCTCGGTGCTAACGTCGTCGAGCGTCTGGCCGATCACTTCGAACTCGTCATCGAAAACAATCCGCTGCTTCATCTGACCGGGCCGTCGACGCCCGAAGAGTTCGCGATCCGTCACGTGCTTGAATCGTTGACGATGCTGGAGTTTCTCCCTGAAGGTTCGCGTTTCGCGGACATCGGAAGCGGTGCGGGCTTTCCGACGATTCCGTGTCTGATCGCGCGTGAAGATCTAAAGGCCGTACTGATCGAGTCCAAAGAAAAGAAAGCAAACTTCTTAAAAGCCGCAGTCGAGAAACTGGAACTCAACCCGCGTGCGACGGTCGTCGCCAGGCAGTTCGCCGAACTCCAGAGGCCAAACGTAACCCATGTCACCTGTCGGGCTCTGGATCGATTCGCACAACATCTGCCAAGACTCGTTAAATGGTCTGGGAGTAAAACACTACTGTTCTTTGGCGGCCTTGCATTGCGCGATGCGATCAAGCTTCAAAAGCTGACGTTCGAGGAGCGGCTAATGCCGATGTCCGAGCAAAGATACCTGTTCATTGTTAAAAATCCGTCGTCGTGATCTAAAAAAACTCCATACATCGATCCATATCACATAGTTGTGCATCTTACGCAAAAATATTTTCTAACGGAGAATCTATGAAACCTGTGATGAACCCCCAAACCCGAACTGGCAGGCTGAGTCTCATGTTATTTGTCGCCGCGATGATCTTTGTCGCGGCTCCCCACGTCTCCGCACAAGGAAACGCTGCCGAGCTGAAGGCGAAAGCCGAGCAGCTGTTCAGTCAAAGCAAGATGACGGAGGCGCTTCCGGTTATCGAACAATGGATCGCCGCCGACCCTGACGATGCATTAGCACATGAGCGACACGCATTTGCGCTGATCGGGAAGGCGATCCACGTTACTGATCCGGCTGAACGAAAGACTCTCCGTGTTCAAGCCAGGGGTGCATTCATCAAGTCGAAAATGCTCGGCAACAAGGCGAACCTCATCGCAGCGATGATCGATTCGCTTCCGGAGGATGGCAGCGAAGGTCCGGGGTTCTCCGAGGACCCCAAGTCGCATGCTCTGACGGTAGCCGGTGAAAAAGCGTTCACCTCCGGCAAGATCGACGAAGCGATCGAACTCTACAAACAGGCCGCCGCCGCGGATCCGAAGAACTACTTTGCACCGCTTTTTGTCGGGGACATGCTGATCAAGAAAGAGGCTTTCGTTGAGGCCGAATTGTGGTATCAAAAGGCGATCGTTGTGGATCCTTACAAGGAGACGGCCTATCGCTATTCGGGAACACCTTTGATGCGGCAGAAGAAGTATGACGAAGCTCTCGAACGCTACATCGACGCATGGATCACCGAACCGTATAACCGTCTGGCCATGAATGGGATAATCCAATGGGGACAGATCACCGGGACCAGGCTGGGGCATCCGAAACTCGATATTCCCGAGATCAAGGCTGGAGCTGACGGCAAGACGAACACGACCATCAATATCAATCCGCTCGCCGTCGACGATTCGATGGCCTGGATGGCCTACGTTACGACCCGTGAACTCTGGTCAAAAGAAAAATTCAAGAAGGCTTATCCGAAAGAATCAGCCTATCGTCACTCGCTCGCCGAAGAGGCCGACTCACTTCGCGAAGTCGTGAAAATGGCAAAGTCGTTAAAGTCGGAGAAAAAGAATCCGCAGATCGAAGCTATCGGGAAAATGGATTCGGATGGGGTTCTGGAAGCCTTTGTTTTGTTGGCGATACCGACGCGAGGGATCGCTGAGGATCACGCGGCATACCTTCGAGCCAACCGCGAAAAGATGCGGCTTTATATTAAGAAGTATGTAGTTGAGCCCGGGAAATAGATTCCCGCGTTACCTTGCGAGCCGCGATTCAAGGTCGTATTCGCGCAGCCGGCGATAGAGAGTGGATGGTGAGATTCCGAGCAGCTCGGCGGTCTTGCCGCGATGCCACCCCGTCTTTTCGAGTGCACCCAAGATCTGCTGACGCTCAACGTCGCGAAGATTTGTTGGCGATGCGTTCTGAAAGGAAGCCGGTTGTGCCTGCGAGACTCCGTTATAGGTAACCGAGACCTGCGGCCGCTCGGTTCGGTAGACGACCTCCGGCGGCAGTTCTTTCGTAGTGATCCGGCCGTCATCTGAAAGCAGGACCGCGCGTTCCAAACAGTTGCGAAGCTGTCGAACATTTCCCGTCCACGAATATCCGCGAAGGGCCTCGAGCACCTGCGTCGAAAGCTGCAGCGTTGAACCGCTTCCAAACTTCTGAAGCAGATGACGCGCCAGCGGTTCGATATCTTCGCGGCGTTCGCGAAGGGGAGCGATGCCTATCTCGAAGCTGTTGATGCGATAGAGAAGGTCCGCACGAAATACGCCGTCGTAAACGGCACGCTCGGTGTCGCGGTTTGTCGCCGCGATCAGCCGCACATCCACATCAACCTTCTTCACACCGCCGACTCGAAAGAAGCTGCGCGTCTCAAGTGCCCGGAGCAATTTCGACTGAAGCTGTGAAGGCATCTCCATCACTTCATCAAGAAACAGCGTCCCGCCGTCGGCGAGTTCGAAGAGCCCGAGCTTGCGCGTTCGTGCACCTGAGAACGCGCCCGCCTCGTGGCCGAAGAGTTCCGATTCAAGGAGCGTATCCTGGAGGGCGGCACAGTTGAGGTCGATAAACGGTTTGTCGCGACGCGGGCTTATCCGATGGATCGCTTGAGCGACGAGTTCCTTGCCGGTACCCGATTCACCTGTAATAAGTACGGACGTTTCCGACGGAGCAACGCGGCGAACCAGCCGAAGCACTTCCTTCATCTGCGCCGATTCGGCGATGATGTCCGGCAACGCACCGTTGACACGCTCGATCTGTGCGCGGAGCCGTTGATTATCGACACGGAGCCGATACTTGTCTGCCGCTGCGGTAACGAGCGCCGCGAGTTCGGCGATCCGGTACGGCTTGGTTAGATAGTCGTATGCGCCGAGCTTCATTGCCTCGATCGCCGTTTCGACCGTTCCTTGCCCGGTTAGCATGATCACCTCGGGCAGATTCTGGCTTCGCTCACGCATCCGACGCAGCAGGTCCATGCCGTCCAGACGCGGCATATTGATGTCACAAAGAAGAACGTCAAAATCCTCTGACTCGAGCTTGGTCCAGGCCTCTTCCCCATCTTCAGCGGTTTCGACCGTGTGGCCCTGGCGCGAGAGTTCTTTCTGGACTACCGTCCTGAGGTTTTTTTCGTCGTCGACTACGAGTAGTTTTGCCATAGGTAAGTTGGGAGTTAGCAGTATTATTGGCCGACCGAATGGAGCAATGATGGGGATCAGCTCGCGTCCGATACGGGCAGGAGAATTGTGAACGTCGTGCCTTTGCCAACGCTCGAACGGACGCTCAATCGGCCCGCGTGATCTGTGATTATGCCGTAGCAAACGGCAAGGCCGAGCCCCGTCCCTTTCCCGACTTCTTTCGTCGTAAAGAACGGCTCGAATATCTTCGAAAGGTCTTCGACGGGAATGCCCGCACCTGTATCCTTTATCTCTATAGCGATGCTCTTGTGCTGGGCGGCGGTGCGGAATGTGAGCGTTCCGCCCTCCGGCATCGCGTCGATAGCATTGGTAGCAAGAGCAATAACAGCCTGTTGGATCTGGCCGCTGTCGGCATTGACCTCCGGCAGATCCTCGGCAAGCTCGAGCACGATGCCGACATGTTCACCGCGCTTCTGATGCGAAATTAGGTTAGCCGAAGATCTGAGGATCTCGTTAATGTCTATCGGGTGCCGGTCGCCGGTCCGGCTGCGGCTGAAATCGAGCAGGCCCGTGGTGATCGATTTGCACCGAAAGGCTTCGCTCTTGATCAGTCCGAGGTATTCGTCAAGGTCTTCCTTTCCTTCGACGCCGTCGAAAGCACCCTCGGCAGTTCGCTGCTCCAGAGCTTCGGCACATGCCGAAATTGTCGCGAGAGGATTGTTTATCTCGTGTACGACGCCGGCGGCAAGGCGTCCGACCGCAGCAAGCTTATCGGCACGCGAGACGGCGTGGACCGCTTCCACCCGCATGGTCACGTCTTCACCGACCGTGATCACGTGCGTGACCTCGCCTGTCGCCGAATCCTTCATCGGCACCTTGCTTACCATCCAGTGTTTGGTCGAACCGTCTTCAGCGGTCGTCTGCTGTTCGATCCGCTCGATACGTCCGGTGCGAAATGCCCGCTCGAATTCTTTTTTCACGCGGCCCTCCGGATATCGTGCGAGCACCTCAAACACGTTCCGCCCGATCGCCGAATCGCGCGGAATACCTTGAAGGCCGATCTCGCGATGGCGATTCCAGGTAACGATGCGAAAATCGCGGTCGACGACGTAGAGCGAAACCGGCAGTGCGTCGAGTACGGCCTCGGTAAACTTGCGATGCTCCGCCTTCGCCTGCGTGACGGAACTGTTGATCGCGGCCTCGTAATGGGCCGAAAGATTCACGCTCATCGCCGCCATTTGCGTTGCGGCGTCGATCAGACTGCTGCGTGCATCGCTGAACGAATCCTTCGTCGAAAACCCGACTATGATCGCGCCCTTGATCTCGCCGTTTATGTGAAGCGGGGAAATATACTCGGCGCTGTGCAGGTTTCCTGAGAGCAGAAAATTACTGCTGTTCTCCTCGAGATATCCTACTTGCGGAGGCAGCAGGTCGATCCATTTCTCGAACCGGCCCTTATCCAAAAATTCCGATACGATCTCGCCTTTTGCGTCAAAGGCACAGCTCACGACGCCGATGTTCTCAAGCTCCGCAACAAACGCACACAACTCCGCCCCGACCCCGTTCTGGATCGCATCCGCTACGCGGCAAGCGACCTTTTTCGGGTGTACCATGAAGAGCAGACTCCGGCCGAGGTCCGAAATAAATTTCAATTCCGGCCCGGCTTCGCCCGCATCTAAAGGGACACGAGGAGGCCTAGACTGTGGTTTTACTGCAGAAGGGATCGACATTTTGGTCTTCCGAACCTGCTTAGAATTAGTTTCTGTGAGCGGTAGATCGGTGGTAAGTCTTGCGGACAGTGCGAGTTGGAGGAAGCTCCCGAACTTCCATAGAGATTAAAACCTTTTTTACAGTGTTTGTCAACGATATTCCCTGTTCAGGGAGTAGACGAAAAGGTTGACGAAAACGGACAGAGACAGCAAGATAAATCTATAAGGCTTTGATACTGATGCGTTTAGGCGGTTTTTCATTCTGTATTTTTGCGGTCATGCTTTGGGTCGCGATCAGTACCGCTAGCGGGCAGGTGGTCGTCGATAGGACCATCGCCACCGTGACCGACGGCTCCCGGACCGAATTGATCACCCGCTCGGACCTTCTGTGGCAGTTGGCACTTCAGCCGGGTGTACAGCTCAACCCCCCTCGCGAAGAAGACCTGCGACAGGCGTTGCAGGCCCAGATAAACCAAAGGATCTTCGCTCTCGAAGCCCAGCGTCTTCCGCGTGCCGCCCCTACCGACAAGGAAATAGCCGACAAGATCGCCGATATTCTCAAGTTTTTTCAGTCAACGGCAGAATTTGAAAACCGTCTGAAAACCGTTGGATTTTCGTCGGTCAAGGACGACAATTTCGAGAATATCATCGGCCAGCGCGTCGCGATCGAGAAATATCTCGATTTCCGGTTCCGGTCGTTCGTGGTTGTGACGGCTGATGATGAGGCCACCTATTACCGCGACAAGTGGGTGCCGGAGTTTCGCCGGGCCAATCCTTCCGCGATCGTCCCGACGCTAGAAGAGGCCCGCGCTCGTGTGAACACCGCAGTTATCGAGGAACGCGTCGCTGCAAACATCGAGACATTCATCGAAGAAGCGAAACGCCGCGTTCAAATAGTCATCATCGCGGAGCCGACCGGAGTAGCTTGACGCTCAACCCCGCATTTTCTATTATTTGAGATTCCACGCCGGAGTGGCGAAATTGGTATACGCACCAGACTCAAAATCTGGCGGGAGCAATCCCATGTCGGTTCGAGTCCGACCTCCGGCACCAAGTCCAACAAAAGATCACCTAATAAGCGGCGCGATCATTGAGACGAGTGCGATTATCACTATCGCACCGGCGATGTCGAGCAGGATGCCGTATCGCACCATCTTCATCAGCGGAATGTAGCCCGAGCCGTAGACGATCGCGTTGCACGGCGTCGAGACGGGCAGCATAAATCCGAGGCTCGATGCCATCGTCGCGCCGAGTGCGGGCATGAATGGGTCGATTCCCTGCGCCTGTGCGATCGCGATCACGACGGGAACGACCATGTTGGCCGACGCGGTATTCGACGTTGTTTCGCTCAGCAGGATCGCGACGATCACGGACGCGACCAGCAGGCCAAACTCACCGCTCAACGGCAGCAGCATCGTCAGGTTCTTGCCGATGCTTTCCGCAAGTCCGGTCTGAAACGAGAGCACGCCGAGAGCAAATCCGCCGCCGTAAAGAAGTACAACGCCCCAATCGATCTTCTGAGCCTCGGACCACGTGATCGCCTTTTCGCCTTTGGCATTGCCGGGTAGCAAGAAAAGCAGCATCGCTCCTGCGAGCGCCCCAACTGCTTCCGGCACTCGCGTCGAGATCGTCTTGTAGATCGGGCTAGTATCACCGGCGATCAAGGCTACAAGGCCGGAGAAGATCCAGAGGAAAACCGCGGTGCCGAATGCGATGACTGTCGATTTCTGCGCCCGTGTCCATCCACCAAGCTCGGCGCGCTCTCGTGCGATCATGTCCGCGGTTCCTGGGATCTCCTTGACGCCGGCAGGAGCGAGATAGTTCAGGTAAAAATACAAGAAGATATACAGGATTATCACGACCGGAACGCCGATAAGCATCCATTCGAAAAACGAGATCTCGGCGCCAACAAGAGTGCGGATAAACCCTAACCCGATGACGTTGGGCGGAGTCCCGATAGGTGTCGCAAGCCCTCCGATCGATGCGGCGAACGATGTGATCAGCATCAGTGCCGTTGCATAGCCTCGATCGATCTTTACGCCGGATTGCTTCTCGTGTTTAAAGAGAAATTGGATGATCGAAAGTCCGATCGCGAACATCATTGCGGTCGTCGCGGTATTAGATATCCACGCCGATATGAACGCGGTAACCGCGCCAAATCCGAACAAGATCCGCGAAGGTTTCGCACCTATCCATTTCAACGAAAGCACACCGTAGGCGAATCGCTTGTCGAGGTCATGCAGGAAGATCGCCCGGGCGAGAATGAACGACCCGATAAAAAGAAAGATCAGCGGGTCGGCAAACGGGGCGAGAACGGCCTTTGCATCCGCGACCTGCAGGAAGATGCACAGCGCGGCGCCGATCAGCGCCGTCACCGGCATGGGCAGCGACTCGCATATCCAAAAGACCACTACCGCCGCAATGATAGCGGCAAGGCTGTGAGCCTCCGGTTTGAGCGAAGGCATCGGCATTAGCCAGATCACCAGAAAAACGAACGGCGCAAGAAAAAAGCCGGCCCGCTTTCTCATAGCGTCAAATCTGCCTTGGCCCGCCGCCGCATCCTCTTCCAATTCAAGATCCAGATCCTTGATACTCATCGCGTGAGGGAACTTTAGCCCGAAACGAGCGGAACTCTCAATCCGAGCCTCAAAAAAAATTGTGGAATTGTGAGTCCGAACTGTGCAACAATGAGACCACTGGGGGTGATATGTTTATGCATAATTACTTTGGAGAAAAAACTAAATAACCGGATCCATTAATGGATTCAAACAAGAACAGCGTATCCATTGCCGGATACGCTGTTTCTTTTTGGCTTGAGGCACGGACTCTGAGTTGAACTGGGACGGCCGATCGAACGCCCGAAACGACAACCGTTCGAGAAAGTAAATCTTGACGCAAAAGGCGACTTGATATAACGTAAATTGGTTTTCCGAATCAAACTAACTCGATCAGCCCTATCTAAGGAGGACATTCTTGATGAGAATGGTGCGACGGCTTTTGCCCTCAGGTGTTTTGGTTATTGTCTCTTGCCTCGCCTTTCCGTCGATCGTCTTCTCATACGATCTTTTCTTCCCCACGGTCTCGATCGTCGAGACACCGCGGGACGGCGGTATTCGCGAAGAGATCCCAAAGAAGTATCTTGAACGTTACGAACGCTGGAAAACGGAGCTCCTTTCGACCGAGTTTGGCCGCAAGCAGTGGGAGGCCTACGCAAACAACACCGGCTTTGTGCTCACAATAAAGATAAGCGGCGATAAGAGAAAAGGAGCCGGGACCGATAATTTCCAGTGGGATGGCCAGGGCACCTTCGTCGGCGCAACCATAACCTTGGGCAATCAGATCGACGACGGATATCCGAACCCGATCTATTATCCGGTCCTGAATTCGCTCTCCGCGGACCAGTCTTCATACATGATCAGCGGCCGCATCCTCGCCGCGACCAAGCTCTCGCATGAGCTTGGACATGTGGCTCAAGCCGCGACCGCAAATCGTTTCCTGATCGAAAAGCAGAGCAAGCTCATTCCCGAGTACACCTCGATCTTCCTCAAGAACGGCCACAACACGCGTGACGAAAAACTCGTCGAGCTCGCCGGCCAGATCGGCGGTACGCCCATCGAGATCTGGGAAAGCCGCGAATATTGGAGCGAGGTTACCGCGATGAAGTACCTCAGCGAACGAATCAAGGACGAAGATTATTACTGCTTCGTTTTTAACAAGATCCGAAACAACGTCTCCACCTACGCTCGTGACTACGTCGACCGCTTCGAACCAACCGCGATCCCCCCGTGCGGGAGATGAGAATGGCGTCAATTGCCGTCTGCTTTAGCAGACGGACATGATCGTGAAACAGTTAATGGGGGCTTAAGCCCCCATTTCACATGGCGAATTATCAGC
>JBEBGW010000452.1:0-3220 GCA_040081025.1 Pyrinomonadaceae bacterium | reverse complement strand
CAGAGACGGCGTTCGCCCGTTATCAGGTTCGGATTTGCCATATCTTTCTCGATCAGAAGTTTCTCAACCTCCTCTGCAGTCGCTTCACCTGAATCAATTAGCCTAACATTTTCGCCAACCGTCTGCTGAATCACGTCTCGAAGTATCGGATAGTGAGTGCAGCCGAGAACAAGAACGTCGGGTGCGAATTCCTTCATCGGGGCCAGGTATTTTGCCGCGATCGAGAAAGTCTCCGACTCGTTCGTCCAGCCTTCTTCCGCGAGCGGCACGAACAACGGACAGCCTAGTTGAAGAACGTCAGCCGAATCCGACGCACGCTTGATCGCTTCGTAATACGCATTGCTCGCTATAGTTGCTTCCGTCGCGATCACGCCGATTTTCGGGTTAGACAGTCCGCCCGTCACCTCGACAGCTTTTCGGCCGCCGGGTCCGATCACCCCCACTACATCCAAGCCGATCCGTTCCCGGATCTTCGGTAAAGCGAGCGCCGAGGCGGTATTACACGCGACCACTAGAAGCTTGATCCCAAGCGATGCAAGAAATTCCGAGTTTTCGACGGCGTAACGCTCGACGGTTGCGAGCGATTTCGTTCCATACGGAACGCGCGCTGTATCACCTACATACACAAAGTGTTCGGTTCGCAGACGGTCATGAAGGGCCCGATAGACCGTGAGTCCGCCCACTCCTGAGTCAAAGATCCCGATAGGTAACGATTTGTCCATAAAAACGCGCTAATTCTAAGATGGAAGCGTTTGGTATGATGATTGCAAAGCCAAGGCTACCGAAAAACTGCTGTTGCGGGCAACTCCCGATGTTCTCCGCAAGTTCCACCACCCTGTACGATTTCGGATCAACTTATGGAAGCCAACGTTTATTAAACGTGTAATGGCGATAGAAGACGCCCGACGCTCGATAGAAGGAGCGAGGCATCAGAAATAGTTGTTGACAATATAACTGTGTGTTAATTACGATTGATTTAGCCCAGTTCAGGGCATTCAATCAAACCCCCAAGTTCTCACGCAAAGACACTGACAAAAACCGACCTTTCGGCTTTGCCAAATTGCCTTTCGGAAGAACCTGGATTCCATAAGAACCTCAGGAGGAACTTCCATGACGATTTCGTCAACCTTCGGCAATTTGGGTTCGAATAAAGGGAACAACGTTACTTTCCCTCCCAACTCCCAAAACGCTTGCCTAGTCTCTAAATCACAATTTGAGTTCAGCGACCGATATCTCGTTCGCGCTGATCAGTTTCCTGACTGCTGAAAAGAGAGCGTTCTCTAAGCACGACGTCCGGGACTAGTTTTTGTGTGTCCTCGCTGCTGGCGAGGTACATGGATAACCGTCTCATCTCGTATTGCAAGAGCGACTCCTTCACCAGATGCGGGCGATAACGCGCGCGCATTCCGGTTGAATCGCCGGTGCAGTACTTCCACATTAACGCACCCATCTGCTCTGCAGAGAAAGGAACTGATCATATGAGTCAAAGAACATCAATTAGAAAATATCTTCTATCGATAGCCGCCGTGTTATCTTTTGCAGCGATTGCTGAAGGTCAGACATACGGCGGCGAGGCAGCGGCCGTAAAGGTCACAGTCACGGTTCCGGCGACGCCCGTGCTTACGACATCTGTCGCCGACACCGGAAACCTGCCTGCTGCAGGCGGAAATATCCTACTTACAAGTGCCGGGGTCACGATTCCCAACATTCTTGGTATTAGTGACGCTACCGTAAGGACATCAGGCGGTCCCGGAGCAGTTCCTCCCACACCCAATTCGAGTCAGTCTCTCGCAAGTGTCAACGCTCTTAGCGTCGGCATCGACGCTGGCCCTGTGCCTGATCTCTTGATAGGCGCCAACGTTGTTAGGTCAGACACGTTCTGTTCTTGTCCCACGCGCTCATGTACTGGAACTTCCACGCTAACCAACTTGAGCATTACAGACCCGGACGGAAACAACACCTTTCTGAGCGGTACGGTAAATCCTGCACCGAACACGACCATCAACATTTTCGCCGGTGGCATCATCATTGGTACCGTAGTCCTGAACGAGCAGATCGCCTCTCCCGGCAGCATAACCGTAAATGCGATCCATGTGCGGCTGGTAGTTGCAGGAATTGTGACCGATGTCATCGTGGCGTCGGCCCATTCTGACATCACCTGTGCTATCGCTCCGCTCAATAACTTTTACAGTGGCCGGGCAACCGGTATCAGAAACAGAAACAGAACCCTTTTGGGAACTGATATCACTACCCTAGTTTCCGACACGGGATTTCTTCCGACTACCGGTGGTCAGATCAATGTATCGACTGTCGGAGCAACATTGCCGGTTCTGCCGCTAACGAGTGGGACGATCACATCTAACACTGGCGCGGGCGGAAGTACCGTACCGCTGACCAACGCTAGCTCGAGTGCGTCGGATTCCACTGTGGAGGCCTTGGCATTAAATGTCGCTGACATCCTGCCCTTTGGGCCGCCACTGCTCTCCGTTACCGCAACCACGGTGACCTCGAATACCCGCTGTACGTGCAGTTTGTCTCTGCCAACCTGCACGGGCGATTCGGATATCGTCGATCTCGAGGTACGCGTACTCGGTGCGTTGATCGCGGTAGATCTCGATTTTCCGCCAAATCAGACGATCGTCCTTCCGCTAGGATTGGGATCGATCACGTTCAACGAACAGGTCGTGCTGCCGCCGTCGCCGTCTATTCATCCGGAGAACATTACGGTCAATGCGATCCATCTGAGACTCAATGTGCTTGGACTGGCTTTGTCCGACACGATCGTAGCGTCCTCGCATTCGGATATTGACTGTGCCGTCGCACCGAGCGCGGCAGATGTCAGCTTGAGCGGCCGCGTGCTGGATCTGAACGGCCGTGCTATATCACGTGCTGTCGTTTCGGCAATGGATTCGACGGGTAAGACTCATAGCTCGATGTCCAACACGTTCGGCTACTACTCGATCAAGGAACTCGACTCCGGCGATCTTTATGTAGTGTCGGCGTCCGCAAAGGGTCATACATTCTCGCCGAGGACGATATCACTCACGGACAGCGTCACCGGCTTCGACATCCTTCCGGACCCGCGGCAAAAAGGAAAGGTGGCACCACCTGCAGGTAGTGACCCACCCGTTAAATTGGTGAAGGAGGCGAGTCCGACTCGGAGACCCGAGACCGTGGTTTACAGCCGCGGATCCGCGTTCGATTCGGAATTGACCTCATC
>JBEBGW010000451.1:0-3230 GCA_040081025.1 Pyrinomonadaceae bacterium | reverse complement strand
CCTAGTGCTTCTCGACAGGCCTGATCGATGTATAGCCGTTTTTGCCGTTCAGATTCCATAGGTCAGATGATGGTCGTAATTATTTCTTTTATGCTTCGCTGAAGCTCGCGGTCGTCCGTGATGGGCGAGCACATGGCGACCTCGGCGGCGTCGACAGGTGCAATGCCTTTTGAGATCATCTGAGCCGCGTAAATCAGAAGGCGTGTGGAGACGCCTTCTTCGAGCCCGTGACCGCGAAGGTTGCGGACCTTGTGGCCGATCTTGACGAGGTCGGCGGCCATTTCAAGGTCGATACCGCCTTCTTTCGCAACGATCTCGGCCTCCGCTTCGGCCTCGGGATAATCAAACTCCATTGCGACAAAGCGTTGGCGTGTCGACTGTTTTAGATCTTTCAATATCGACTGATAGCCGGGGTTGTAGGAGACAACGAGCATGAACTCCGGGGGAGCCTCGATCACGGTGCCGCGCTTCTCGATCGGCAGACGGCGGCGGTCGTCGGTAAGTGGGTGGATGATGACGACGGTGTCTTTGCGAGCTTCGACAACCTCGTCGAGATAACAGATCGCACCGGCACGCACGGCTGTCGTTAACGGTCCGTCGTGCCAGACAGTCTCTTCACCTTCGAGCAGGAAACGGCCGACAAGATCCGTTGAGGAAAGGTCCTCGTGACAGGCGACCGTGATGAGCGGCCTTCCCATCTTCCACGCCATATGCTCGACGAAGCGCGTCTTGCCGCAGCCCGTCGGCCCTTTCAGCATTACGGGTAGCTTTGCCGCGTACGCCGCCTCGAAAAGTTCGACCTCTTGGCGAACGGGCAGATAGAACGGCTCATCCACGACCTTGTATTTCTCGACCGCTAATTCCATTACACCTATTATTTGACGTTAACGGCGAGCGTGCAACTAGGAACGGAATTTCGACCAGTCGCCCCAAATCGCGAACGTGGCTCCAGCGGCCTGCAGATTTACGAACAGGGTCTTGCCGTCGGGCGAGAAAACAGAACCGGCAAATTCACTCCGAGGGAATTGCGGCGAGATATTCCTGGCAAAATCGGCCATATGACCTGACGGTGACAGGACCCTTAAATGGTTCTTCGATTCGAGGCCTTCGTAATCGCCATCCTCGCAAACAAATAGTAGATCGGTCTTCGGTCGAAGGCAGATGTTGTCGGGCATGAACAGGATCTCGCGGTTGGGCGATTCAAACAACAGATGGAGCGTGCCTTCGTCGCGCCCATCCGGTTCGTACATCCATATCTGTCCTGCTTTCGCATTCCCGCCGCTAGTTGCTGTGAAGTACGGGCGACCCTTTTTGTCTATGCAGCATCCTTCGAGCCGAGCGAATGACGCAGCTCCACTAGCCTGTCCTTGTTTGAAAACCGCCGATTCATCGACATCCGCCTCGGCCGGATCGGGATTTGGGATCGTCACCCATCGTACCGGCAGGCGAGAACCTTGTGTCTGGCTCGTTCGAGTGTCGTATCGATTGTCCTTGATCGCCAATACCTGAAGGACGCCGCCCTCGGCGAGGCGCTTGTTTCGATTTGGAAGAAACCTATAGAAGCCAGACGGATTGTAGTCTTCAGTGAGATAAACAATACCGGTCTTTTTATCAACGGCCACAGCTTCGTGTACGAACCGGCCCATCGCCTTAAGCGGCACCGGCGGAAGGGCGTTGTTCGCCGAAGCAGGAACTTCGAAGCAATATCCATGCGGCTTGGGAAGCCCGCCTGTTTTCGCTCCGGTTCGCTCATTCGTGCGGACGGTCTGGCCAAGTGTCGTCTCTTCGCACGAGATCCACGATCCCCAAGGCGTCGGGCCGCCGGCACAGTTGATCAGCGTGCCCGAAAGGCTGACGAAATCGCGTTTTATCTCGCGTGTCTTTGGATCGATCACAAGGGTTGTCGTTCCACCCCCAACCGTTTCGTCGTAGTGATTTGCTAAACCGATCGCGGTTCCCGGTTTGGGAACCTTGCCTCCGGCCACCTCGTGATTCCGTACGATGCGCAGTTCGCCCCCAACTTTGAACGTCCACATTCCGTCGTGGGCGGGCGGAGTTGGTCGGCCATCCGACATCGTCGACGTGACCTTGCCGATGACGTTGTATTCAAACCCTTTCGGTAGCGCGAGAAAGGTTTCACCCGTATTCTTCGTCGCCGTCGGGATCAGTTCGCCGAAACTCTCGGCCTTGAGTTTTGTGAGATCGCCGGTTTGAGTAACGGCCTCGGCACGTTTGCCGAGACTGCCGCAGGCGATAGCGAGCGACCCCGAGAACGTTGCGAGATTTCCGATAAATGAACGTCTATCCATGTGAGTTATTCTCTTACGATAGCTTTGCCGTGTTAAATTTTCAATAAATCGATGGTTGAGTTAATACAGGTAACAACTTTTGAGGACGTTGAAGACGCTCGTCGCATCTTTCGGGAGTACGAACAGTGGCTCGGGATGAGCTTGTGTTTCCAGAGCTTCGAAGATGAGTTGGCGAATTTGCCCGGAATGTATGCTTCGCCCGAGGGCCGGCTTTATCTCGCTCGCGTCGACGGCGAAACGGTCGGCTGCATCGGGCTGCGAAAGCTCGAAGAAGGTATCTGCGAGATGAAGCGGCTCTACCTTCGCGAATCGGCTCGTGGAAAGGGCATTGGCGTTACGCTCATCGAAAAAGTGATCGCCGATGCGATCGAGATCGGCTACCAGAAGATGCGGCTCGATACACATCCGCCAAAAATGGGAAAAGCCGTGATTCTCTACGAGGCGCACGGCTTTTACAAAATTCCACCTTACTATCACAACCCGCACGATGGCGTGCTCTTCATGGAAAAAATACTCTGATCAGATTCATTTACGTATCAGCGTTATGAATCCGCCGATGAATAGGGCTATCGCTCCAATAAGTTTCACAAAGACGAGCACCCAATCCATCGAATATGTCTCGCTGGGTCTTGTCGGCGGATTCATTATCGAATAAACGAACCACGCGAACATCAGAAATCCGAACAGTATCGATAAGGCTCCTTGCAAGTAGCGGTTCATTGGTTCACCTTCGGTCAACTCCGATCAAAGTCCTTGTCCAAAGCTGCCCTGGTATGCGTCGGGCGGCGGCGGTTCGTTTCGGAAAACCGTCGGACTGAGGTCGGGAAAGACCTGCCTGTATGCAAATGCCCACGATACCCAGATGATCGGCAGTACGAATAAGAAACCTATGCAAAGGGCGATCATCCCGCCCAGGCCGAC
>JBEBGW010000450.1:0-3237 GCA_040081025.1 Pyrinomonadaceae bacterium | reverse complement strand
CGATATCTACTACAAGATCCTTTCCCGGGGAGCGAAGATCTTCGCACTTGGGCTCGTGATCTATGCGATACCGTTCTTCGGTTGGGGCGAGACCGATCTTTCTCAATTCTGGAAGCTGTTGATCTCCCTTGGGTTCTCCGCGGCACTTTATTTGTATCTGGTCGATAAGCTTCGGCTGGCAGCTAGTGCTTTGGGCGTTACCGCGGCACTGATCGCCGTTTTCTATTTCGCGGGCACAAACTTTGTTTGGATGGATCTGGGGACAGTGCGCATTCCCGGAGTGCTACAGCGGATCGCGGTCTGCTACGTCGTCGCGTCGATCATCTTTCTCAACACTAGCTGGAAGCAGCAGGTCATCATTGGAGTCGCGCTTCTCGTCGGATACTGGCTGGTAATGACGCTGATCCCAGTTCCGGGATGTGCGATTACGACCATCGACGACAAGGCATGCAATTTTGCCGCGTACCTTGACCGGTTGATCCTGACGCCCGATCACCTGTGGAGTTCGGCGAAAGTCTTCGACCCCGAGGGCATCCTCTCGACACTCCCGTCGATCGTTACGACCATGTGCGGCGCGCTTACAGGCAAATGGCTGATCGAAGATCACGATCGCGTCGAGAAAGCGAACGGCATCTTTTTCGCCGGGACGATTTTAGCCGCAGCCGGGTGGTCGTGGAGCCTTCTGTTCCCGCTGAACAAGGCTCTGTGGACGAGCTCATTCGTTCTCTACACCGCCGGACTGGCATTGCTGACGCTCGGCGTTTGTTACTGGCTCATCGATGTGAAGCGGATGTCCTGGTGGTCAAAACCGTTCGTAATCTTCGGCGTGAACGCGCTGGCGCTGTACGTTTTCTCGGGCATTCTCTCGCACTTGCTCGGCTCGATTTCCATATCTGCGGCTGACGGAAATTCTATCTCGCTTCAGGAATGGATCTACAACAATCTGTTCTTAAGCTGGGCCGACCCGATCAATGCATCCCTGTTCTATGCGCTCTCGTACGTTGGCTTTTGGCTGCTGATGATGTGGGTGCTATATCGAAAGCGGATTTTCATCAAAGTTTAATAATGCGAAACTCTAAACATATCGACCGACGCAGTTTTATCGGGCTCGCTGCCGCTGGGCTTGGCTCCGCTGCATTGGTTCGCGATCTGAACGCACAAGCGTCAAGCTCTAAAGCACGAGATATGCTTCTTTACGTAGGCACCTACACATCGGGTGAAAGCAAGAGCAAGGGGATCTACATCCACAAGTTCGACGGAGCGACCGGCCGCCTCTCGGCGTTTCGTGTCGTCGAGGGAGTCGAGGAACCCTCATTTCTCACAACTCGCGGACGCTATCTGTTCGCGGTGAACGAAACGATGGAGTTCGACGGGTTGAAGTCGGGAGCTGTGAGCGCTTTTGAGATCGATCGAAAATTGGGCGAACTCAAGTTTCTCAACAAACAGCCCAGCATGGGCGGAGCTCCCTGCCACATCACAACGAGTGCGAACGGCAAGTTTGCTCTGGTCGCTAATTACATGGGTGGCAACGTCGCGGTTCTGCCGATCGGTGATGACGGCCGACTCGGAAAGGCGATCGACGTCGAACAGCATTCCGGGACCGGGCCGAACAAGGAACGTCAGGAAGCCGCCCATGCGCATTCGATCATTCTCGATAGCCAAAACAAGTATGCGTTCGTAAATGACCTCGGCATCGACCGCGTGATGATCTACGAGTTTGATAAAGCAAAAGGAACGCTCGCGACGAACCCCAAGCAGCCATTCTTTTCAGCAACCGCCGGGGCCGGGCCTCGGCATTTCAAATTTCATCCGAGCGGAAAGTTCGCATTCGTCGTCAATGAGTTGGATATGACTCTAACGTCGCTTAGCTACGACGCGGCATCGGGCGGGCTGAAGGCGGTCGATACGCTTTCCACTTTGCCCGCAGGCATCTCCAGTCCGAGCAATAGCTGTGCAGATCTGCACGTCTCGCCGAGCGGCGATCATGTGTACGCGTCCAACCGAGGACACGACAGTATTGCGGTATACGCGTTCGATAAGAGATCTGGGAAGATGCAGCTTGTCGAGATCGTGTCGACCATGGGGAAGACTCCGCGAAACTTCGCGATCGATCCGACCGGCAGCTATCTGCTCGCCGCGAATCAGCGCTCGAATTCGATCGTGACGTTCGCGATCGACTGCAGCACCGGAAAGCGGACGTACACAGGCTCGACCATCGACACGCCGACACCTGTTTGTCTGCAGTTTCATGAGCTTTAATGCAGCTTTCGCGTATCATTGCCGTTGGCACTGGCAAAAGTCTTGTAATAGAATAGGGAAGCAAATCCGCAGTCCTTACGTATCAATATTGAATTTTCCGGAGTGAGTACGCTGTACCAGATGTTTCACCGTCGACTCTCATTCAGCAGGTATATTGTCGTTTTGCTCGCATTTTCAATGCTCGGGCAGACGTTCGTCCTTGCGCAGCAGGCGGTGACCACAAAGGCCCCCGCAGGCGCGGAGGACCGTCGGCTTGAGACCATTGAGGAGCTTTCCGAATCTCTCGCGAACGATCTGCTCACCCTTTCGGTCGCGGCGCGTGACCGCGATACCGAGATCACCCGTGAATATTTTCCAGCCGTACTAACTGGAAAGATCTTCCCGTCCCGCCCGACCTCGACCGCAAATCAGGTCAAGTGGGTCGGAATGCACAAATGGGAAGCGGCAGCGCCAACGCTTCCGGTCGTACCTGTTGCGGCCAAATCCAATGATCCGGGAGCAGGAAAAGTCACTAACAGGGCTTTTCTTGAAGCTTGGTCGGAATTCCTCGAACACTTTTCTGAGATCGAAGACGCACGCTTCAAGGTAAAAGAAGCGAATTTCGATGAGAATGCTAAAGCAGTACTTGGAGCCGACGAACCGACCGCAGTAGTTGGTTCGAAAGGACGAGCAAGAATTGCGTTCTACGTAATCGGTCGCGATATTAACGGTAAGCGCGAGTGGGCTCGCGGGTCGTTTTGGACCGACGTGCGCTACGCTGCGAATAAGCATTGGCAATTCGATTCGTTCGACCTGACGAGCTTCGATTCGCTCGTGGCCGACAAGGATATGTTTTCGGAGGTCGCGGTTCCTGCCGGTGTTGGAGTGCCGCTTCCCGGGTTCGGAACTCCTGAAAACAGCGGATTCATCTGGCACGGAGCGGCCGCAGCCGACCTCAACAAAGATGGCTGGATGGATCTTTTCGTCACCGCTCCGGAT
>JBEBGW010000449.1:0-3272 GCA_040081025.1 Pyrinomonadaceae bacterium | reverse complement strand
CCGAGACCACACCGGGCGAAAAATCGATATTAACTCCTGGGCCGAGACCACGGCGAAGCCCCTCCAACGGACTTACCGAATAGAAAGGCTTAACCTCAGCCGAGCCCCCGCCGCCGATCCGTGCTTTATCCGCGTTCGGACCGACCACGGCGATCGATCTGATCGCGGTCGGATCTATCGGCAATGCCTGACCTTCGTTCTTAAGCAAGACAATACTGCTAAGCGCAGCTTCGAGAGTTGTCCGGCGGTGCGCCTCCGTATCGATCTCACCCTTGTCGCGGTCGTTCGAGAAAAGGCCGGCGGCCAACGAGACCCGAAGAAGGCGCCTTACCATTTCGTCCAACTGGCTTTCTTTGATCCGTTTCTCAGTTAGAGCTTTTCTTATCGACGCCGGATTGAGGAATAGATTCGTTGGCATTTCCAGGTCGAGCCCGGCGTTTACAGTCGGCACTGTCGAATGCACAGCTCCCCAGTCTGACATCACCAACCCATTAAAGCCCCATCTCTTCTTGAGAACATTGTCGAGAAGAATTTGGTTTTCTGACGCATAGTGTCCATTCAGCCGATTGTACGAAGACATCAATGCAAGCACACCGGCTTCTTCGACCACTGCACGAAACGGCGGATAGTAGATCTCATTAAGCGTTCGCTCATCTACGAGAGCGTCTATTGTCTTCCGGTCCGTCTCCTGATTGTTGGCGGCGAAATGCTTGACCGTCGCAATGACCTTCTCGGACTGAACTCCGCGGATGTACGCAACTGCCATTCGAGAGGCGAGAAACGGATCTTCGCCGTAGCTCTCGAAATTTCTACCTGCAAACGGAACGCGTTGGATATCGACGGCGGGAGCGAGCAGCACATTGAAGCCTTTAGCCTTCGCTTCCCTCGCGATCGCCTTCCCAACTGAGAAAACGATCTTGGGATCGAACGTAGAAGCGAGCGCCATCCCCGAGGGGAACGAAGTAGCGGGCCCGATCCGGATACCTGCAGGTCCGTCGGTCATGTGGAGTGAAGGAATGCCGAGTCGCTTGATCGGCACCGTGTCGAACCCGGTGCCGGCGATCAGCGAGATCTTTTCATCTATCGTTAGCTGGGCGATAAGCGAGTCGATCCGGGATTCGGTCTGCGGGTCGATCTTTAGAGGCTGAGCAGACTCGGATACAACCCCCGCAAGGATCAAGACGACCAGTAGAAGTAGCTTCAAACCGTTTCTCATTAAGATCGCATTGCCGACTTCGAATGCAGCGATTCAGGAACGCCGCCAGTATAGCCCAAGTCGTTCGAAACCGAATTACTCTGAAAAACCAATATCACGCAACAGCTTGGCGTACCGAACGTCGCTTCGCATCGAATCGAATCGAGGATCGACCTTCACCATAACGATATGCGACTCGCGTTTCTTGAGAGACGCTTCAAGGCGCGAAAACGCCCCGTCGACATCACCAAGCGCCGCATAAAATACGGCAACTATATACGACGAAAAGGCGATCGGGCGCTTATCGCCGGTCATCGCTCGCAGGAAGTTCTCCCAGCCTGCTTTGTAACTTTCGCGAATGAAGGCCGCATTCTCGGGCGATCCCATCACCTCGTTGCAGCGAGCGTAAGCCTCGGCACTTTCTTCATATTGACCCTTCATCTGGTGCGCGAACGCGACACTCAGATAAGCGACCCCGAAGTTCGGATCGAGTTCTAGTGTCTGTTTCGCCCACTCGAGCGATTCGTCATACCGGCGTGAGAGGAATAAACAGAAGCTGTAGATCCAGTTTCCAACGACGGATAGCGGATCGACTTCGAGCATCTTTTGAAACTGCTTTTCGGCCTCTTCGTGCCGTTCAAGTTCCGTCAGGAGAACTCCGTAGGCCTGTCGCGGTACAGGATTATTTGGGTTTAGCTCGATCGCTCGCAAGAACTGCCGTTCGGCACCACTGAAATCGTAATCGTAGATCTGCAGGACCATCCCCAACGAACTGTGTGCCTCCGGAAGGGACTCGTCCAGATCGATGGCGCGAAGGGCAGCCTCACGAGCTTTCGGCATTGCGTCGTGCGGCGGGACCGGCCCCATCTCGGTCAGCATGATGTGGGCGACGGCAAGGCCCGCGTATGCTTGAGCAGATGCTGGATCAAGTTCGATCGCTTTGCTGAAAAGCTCTACGGCCTTGAAGGCATCATCGGTGTTGAACTTGTTCAGGAAAAAGCGGCCGCGAAGGAAGAGTTGATAGCTTTCCAGATCCCGGGAATAGTTTTGAAGCTCATTGATCAGCGCATCCATCGGAGCGCTTTCATCTTCGACTCCGAGGAGCTTCATTTTCAACGCATCAACGACCGCGTCCCGTATCTCGTCCTGCAGCGCGAATACGTCACGCATCTCGCGGTCGTATTGCCCCGACCAGAGATGAAATCCGTCAGCGGCGTTGATAAGTTGCGCGTTGATCCGAACTCGTCCGCCCGATTTTCGCACGCTTCCTTCCAGGACTGTCGCAACACCCAGTGAGCGTCCGATCTCGGCAACGTTGATGTGCTTTCCTTTGAAAGAAAATGCGGAGGTGCGAGCTGCAACTTTTAGTCCGTCAAGCCGTGACAATCCGTTAAGCAGTTCTTCAGCGAGTCCGTCGCAGAAATACTCGTCGTCGACATCGCTGCTCAAGTGGGCGAACGGGAGGACCGCGATCGATCTGACCGACGAGGATTCTGCGTGTTGAACGTTCCCCGCTGTTGCAAAGGCCCGTGTCGGAACTTCGGCCGCCGACATACTAACCGTCGGCGACTCGCTCGCATCGCCCGTCAGCCATTCGCCATCATCGAGACAGAAGTTTAGCGCCTCGTCATAGTAATTCTTGGCGCACTTCGGGCAGCGTTTCATAGTCAGTGGACGCGGGTAGTATAGCTTAACTTATTCGAAAAGCTGCCACTTAGTGCGAGTGTAGGCGATGTTGAAACCGTTCTTTTGAGCGTTTTTCTGAGACTGGCTGCCTGGCAGAGCGCAGATCATCGCAAGCGAACAAACGCTTTCACGAGCGAGCATCAGCCTTGCATCGAGAAGGGCATTTTGGACTCCGCGATTGCGTGACTCGGGAACTGTCGCGGCACCCGCGAGGATACAGACGTTATCGTAGATCCCGAAGCCCGCCGCTCCGACCGCTTCGCCATCGATCTCGGCGATGAACGGATGCCCGCCGGAGGTCCGAGCCGCGATCTTTCCAAATGCCAGCATGAAATCCGCAAGGCTCTCGTGTATCGTCGCCCAGCCCCGAGCCGACGTCGCCGCCCAAAGG
>JBEBGW010000448.1:0-3281 GCA_040081025.1 Pyrinomonadaceae bacterium | reverse complement strand
TTGATGACCTGTCACTTCCCGAGATCACAGCACTCGCCGCGAGGGCCGAAGTATTCATTGGAAACGATTCCGGCATCGCCCACATCGCCGCAGCGGTCGGAACTCCGACAGTCGTGATATTCGGCTCGTCGAACCGCGATCATTGGCGGCCGTGGACTGATGCTCCGAATGAGATCGTTTTCGAGAAGTTTGAATGCCAGCCGTGTCCGGGTTATCGATGTGAGGTGTATGGCGAGCCGCGATGTATTCAGAGTGTCTCCACCGAAAGTGTGATCGCCGCGATCGACCGTGTATTAAAAGAGCCTCGATCGAATAGCGACCGAGGCTCACATTCTAGAAATTAACCAACCTTAGGGCTTCTTGTTCGAAGTATTTCCGTTCACGACCTGATTCGTCATCGAATCGTTCGCCTTCACGGTAAGCTGATTTGTGACGCCCTTCTGTCCTTCAATGCCCTTGGCAACAGTTTCGGCCCGGGTTTTCTGAGCTGCCGTCGCAACCGTGCCGCGGAGCGTGATCTTGTCGTTTACGACATCAACGTTGATCGTCGAATCGCGAAGATCATCGGTCGTTGCTAAAGCTGTCTTGGTCTTGAACCAGAGCCAGCTGTCGTTGACGCCCTGACCGATCGTGCTTGAGCCCTTTTCTTTTTCGTAATCGGCGCGATTTTTATCGTAATCTTCACGCGTTACGTTCGAATTCGAGTTTCGCGGTGCCGGCGTGGTGGTCGCATTCACAACGATCGCGGTGTTACTGTTCGCATTTCGAGCGTTAGTGTTGGTGTTTACCGTCGTTGTCGTGTCGCACGCACCTATCGTAAAAGCCGATGTAAATACAGCTAATCCGTAAGCTATCAATCCTTTTGTAGTCATATCGAGTCTCCTGTCGTCTCAAAAGTTTCAGTGTAGGGATTACCTACATAAATTTCGTATCCGAAGTCCCTATCGCAATGTTCGTTCCAAACCGCGCAAATACAGGCGTTTTCTTGACACTGATGGCGCAAAACACTAGTATTTATAGTTTCGACTCTTGTAGCCGAAGTGTGCCTATATGTTCGAATCGCTTTCCGACAAGCTGAAGAAAACGCTGAAAAATCTGCGCGGGCAGGGTAAGTTGACCCCTGAGCACGTGGATGCGGCGCTTCGCGAGATCCGGATGGCGTTGCTCGAGGCGGACGTTAACTACAAGGTCGCGAAAGATTTTGTCGATTCGGTAAAAGCTAAGGCCGAGGGCCAGGAAGTTTGGCAGGGGCTGAACCCGCATGAGCAGGTCGTAAAGATCGTCTATGACGAACTCGTCGAACTGATGGGCGGCACGTCGTCGCGGCTTGTATTTACCAAGCAGATCCCGAACGTCGTGATGATCGTCGGGCTGCAGGGATCGGGTAAGACGACGTCGACCGGTAAGATATCGCGTTGGCTTCGCGACAATCAGGAACGCAAGCCGCTGCTGGTTTCGGTTGACGTATATCGTCCCGCCGCTCGCGAACAACTCCGCGTTGTAGGCGGAGCCGTCGGCGTTCCCGTTTATCAGGATAAGGAAACTAACGATCCGTTGACGCTTGTGCGTGGTGCTATGAAGCACGCGCAGGATATGGGCTTTGACACGCTCATGGTCGACACAGCTGGCCGCCTGCATATCGATGACGACCTGATGGTCGAACTCGAGCAGATCAAAGCGGAGACCAAGCCGATCGAAGTCCTGTTCGTCGCCGACGCGATGACTGGGCAGGACGCGGTCAATTCGGCAGAGATCTTTCACAAGCGAGTCGGCATTACCGGCGTAGTCCTAACGAAGATGGACGGCGATGCCCGCGGCGGTGCGGCGTTATCGATCCGGCAGGTTATCGGGCAGCCTGTAAAGTTTGTCGGCGTCGGCGAAAAGTACGACGCGATCGAGCCCTTTTATCCGGATCGTATCTCCCAGCGGATCCTCGGCATGGGCGATGTGCTCACGCTGATCGAGGAAGTTCAGGGCAAGATCGATGAAAAGGATGCTCAGGCACAGCTTGAGAAACTTACAAAGAATCAGTTCACGCTGGAAGATTTTCGTTCGCAGTTGGGACAGTTCAAGAAGCTCGGCTCTATGTCGAAGCTGATGAAAATGCTGCCCGAACAAATGACCGGCGGAATGCAGCTTTCGGATGAGCAGTCGGCCGAAGTCGACGTTCAGATGAAGCGGACCGAGGCCATCATCGATTCGATGACGAAGGCCGAGCGGAATGACCACAAGATCCTAGACGCGAGCCGCAAGACCCGCGTCGCGGGCGGTTCGGGAACGACCATCGCCGAGGTCAATCAGCTTTTGCGTCAGTATGAGCAGATGCGGAAGATGATGGCGCAGATGAATAAAGGCGGCCTGCTTGCCGGCCTGGGCAAGAAGATGATGGGCGGCCTCGCCGGCGGTTTGGGCGGGATGCTCGCCGGCGGCGGTTTGCCCGGAATGGGCGGCATGGCAGGAATGTTGGGAAATGGCGGAGCCGACGAAGAGGGCTCAGCCAAATCCGGAAAGAAGAAAAAGAGACACAAGAAGAGAAAGTAGAATTATGTTAGCAATCAGCTTGATGAGAATTGGGGCGAAGGGCAAGCCTTTTTACCGCGTCGTTGTTAAAGAAAAACGATCGAAGCGTGACGGTGCGTACCTAGAGAATCTCGGAACGTATAACCCGATGACGGATCCGTCTGAGGTCAACCTGAAGCACGACCGCATCCAGTACTGGGTCGGTGTTGGTGCTCAGCCGACCGAAACGGTCAAGAGCCTGATCAAGAACAATCCGGCAGCGGAATAAGTCGCGGAAGTCGTGAAAGTCTAGGTAGTCTGGGAAGTCAGACATCCGAGACTTTCTAGACTGGTTAGACTTCCTAGACTGACTAGATGAAAGAAGCAATCGAAAGAATCGTGAAGGGTATCGTCGGTTCGCCTGATCTCGCGGAGGTTTACGAGATCGGCGACGGGAAGAACGTGCGCTTTGAGGTGCGCGTTGCTCCGGACGATTACGGCCGTCTGATCGGCCGCGAAGGCCGTACGATCAAGGCGATCCGAAGTTTGCTCTTTTACGCGGGCCAAAAGCACGGAAAGCGGTATAACCTCGACCTGATCGAGGATTAGCCTTGGACGAGCTTGTCGCAATCGCAAGGATCGCTAGGCCTCGCGGTGTTCGCGGCGAACTCGTTGCGGTGGTCCTAACGGATTTTCCGGAACGATTCGGCGGCCTGGAAGATGCAACGGCAGTACTGCCAAACGGTGACAGGCGCGAATTGAAAATTGAGAACGCCTGGTTT
>JBEBGW010000100.1:0-12308 GCA_040081025.1 Pyrinomonadaceae bacterium | reverse complement strand
ATGTTGAGAATACTAATTTGTCGGCGAAACGTCCTAGTAGGACGGGTACGGCAGCGGATCTCGAAAGTCGGTCTCGGGTTCGCTATCGGCGCCTACCGACTTCGCGGAGAGCTCCTTTCCGGGCTTGAACCTGATGGTCTTGCCGGCCGGGATCGGTACTTCTTCACCCGTTCGAGGATTGCGCCCGACACCGCGTTTCCGCGGCTTCACGACGAATACGCCAAATCCGCGCAGCTCGATGCGTTTGCCGCGAGCCAGAGCTTCCTTCATCGCATTGAACAACGAATCAACAACCTGCTCGGCTTTCTGCTTCGGAACTCCGGTTTTGTCTGCAACCTGGTTGACGATATCGAGCTTGATCATCACTTCCTCCTGCAAAAGGCTGTGAACCGTGGAAGGCAAAAGCGCCGTAAGAGTTCCTATCTTATGCCCGTAAGTTCACAACTGTCAAGGTTTAGCGGAACTTAACTATTCCCTGCCATATATAGCGTTGACGCCGTCGCGAAACTCAAGATAGGCGGCCAACACAGCATCGGGACACTCTAGATGCGGAAAATGGCCGATCCCGGAAAGCTCGACAATATCTTTCTGCTCGGGAACTATTTCACGAAATCGCTCGACGAGATGCCTTCCCGAAACCGGATCGGCGAGTCCGTTTATGAATCGGAACGGCTGCGCCATTTGCTGCAAGGATATGAGCCAACGTTCTCGAAACTTGGCGCGCTCGGTCATATACCGGATCAGGCGGTGTGCGACACTCTTGCCGTCATTGTGTTTGAAGAGGGTCAGACAATCGTCGAGCTCTGCCTCGGTCGGCTTTGTCTCAGGGCCGAAGACCTTCGACAGATTCTTCTTAAAAACGGCATCGGGTATGAGCCGGCCAAAGATCGCACCGAGCGGTGAAATGAGGAGTTTCTGGGCGAAGATCGGTCGATGGGTTTCAGGAAAGAGCGCTCCGTTCAGGAAACATATTGACGCGATCTCGAAGTTTAGCCGCCCTTCGCTTTCACGCGCGAGCAACTCCTGTGTGATCGTGTTCCCGTAATCGTGCGCAAGAATGTGAACCCGCGAAACGCCAAGATGCGCGACCAGTTCCTGCAGGACGACTACCTGATCGAACGTCGTGTATCCCCAATCGCGAGGCTTCGATGAAAACCCGTAACCGACCAGATCGAAGGCGATCAGGTCGAACCGCTTCGACAAGGTTTGCCAGAGCTTGTGATAGTCGAATGACGCAGTGGGAAATCCGTGCAGGCACAGAACAGGCTCACGGCCGGTGCGCGAACGCCGATAGAAAACGTTCAGTTCGCCGTTCTCAAAGTACGTTCCGCCCGCTCGCCATTCATCCAAAGTCATTCTTTATCCGTTGAAAGGGAAAGTGTTAGGATACTAACACGCTGTAGAAAGGGGGAGAACAGATGCGTTGGAGAGACCAAAGGCAGAGCGGAAACGTTGAAGATCGACGCGGAATGGGACGCGGTGTCGCCCTCGGCGGCGGCGGTATCGGTGTATTGATCCTTGCGGCGATCGTGTGCCTGCTCGGCGGCGATCCGCGACAACTGCTCGAAGGCGGTGTCCCGCAGGACGTTCAGCCTCCAACCGCAAGTAACTCTGCGAATCAGCCGCCGGATGAGAATCGCCAATTTGCGAGCGCTGTTCTCGCGAGTACCGAAGACACTTGGCGACAGGTCTTGCCTACGCAGGCGCGACGGAACTATGCGGAACCGAAACTCGTCCTATTCGACGGACAGGTCTCGTCGGCGTGCGGCCGGGCAGATGCTTCGATGGGCCCTTTCTATTGTCCGGGCGATCAGAAACTGTATCTTGATTTTGCATTCTTCCGTGAGCTTGCCAACGAGTTCAAAGCCAAGGGTGACTTCGCGCAGGCCTACGTTATAGCCCACGAGGTCGGCCATCATGTTCAGAATCTTTTGGGTACAATGGCGAAGGTTCAGGCTCAGGGACAGAACAATCAACTCTCGGTCGCGCTCGAGCTTCAGGCGGATTGTTACGCTGGAATTTGGGCAAATCACGCGCAGAAGCGCGGCCAGGTAGAGGTCGGCGATATCGACGAAGCTCTCAGGGCCGCTGCAGCGGTCGGCGACGATATGATCCAGCGACGCACTCAGGGCTACATCGTCCCCGAGTCATTCACCCACGGCTCTGCCGATCAGCGACAGCGGGCCTTCGCCGTCGGGATGAAGTTCGGAAATATGCAGCAGTGCGAAGTGTTCAAGTAGTCGGCGTAAAAGGCTTGCCGTATATCTCTTGGTAGATCCAGCCGAGGACGCGGGCTTCGGCGGTACAGAGGACTTCGAGCCAGGAGCTTGTTAGATATAGACGGCGTTCGCTGTTCGTTGTGAGCAGCAACGCCTTTTCCATTGAAGATTTTTCGATGTCTTTGTCGAGGTCGTTCGCTTCGGTGATCTCGCGTTTGGTCTCGCGGGATTCGTGCAAGGCAGCGAGGACGTCGTTCAGCCACAGACCGAGAATGGGTTCGGAATCGTTCTCCTGCAGAGCCTGAAAGACCCCGATCGCAAACCGAGCCTCGGCATTCTCGAATGGATAAATGCCGATGCCGTTTGCCTCGTCATCTTTCTGCTTCCATTGAAATAACTCTTCCGTGTTCGCGTGACGCATTCGCGCCGTTCGCTCGTCAAAGTTCAAGAACCATTCGACGAGGTCGGCGATGGACGACGGATCGATTCCGCCCGTAGCGGCGGGACGCAATTTCGGCGGTAAAGTTTCGGCTGGAGCGTTCTGTGACATCGTGAAAGCTAGATGTTACAACAGCAGTCGATTTTTTGACATACGGCCTGAATTCGCCGATACTTAGGGCACTTTCGAATCTTCGCGAGCGAGATAAACCATGGCCACACAATACGTAACCTGTCCGCGATGTTCGGCTCAGAACTCGAGCCTCAACACGACCTGCATGACCTGCGGCTCGGCTCTACCGATCGCACCGATGCCGATGCAGCCGATGCCGAACTACACAGTCAAACCGGCCGGGTCGGACAAAAAGATCCTGGCCGGCATTCTCGGGATCGTGCTCGGCGGACTCGGTATCCACAAGTTCGTACTGGGCTACAACCAGGAAGGCGTGATTCTGATCGGTGTTTACCTGGTGTCCATCATCATCGCGATGGTGACCTGTGGGATCGGCGCTCCGCTGATATTTATCCCCACTGTGATCGGCATCATCGAAGGCATCATTTACTTGACGAAAACGGACGAAGAGTTCGTTCAGACGTATATCGTCAACAAGAAGCCCTGGTTTTAAGACCGGCCTGAATCTAAGTTTCCAAACGCGGCAGGCCGAGAAGGTCTGTCGCACTTTTTATGTTTACCGGAATCATTGAAGAAAAGGGGAGCGTGCGATCGATCGAGTTCGATGGCGATAACGCGCGGATCGTGATCGATGCTATGGTCGTGACCAATGGAACGAACGCGGGCGATTCGATATCGGTCAACGGCGTTTGTCTCACTGCGCTAGACATCAAAACCGACTCGTTCGCAGCGGACGTGTCGCGTGAAACGCTGGACCGTTCGACGCTAGGCTACCTCACGGCTGGTTCGCCTGTGAATCTCGAACGTGCCGTCACGCCGATGACGCGCCTCGGCGGCCACATCGTGCAGGGTCATGTCGACGGACGCGGGACGTTTATCTCGGCAACACAGAGCGGCGAATTCTGGACAGTTCGTATCGGCGTTCCGCCGGAGTTTGCCAAATATCTCGTCTACAAAGGCTCGGTCGCCGTTGAAGGGATCTCGCTCACCGTCGCCGCGCTCGAGGACTTTCATTTCGATATCGCCGTCATTCCCAAGACCTGGGAACTCACCAACCTTTCCTCGTTGTCACCCGGCGACGCTGTAAATCTCGAAGCCGATGTGGTCGCTAAGTACGTAGAACGGATGCTTGGTACTCGCAGTTCTGAGTTCAAGCTTTAGCTTGCCTGCGTTGTCGCAAGTCGTCTCGTTGCAGCGGCCGCAAGCTAAAGCTTGAACTCTAATCAAAAAAGCGGCTTCCGAAGAAGCCGCTTTACCTAGGAAAAATGGGAGCGAGAAAGTCCTTACTTCGCACCGCCGGCGAGTTTGCCGATGAGTGTGAAGAGCGGAAGATACATCGAGATAACGATGCCGCCGATGGTTACACCGAGGAAAAGGATGAGTACCGGCTCGATCATCGCGAGCAAGTCGGCGATGGCCGTATCGACCTCTTCTTCGTAAAAGTCTGCGATCTTACCTAACATCGCGTCGAGAGCACCGGTCTGTTCACCGACGCCGATCATCTGCCCGACCATGTGCGGGAACACCTTCGTCTGCTTTAACGGATCGACGAAGTTTTCACCGCGTTCGACGCCGGCACGAACCTTGAGGATCGCGTCTTCGATAACGACGTTACCCGCGGTCTTCGCCGTGATGTCGAGCGACTGCAGGATCGGCACGCCCGACGAAAGCAAGGTCGAGAGAATTCGTGAAAAACGTGCAACCGCGATCTTTCGAAGGATGCTACCGAAGATCGGCAGTTTGAGCAGCAGGGTGTCGATCTGCCACCGGCCCTTCGTGGTCTTGTAGTAGTAGCTTGTTCCGACTGAACCTCCGATGATCGCGGCAAGCGTCGTAAGACCGCCCCAACCTGCGAGGAAATTGCTGATGCCCATCACGATACGCGTGGGAAGTGGCAGCAGTTCGCCCGGACCGAGCAAGCCGATAAAAATCTGCTCGAATTGCGGAATAACGACGACCATGATCACGGCGATCGCCCCGATCGCGACAAGGATGACGGCGGCGGGATAGATCGACGCGGAGATGATGCTTCGCTTCAACTTAACGATCTTTTCGATCAACGTCGCCAGACGCTGAAGGATCAGATCGAGCACACCGCCCGTTTCACCGGCTTCGACCATGTGCGTATAAAGCGAATCGAAAACCTTTGGATGCTTTTCGAGAGCTGCAAAGAGCGTCGCGCCTTCTTCCACATTTTGACGAACCTGCCGAAGCACGTCTTTGAAGAACGTATTCTGCTGCTGTTCGGCGAGAATGTCGAGACACTGAACGAGCGGAAGACCCGCGTCGATCATCACCGAGAACTGACGCGTGAAGATCGCGAGCTCCTTGGCTTTGACCTTCTTTCGGCGGCCAAGTTTCGGTATCGAGACGACATTCTTTTCGGAGGCCGTCGTCATCGTGATCTGTTCACGCCGAAGCAGCGATCGAAGCTCGTCCTGGCTGGCTGCTTCGCGCTCACCGGAAACAAGTTCGTTCAGTCGATTTCTACCTTTGAAAGCGTATGTTGGCATTACTGTTCTCTAGCTCCTCTTGACAGGCTTAAGGCCCGGTTGTGCCCGTCGTACGGGCTTCTGCAAGTTTCTATCTGACTGGCGGACGCGTTCCTACGGGACGGCCTTGAGCGTAAGGGCTGCCGGCCCCTGCGGGTGGCGTACCTGGCCTTGGTGTTCCGCCGCTAAAGCCCGAATTCAGTCCCGATCCGCGTTCGATCAGTTCTTTCAGCTCATCGGCGTTCGACGTTCGATTCATCGCCGCCTCAAGCGTGATGGTCTTCTTGTGATACAGCGACGCGAGCGCCTGGTTGAATGTCTGCATTCCGAATTTGTCCTGGCCGGTCTGCATCATCGAGTAGATCTGGTGGATCTTGTCCTCGCGGATCAGATTGCGGATAGCAGGATTCGGCACGAGGATCTCCAGGGCCATTGCTCGTCCGTCGCCCGATGCTTTCGGCAGCAACGCCTGACACATGATCCCTTCGAGCACAAGCGAAAGCTGCGTGCGGACCTGTGCCTGTTGGGCTGACGGAAAGACGTCGATGATTCGGTTGATGGTCGAATAGGCCGAGTTCGTGTGAAGCGTGGCGAAGGTGAGGTGACCGGTCTCTGCGATACGCAGGGCCATCTCGATCGTCTCAAGGTCACGCATTTCGCCGACGAGCACAACGTCCGGATCCTGACGTAGAGCGGTACGAAGCGCGGCACCGAACGAATGCGTATCGGCGGCAACTTCGCGTTGATTGACCACGCAATTCTTGTGGTTATGAAGGAACTCGATCGGGTCTTCGATGGAAAGAATATGATCGTGACGCTCGATGTTGATCTTATCGATCATCGCGGCAAGCGTGGTCGATTTTCCGGAACCCGTCGGGCCGGTCACGAGCACGAGGCCGCGCGGCTTTTTGCACATGTCCTGAACGACGGGCGGCAGGCCGAGAGCTTCGAACGACTTGATCTCGTACGGGATCGCACGGAACACGGCCCCGACTGCTCCCTTCTGGTTGAAGAGATTGGCACGGAACCGGGACATTCCCTTCAAACCGAAAG
Organism: Pyrinomonadaceae bacterium; assembly: GCA_040081025.1. Lineage (GTDB taxonomy): Bacteria > Acidobacteriota > Blastocatellia > Pyrinomonadales > Pyrinomonadaceae > OLB17. Next base: position 5,973 of record JBEBGW010000100.1, on the reverse strand, counting down.
AGAAGTCGAGTTCGAGGTTTTCCTCGAACCGGTGCTTCTGTGCATCGGTCAATACCGAATACGCGAGCCGTTTCGTATCGGCCGGCGTGAAGGGCGGAAACTCGGACAGCGGGCTGAGGTGTCCGTGTACTCGGATCTGCGGGGCCGAGTTGGTCGTAAGGTGGAGGTCTGAACCGCCGGCATCTGTCATTCGCTTGAGAAGCTCAGGCAGAGTTATATGGGATTCAACTGAGGTTTGGTTATCGAAGCTCATGGTGGTTTGTGTAGCAGTAGGTGGTAAGTGGTAAACGGTCAATGATCAGTTCCTGGCTCCGACCATTTTCCGTTCACCGTTTACCGTTAACAGTTACTAGTCTTCTCGCGTAGCTGCTCTCTGGACGCCGCCGCGGGGCTGAAGCGAGTTGAGAACCTTTTCGGATTCCTCGGCGATCCGGTCTGCCGAATCAACGTTGGTACTCGTAGCGAGGCTGTAGATGCGCCCGTCTACTTCGGTGAAGTAAAACATACGCGAGTTGAGGCGTCCGCCGGCACCTTGTGACTGGGCGACGACCACATAAACCTTTTTGTTGCCGACTTCCTTCTGGAAATCGTTCACGACCCAGCCGTTCTCGCGGATCATGCGGTTGATGACCTCGCGTCGGAGAGCGCTTGTCGGAACTCCGCCGACCGCACGGTTGCGACCGGTATCGACCGTCTCACCGCTTGCCGGTCCGACGACCGAGATCGCCGCCGTTCCGCGGCCGCCGTCGACCGAGAAGAGAACCTCGCTATTGCTCTGCGAACCCGGCTGCCAACCCGCAGGAGCGGTCTGGCCAGACGGAAGCATCGCGGTCGCTGCGGGCTTGTCGGCAGTCACCGGTTTGGTCGCTGTCGCGACACGCGGTTGAGGCTTTTGAGCTCGGCGAAGCTTTGCAAGACGAAGCTGCCGCAGGCGAAGTGCTCGGCGACGTGCCTGCATCGCTTTCTTGCGACGCTGCTGCGCCCGATATTGACGCCACCATTTCTTGGAGTATTTCTTGTACTTCTTGTTGGCGTACCTTTTCTTTTTCTTCTTTCCAGCTTCGACCGATTCCGTTGCCACGGGAACGATCACTGCAGCTCCGAAGACCAGCGCCAATGACAGTGCGATTGCCCTAATTAACATATTTCCTCCAAAATTCCTTACTGAACCGTTTCCTTCACGACCTCTTCCACGGTCGTAATTCCTTCCCTAAGCTTGTACAAACCTGATTCGCGGAGTGTGATCATTCCGCCTTCTATAGCCTTGCGGCGAAGCTCGATCGCGCTGGCTCCGATGATGATGAGTTCGCGGAGATCGTCTGTGACTTCCATCACCTCATAGAGTCCGACGCGACCCTTGTAGCCGGTGTTAAGACATGTCTCGCAGCCGCGGCCCTTATATAGCTTGATCGAAGCCGCTTCTTCCGGTTTGAACCCGATCTCGACGAGTCCTTCGGGCGGCATATGCACCTCTTCCTTACAGTCTTTGCAGATGCGTCGGATGAGCCGCTGTGCCTGAATGATGTTCACCGAGGTTGCGACCAGGAACGGCTCGATACCCATGTTCACGAGACGCGAAATGGTCGAGGGTGCGTCGTTCGTATGAAGCGTCGAGAGGACAAGGTGGCCTGTGAGAGCCGCCTTGATCGCGATCTCGGCCGTTTCAAAGTCTCGGATCTCACCGACGAGGATGATGTTCGGATCCTGACGAAGGAACGAACGAAGTGCGGCGGCGAAGTTCAGTCCGATCTGCTCCTTCATCTGCACTTGGTTAATGCCCTGAAGGTTAAACTCGACCGGATCTTCGGCCGTCATGATGTTGGTTTCCGGCTGGTTTAGCGTCTGAAGCGCCGAATAGAGTGTGTTCGTTTTGCCCGAACCCGTCGGGCCGGTCACGAGGACCATACCGTACGGATTGGCGATCGCTCGCTGGAATTTCTCGAGGCTCTCCTGTTCGAAACCGAGCTTCGACATATCGAGCATCAGCTTGTCCTTATCGAGCAAGCGAAGCACGACCTTTTCACCAAAGAGTGTGGGGAGAGTCGAAACACGGAAGTCGAGTTCGCGTGAGCGTTCGTCGACCTTTACCTTGATCTTGATGCGGCCATCCTGCGGCAGGCGTTTTTCGGAGATGTCGAGTTTCGACATTATCTTCAAACGCGAGATCAGCGGATCGCGAAGTTTCATCGGCGGGTGCATTACATCGTAAAGTACTCCGTCGATCCGGAAGCGGATGCGAAAGTCTTTTTCGTACGGCTCTACGTGAATATCAGACGCTCCTCGGCGGAGCGAATCGACCATCAGAACGTTCACGAGACGAACGACAGGAGCATCCTCGCTGGCACGAGCGAGCGTCGCGAGATCGATCTCTTCGTTGTCTTCAACAACTTCGAATTCCTCACCCTCGTGGGTCTGGAAATCGAACTCGTCAAGTTTGACGTCGAGATCTCCGTCGGCGAGTCCGGTATCACCCTTTACGCCCTTTGTCCCATTCTTCCCGTTCTTCCCGTTTTTACCGTTCTTCAGTTTCTCGACGTCGAACGCGATCGCCTGGTCGAAGATGTCGATCTGTGTCGAACCGCTGTAGTACTTGCCGATCGCCATCTGGATCGATGCTTCCGATGCGATGACCGGCTCAACGTTCAGCCCCGTCATGAACTTGATATCGTCCATAGCGAAAACGTTCGTCGGGTCGGCCATTGCGAGGGTGAGCGTCGCTCCTACTTTCGAGATCGGAAGGATCGTGTACTTCAGCGCGACTTCCTGAGAAATGAGGCGTATAACGTCGTCGTCGATCTGGAATAGATCGAGATTGATCGACGGGACTCCGTATTGGCGGGACAAAACAGCGGTAATAACATCGTCCGAGATCATCCCTAGCTTGACGAGATTTGAGCCAAGCCGGCCTCCGCTAGCACGTTGGTAGTCGAGGGCCTCCCGAAGTTGCTGCGGAGTCACGAGATTTTCGCGGACAAGAATTTCCCCAAGTTTTGCTGACATTTGATCGGTAGCGAGGTTCCTTAAGCGGCCGTAAGTGTTGGAAACAAAAGGAAGGTGTGTGTAGATTTTCGAAACTTGATCGGGTGTAGAGAACTGTATTACAACAATGATAAACACCGTTGCACATCAGATAATAGATGTTCGGCGTATGTGCTGTCAAGATTTCTTTTGCGCAGAATGAACGGTAACCGGTCATTGTGACCGATTTGAACCAGCCGTTGTCGGGATGTTCCAATAGCGGTTCATTTTCGTCACAGGTTGTTCTTCATTCATGACTCAAGTACGGTGATCAGTCACAAATTGGATGTTTAGAACACCGGATCGGAATAAGGTATAGGAACGAGGGATAGCTTTCCCATAAGGAGTTTTGTGTTTTATGGATTCCGGGGTTTCCTTGATACGTGCGTTAGCTACGACGCTGCTCACCGAGATAGATTCACTAACAAGCGACGAGACTTTTAATCACGAAGTCGATTCCTTTGACCTAAACAACAGGGTTCGCGAATTCGAGATCAAGCTTATCCGCGCCGCACTGCTCAGATCGGGCGGAAACCAACGGCGGGCTGCATCGATACTCGGGCTCAAGACTACAACTCTGCATAACAAGATCAAGTCATATGGCATACGCAGCATAAAGCTTGCAGCCGATTGACCGCATCTGCATAAACATTAAAAAGCTCGTCCGGGATCAATCCCGGACGAGCTTTTGTGTCATTTCCGCGGCCTCTTAGAAGAGGAAGCGGAAGCCAAAACGCACGGAGCGCGGATTCTGGTAAGCATTGGGCTGACCATACCGGTTGTCCTTGCGGTTAAGAGCGGTTGCTGTCCCGTTCAAGTAAGTGTTGATCTGCGTCAGCAGAGAGCCTGACGTCAGCGCGTTGGTAAATGCGGCACCGTTGTTCGCGAAGCCGAACGTCGGGCCGGTGATCACAGCCTGTGGTGTTGAAAGCGCGGTAAACACACCGGTCACCGTATCCTGGTCGAAAAGATTCAGGAGACTCAAGTCGCCAGCCAGGCTGAAGCGGTTATCCCTGCCAAACTTATATCGGTGGGTGATATTGAAATCTGTCTGGCTGAACGTAGGAGTTCTGCCCAGATCACCACGTTTGGTGAAGAGGGTCGGCGTGATATTGGAAATGATGTAGACCCGCGTCGTCTGCGGTGTGCCGGACGTGATCGTCTGGAACGCCGAGAGTTCTGTCGAATTCGATTTGCTCTTCCAATCAAAGATGTATGCTCCGTACGCGTTGAACACGTGCGGCCTGTCGGTTCCTAACCGTCCGTTGTCCGGCTCGCCCGTGAGGGAAAATCCGATATACGGAAGATCGAAAAAGCGGTTTACGCCAGGTGACGTACGCCCGCCCTCGTCAGAACTCGCAAGGCCGGAATAGTTGCCGTACAGGCGGCTATACGTATAGTTCGCGCTGAAATAGAAGCTGTTCGACAACCGTTTTTCGATCACGAACTCCGCCGCATCATACTGACGCTGCGGGGTTGCCGCCTTAGCATAACCTAGCTGCTGCAGGGTCTGGAGGTGCAGGCCCGAGCCGGGATTGCCGATGATATATGCTTCGCTGTCCTCCGAGTTGCGGATGCCCGCGTCCTCGACGGCACTATCGACATTCTTATGCGTATAGCGGCTTCTGAAAACAAAGTCGCGGTTCAACTGACGCTCGACACCGACCGTGAATTCGGTCTGTCGAAACGGCTTCATGTCAGGATCGACCTTCCCGCCGTCAAATATCGAACCATTCGGATCGTTCGAAGCCACACGTAGGTTCTGCTGACAGCGGCTGCGTGCACCGGCAGTGATAAAGCCGGTTGACGGACAAACACTTGCTCCGGTAAATCCACCAACGATGCCCGCCAGCGTGTATTGGGTATACGTCTCGCCGGGCAATAGCTCGAAGAAATCCTGATAGAAAACTTCACCGCCGAACGAGCCGCGCGGAAGCTCGAACTTTAGCCGGTCATAAAACTGTCCGTAGCTGGCAAAGATCTTTGTCTTGCCATCGCCGAACACGTCGTATGCGAACCCGAGCCGCGGTGCGATCTTGTCGCCAAATCCAAAATTGATCGGCGGTGCAAAGCCGTTAAATGACGGGAGGTCTTCCTTTTCAAACCTGACGCCGAGATTCAAGGTAAGATTTTTGAAAGGTTGGTACTTATCCTGAATGTAGAAAGACTGGTTCAGGTTCGTGGCTACACCCAGCGTTCCGACGCGGACCAGGATACCCGTACCGAGAGCTCCCGGAGTCGGGATCACGCCCGTTGCACCCGCGTCATCGATGTCAACGCCATATTCAAAGTCAATACGCCCTTTCGTCGAGTATCCTCTTGCAGCATCGTTGAAGATCTTGAAGCGTTGATAACCGCCCTTCAATTCGTGTCTTCCGCCGAAGTTGCTGACAAGATAGGTTCCGTCCACTTCGTAGTTCTGACGAATTGAGACGTCCCTGATGGTCTCCGAATTGTTCGGCCCTGCCGGTCCCTGATCACAAGCCCCGGGGATCGGGTTAGCTGCCGTTGAGCCAAGGATACAGTTGATCCGTATTCCGGGCGGAACGAAATAATTTCCGAGCTTTTCGTTCAAGAAGCCGCGGGAAAATCTCGAGCTGATAACGAATTTACTAGTCGGGGTGTAAACACCCTGAAGAGTAAAATTATTTGAGCTTTGGCGACCGCCTTGCCTGTCCGTCAAGTCTCGGCCCGTCAGCGTGCCGATGCTTCCGCCAAAATTGACCGATGGAACGACGCCGCCGAAACTCATCGTTCCAAATGGAACATTCCCCTCATCGACGATCGGATTCCACGTGAACGTGCTGCTCACGCGAAGGTTGTCGAACGGCGTTGCGTCGATACGTGCGAACGCGTATTCGAAGGTTCTTTTCAACCGAAATGTTTCGGTTGCGGTCTTTGTGCGGGTAGCCGCCGGTACATTCGTATAGAAATCGGTCGTGGTCTCGGTAATGA
>JBEBGW010000447.1:0-3285 GCA_040081025.1 Pyrinomonadaceae bacterium | reverse complement strand
GCTCTGGACGTTTTCCCGATACTTTTCCAGCTAGTCTGACAAACGATAAGATCGGGCGTGGACTCATCTCAAGCGTGATCGTTACGCCCTTCCTGACGGTCGGGCTTCTGCAAAAAGGAAAATGAGATTTCTCGATTGGGCGGTCGTTGTTGCTTATCTTGTATACGTCATCTGGGACGGCATCAGGATGACGAAGCACAGCGGCAGTGCCGAAGGATATTTTCTTGCCAATCGCAGCCTGCCGTGGTGGGCCGTCGGTTTGTCCGTAATGGCGACGCAGCTTTCTGCGATCACCCTGGTCGGGGCGACGGGGCAGGCCTACACCGACGGCATGCGGTTCGTGCAGTTCTACTACGGACTGCCGATAGCGATGGTGATCCTTTGCATCACGCTCGTCCCGTTCTTCTATCGAGCAAATGTCTTCACCGCATATGAGTATCTCGAGAAGCGTTTCGATGCGAAGACCCGAACGCTCACGAGCTTTTTCTTTTTGATGTCTCGCGGCCTCGGCGTCGGCGTCGTCATCGCCGCACCGTCCGTTATCTTATCGATCGTTCTTGGCTGGAGCGAGGTTGCGACCATCTTTGCGATGGGGCTTTCAACGACGGTCTATACGATGATCGGCGGCGTCCAAGCGGTCACGTGGACGGACGTGAAGCAGATGATCGTCATCTTCTTCGGTCTTTCCGTCGCAATGATAGTGATCATTTCGCAGTTTCCGACCGGCGTTTCCGTGGGCGACGGACTCCATCTCGCGGGATCGCTCGGCAAATTGGAAACGGTTGATTTCAGCTTTGACCTGACCGAGAAATACACGATCTGGTCCGGAGTTTTCGCCGCCATGTTCTTATTTCTTTCGTACTTCGGATGTGATCAAAGCCAGGTGCAGCGATTCCTGACCTCTCGCTCTGTAAGCGAGGGAAGAACGTCGCTCCTAATGAGCGCGTTTCTAAAGATACCGATGCAGTTCTTCATTCTGTTCATCGGGATCATGATCTTTGTTTTCTACCAGTTCGTGGCGCCGCCGATGGTGTTCAACCCGGTAGCCACGGCAAAGGTTGAGGGTACCGCACAGTACCAAACCTTGCAGACCAGTTTCGACGCGGCCCACGCCGTTCGCGAAGACGCCGCTCTAAAGTTTATCGATGATCAGTCCGAGGTGAATCGTGCCGCATATGTTGCTGCCGATTCCACCTTTAACGAAGCGCGGAAGAACGCAGTTGATTACGTTAAGACAACGACCAGCAACTCAAGTTTTAACGACGTCAACTACGTTTTTCCGAACTTCGTTATTACCTATATGCCGATGGGCGTGATCGGCCTGATCATCGCCGCGATCTTTGCGGCAGCGATGTCCTCGGTATCCGCCGAGTTGAATGCTCTTGCGACCGCGACGACGATCGATTTCTATCGAAGGCACTTCAATCCCGACGGAACCGATCGCCAGATGGTTCGATTCGGTCGGATCGCCACATTCTTCTGGGGGATCTTTGCATGCATTGTCGCTATGTACGCGACGAACCTAGGCTCTTTGATCGAGGTGGTGAATACGTTCGGCTCGTTCTTTTATGGATCGCTCCTCGGAGTTTTCGTACTGGCGATCGGCGTTAAGCGAGCTAGGTCGCGGGGAGCATTCTTCGGCCTCATGATCGGCATGGTATCGGTCTGGCTTGCCAGCAGATATACAAAGATCGAGTTTCTTTGGTTCAACGTAGTCGGATGTGTGGTGACGGTCGTCGCCGGCTATTTGATCAGCCTGACCGTACGAGATCCAGAACAGGGAAGGGAAGCAGAATAATGGCCTACAAAAATACAAGATCCATCTTAGTTTTGACGCTGCTGGCGGCGACGCTGGCTCCCGGATTTGTCGTTCATTCGCAGGTTCGTGCCGTTTACGATAACGGTGCGGCCGGTCTTGGATTGAGGATCAAACGCCTGCAGACTACCGCAAGCATGATGCACACGGCGGCTCATCCTGATGACGAAGATTCCGGTCTGATCGCACGGACGGCTCGCGGCGACAGTGCCCGTGTCGCGTATCTTTCACTGACCCGCGGCGAAGGCGGCCAGAACGTGATCGGCCCGGAGCTGTTCGAATCGCTCGGCATCATTCGCTCAGAGGAGCTTTTGCAGGCACGTCGTCTTGATGGCAGCCAGCAATTCTTCACTCGGTTTATGGAATACGGATTCTCTAAGCGTCGCGAGGAGGCCGCACGGATCTGGGACGATAAAAAGGTTCTCGGCGATATGGTCAGAGCGATCCGCCTTTTCCGTCCCCTGGTGATCACGTCGCGTTTCTCCGGTACGCCCGCTGACGGTCACGGCCAACATCAACTCGCCGGTTACCTGACGCCCATCGCGTACAAGGCTGCCGCCGATCCTAATCAATATCCGGAACATTTCCAGGAAGGCCTGCGTCCGTGGCAGGCGAAGAAGCTATATGTCGGTCAGGGCTTTGCCGCGAATGCAGCTAATCCTGCGAGCGTTGTTGTGCCGACCGGCGAATACGATCCGCTGATCGGCCGTTCGTATTTCGAGATAGCAATGGAAGGCCGCAGTCAGCACAAATCGCAGGAGATGGGCTCGCTCGAACTTCGCGGCAAGCAGCAGTCAGGACGTCGAGGTCTCGATGGCGTCAAGGTCGACAATGAGAAAGGGATCTTCGATGGCCTCGACACTTCGATCACAGGGATCGCGAAACTCGCGGGCGCGACCGACGGTTCGCTCGACGCTGATCTGCGCGTCATCCAGACCGCAGCCGCGAAGGCTCTTGAGGATTTCGACGCTTTGAATCCGAGCAAGTCGATCGCTCCTCTAGCATCCGGACTTCAGGGTGTGAAGGCCGCGCGCTCAAAGCTCGCATTGAAAAACGATAACGCTTCGAAGGAAGCCGACTTCTTCCTGAAGTTCAAGGAAAAAGAATTCAGCGAGGCATTGCTCGCAGCTGCCGGTGTCATCGTTGATGCTTTGGCCGACACCGAGACGATCGTCGCCGGAGATTCGGCAAATATTTCGGTCCGTGTATTTGCACCCGAAGCTTCTGGAATAACGGTCACCAGTGCCGTGGTCAATGCTCAGAACGGTTGGACGGCCACGTCACAAGCCGAACCGACACAGCCCGCCGCTAACGCATTCCGCCCGCGCAATGAAGCATCGCTCGGTGCCAATTTCTTTAAGCTCACAGCACCTGCCGATGCAAAGCCGACTCAGCCGTACTGGCTTGAGCACGACCGGGCGAGCTACACCTTCGACTGGTCGACCGCCGGAATGGACAAGAATATGCCT
>JBEBGW010000446.1:0-3302 GCA_040081025.1 Pyrinomonadaceae bacterium | reverse complement strand
GTCTGAGATGTCTCTGTCCGAAAGGATCGCGCAGCTTGAGTCCGAAGGCATGGATCAAAAAGCTGCGCTGAAACTCGTCGCAAAGGAACGCGGGATCGGCAAGTCCGAGGCGTATCGCTTATTGCAATCAGAGAAGCAATAACGATTTCTTCTCGAACAAAGCAACCACTCAAGTTTCCACTCCATCTAACTCAACGTTGCACAAAGAATTGTGCGGATGCCCATGCCGATTCAGCAGTACCGAATTGCTTGGGCGTTCGTGTGTTTGAGCGACGAAAAAGGTTTACAGGGAAATATTTTATGTTCAAAAAAGCACTAATTGCGTTATCTATCGCTGCCGTGAGCGCAGCGTCGGCAGTCGCACAGGCCCAGCCTGTCAGCGACTACAAGAAGGTCGAGTTTTTCGCAGGTTATTCGAACGGGCAGGTCGATACCGGCGTCGATTCGGGAAACTCGGCTGTGGATTTCTTTCGGGACCGCGACAACTTCAACGGTGTGAACGGGTCCGGAGTTTATAATTTCTCGCGATATTTTGGCGTTAAAGGCGACGTTTCGGCAACTTACAACAACAAGTCGATCTCTGGCGAGACCGGCGGTGCAAACGTAAGCTTCAAGACCAACAATTCGCTTTACAATTTTCTAGGCGGTGTTCAGGCGAAGGACAACTCGAATGAGGGCGTGTTCAAGCCCTTTGGTCATGTCCTTGTCGGTGCAGCCCATGCCCGTACGAATTTCAAGGACTATACTTGTACTCCTACAACGGGTGTTTGTCCGACGGTTATCGTTCCGGATGCCACGTTCAGCGAAACCGGATTTGCGGCTGCCATCGGCGGCGGGATCGATTTCCGTGTCAGCGATCGATTTCAGGTCCGTGCGATCCAGATCGACTGGAACCCGGTCCGGATTGCCGGCCAGACACAGAACAATCTCCGTCTCGGCGCCGGTATCGTGTTCTAGTCTGTTGTTCGAGTCGAGCAAGAAAAAGGGAGCCGTTTGGCTCCCCTTTTTATTAACGCTGAGTCAGTTCCGGCGGAAGTTGCTTATCGACCTTCGGTCGTTCTTTCAGGTCGGTGAGTTCCCACATCGTCAGGAAGATCGTTCGCGTCACCTTTTCCATCTTCTGGTAGTCGATCTTATCCGGATGGTCGGAGGCTTCGTGATAGTCCTCGTGAACACCATCGAACCAGAAAGAGATCGGGATACCGTTTACCGCATAGTGAAAATGGTCTGAGCGGAAGAAGAAGCGATTCGTGTCTTTCGGATCGTCGTACTTATAGTTGTACTGCAGCTTCAAGTACGCGTCATTCGTCCCTTTTGTGATGGCTCCAAGTGTCGAGCTCATCATCTCCGATCCGATCACGTAGATCTCGTTCGCTTTCGACAGATCCTCGTTACAGCGACGGATGCCGGGACCGCACTTGATGATGTTGTTCGGATCGAGGCTGCGGCCGATCATATCGATGTTGAGCTGTGCGACGACATTCTTGACGTCCACCGTCGGAAACTTGTTAAAGTACTCCGCTCCCCACAGACCCTTCTCTTCACCGGCGTGCCAAACGAACAAAACAGAGCGTTTCGGACGAACTTTGCTCTTCGCAAGTGCCTCGGCGATCGACAGCACCGCGACTGTTCCCGAACCATCGTCGTCGGCGCCGTTCCAGATCTTGTCATCGCCCGGAGCGTTCGGATTGGTGCCGACGTGATCGTAGTGAGCACCGACCGCGACCATTTCATTCTTGAGTACCGGATCGCTTCCTTCCCATACTGCGACGACGTTCTGGGTCCACTGAGTCTCGGTCTTGTTCGCGACATTTAGACTCACGGCCTTGGCAGCCGAAAGGGCAAATGGGGTCGAATAACCGGTAAGCGGATTTCCCTGTTCACCGGCGAAAAGCGCGTTGGTGAATTTCGGACTCGCGACAAAGACGCTGATCGTTGGGACCGGTGTTGACGTTGCTGCCTGGCGCCGAAGTTTCTCGACAGTAAGGCGGCTTCTGCCGAACGCCTGAGTCACCATACTCCATCCATCGGTTAGGAATTTGGAGGGAAGGACAACAACGCCCGCCGCGCCATTCGCTTGAGCATATGCTACTGGATCGGCCCAGTCGGTGCCGCGCGTACCGGTGAGGTCCGCCTGCGTTATACCCTGTGGCATCGGAAGCGGAAACCGGTTGGACGGCTGCCCTTCGGAGATCGCCGCGATCAGTTTTCCTTTGACGTCGATATTTGCGTATGGGTTAAGATTTTTGGATTTCACCATCCACCCGTTGCCAACAAACACGACCGGGGCAGATACTGTTCCTGAGCTGTTTCCCGAAAATCGCACGAAATCTTCGCCGAATACGAAGTTCTGGCTCCCGATGGATGCCTTCGTAGCAGCCGGATCAACGATATCCCGGGTCAGCGCGATCTTCTGAAAGAACGTACCGTTGTCGCCTGCTCCCTTGAATCCCCATTTCTGGAGGTTCATCTTTATGAACTCGGCGGTAATGTCGAGGCCCTGCGATGGCGTGTCGCGACCGCCCATGGCGTCGGATGCGACGAAATGGAGATAGCTGCTGAGCTGAGCGGCCGTGATCTCTTCCGCGATCTTCTTTTCGGCGGGGGTGATCTTTACGGCCTGCGCAAACGCCGCCGATGGCGCAAGCAGACTGATAGTTAAAAGAAATGCAAATAAGGTTTTTCTCATCTTTTCTCCGGAAAGGGTGTTGAAGTCATTCAAATACTCGAATTTTTACGCGAAAGGCGGAGTAAATGTTTCAGCTTCCGACGATCGCGATCTTGTGTTTATCGGCTAGTTGGATGGTAGCTTCGCGGTCGAAGATGAGCGTTTTGCCAGCCGTTATCGAGATGCAGGTGGCACCGGCGGCGGCCATCGTTTCGATCGTCGGGACCCCGATCACGGGCACATCGAACCGCATATCCTGATCGGGTTTGGCGACCTTTACGACCGTCAACTTCCCGTTGGCCAGCTCGCCGGCACGTTTGATCGTGGCGTCCGTGCCTTCCATGGCTTCGATCGCGACGCAGGCCTTTGCCCGCAGGACTATCGTTTGCCCTAGATCAAGTCTGGCGATCTCGGACGCGATGTGGAGGCCGTATTCTATATTGCCTTGTTCGATTTCGCTCGGAGATCGCTTGGTGATCGGGCCGTGTGGGGCGAGGTGATCCCGAATGAAGAACGTCGAATCGATCAGCTCGATCCCTTCAGCTGCCATCTCGTTGGCAATTCCTCCGATCAGCGAATCGGTATTACGCTTCGGCAGATTCCAGAGCATCTTCAGCATCCTCATATCCGGAAC
>JBEBGW010000099.1:0-12407 GCA_040081025.1 Pyrinomonadaceae bacterium | reverse complement strand
GTCAGGGGATTTCCCGGAACGGCGACGATATCCGCGAATTTGCCGACAGACAGTGTTCCGTGCGTTTTGTCGATCCCGAGCAACTTCGCGCCATTCAGCGTTCCGGCGACGATCGAATCCATCGGCGACATCCCGCCCCATTCGACCATCAGTGTGAACTCGTGCCCGTTCGTTCCGTGTAGGATGACGCCCGCGTCGGTTCCAAGCGCGATGGGCACCTTGTTCGCAACGGCGAACCGGATCGCGTTTCGCATGGCGGCGGCCGCTGACAGAGCCTTCTCGGCACGCAGGCCCTTCAGCACTCCGTTCTTCGCGAGCCTTTCGACGCCTTCGCCCGCCATTAACGTTGGCACGAGATAGGTCCCGTTCGCTGCCATCAACTTTGCGCCTTCTTCGTCGAGAAACGACCCGTGCTCGATCGACGCGACTCCCGCACGAGTAGCGATCTTGATCCCCTCGGTCCCGTGTGCGTGAGCCGTTACCTTGCGGCCAGCCTTCCGAGCCTCATCGACCATCGCCTTCAGCTCTTCGTATGTGTACTGGGTGGTGCCGACCGCCGCAGTTCCTTCTGAAAGTACTCCGGCAGTTGCACAGGTCTTGATCAGGTCTGCCCCGTACTTGATCTGATATCTAACGGCTGCGCGAACTTGCTCCGGGCCATCGGCGATGCCGGTCTTGAAATCACCATCCGCAACCCCAGGCTTGTAACCGTTCTCGTCGCAGTGACCGCCGGTGATTCCGAGCGAATGCCCTGCGCCGAAGATCCGCGGCCCCGCGACCCAGCCTTCGTTGATTGCCCGCTTCAGCGTCAGATCGTCAAAGTTCGGCGCACCCAGATTTCGGATAGTCGTGAACCCGGCCATCAAGGTTCGCTCGGCATTGCGAACTCCGAGGATGGTGGCGAACGAATCGGTATCCTTAAACGTTGCAGCGTTCGCGTCCGGATCTCCCAGGACTCGACCAATAATGTGCGTGTGGCCGTCGATGAATCCCGGCAGCAGTGTCGCATCGCCGAGATCGATCACTTTCGCGCCGCTCGGTATACGCACCGCCGACGCGGGCCCGACAGCCATGATCTTGTCGTCCAGGATCACAACGACGCCGTTGCTGATCGCCGCCGCTCCGGTCCCGTCTATTACGCGAGCGGCTTTGAGCACTACCGTGCCCGCACCCTTCCGCTCACCCGGAGCACCGACACTCTGTGCATCCCCCTGGCAGAATGTGAACAAGACGAACAACGCAAGGACATAAGATCGACGCATAATTTTCTCCAATTAGTTTGCAGCTACTTTCTTAACCTTCGCCGGCAGGTGACGTAAAACAGTCATCTTTTCAACAAGAGTTTTCCAAGGGTCGTTTTCATTCGGCTAATATACTCTTGTTGTGTCCAGCGGCAATCATTCGTAAGCCGCTCCCAGTTTTCTATCGACAACGTTGTCCACATCAGATCGACCGCTTCATCGACGGTCCAATCGGGTGAGAGCAAGCACTCGTGCTCGATGGTTTCGATCGTCCTACGGCAGCCGCTGCGTACCGATTCCATTCGGTCACGCCATGCAATTGCGGCGGCTTCGTCGGTTTCGCGGACTGCCATCAGGGCTTTGGCGACGCCATAGACCTTTGGGATGTAATTTCCCCAGAATTCGATAAACGTCTCGAGGACCTCGATGCCCGTCTGGGCCTCGCGAAACCGCTTTACTTCTTCAGCAAGCCCGTACACATCATCCAGATGACGAACAGCCGCGATCATTAGCTCGCCGCGTGACGGAAAATGCAAGTAAACCGCTTGCCGAGACACGCCAGACGCGCGAGCTATATCCGCCATCCTAACGCCTTTGCCGTTGCTTTCCAATAACAGATTTGCCGCCGTTTCGATAATTTTTTCTCTGGTGGTAAAAAAAGTGCTTGACATCATGTCAAGCGTGCCATATTCTTTACACGATGTCAACTTGACACGATGTAAAGCAAAGGAAAGTTATGAAATTAGCAATATTTGGAGCAACTGGAAGCGTCGGCCGACTGGCCGTCAATCAAGCCCTGGAACAGGGTCACACAGTAACGGCATTGGTGAGAGACCCGGGAAAGATCGAAATACGACCAGAAGGTCTTAGATTGATCAAAGGTGATGTTATGAATGCGGCAGCGGTCGGACAAGCGGTACAAGATCAGGACGCAGTACTTTGTATTCTCGGCGCAGGCCGAAAAGGAAAGGTCCGGTCGGAAGGGACGCGGCAGATCATCGAGGCGATGAAACAAGCACGTGTAAAACGTCTTATCTGCCAATCGTCACTCGGTGTCGGCGACAGTCGCGGGAACCTGAACTTCGTTTGGAAGTACATAATGTTCGGCTTGCTGCTGCGTCCGGCATATGCCGACCATGTTCTACAGGAAGAGTATGTAATGAAAAGCGGGTTGGACTGGACGATCATCCGGCCGGCCGCGTTTACCGATGGGCCGCGAACCGGAGTTTACCAGCACGGATTCACCGGAGCCGCCGAAGGCCTGACTCTAAAGATCTCGCGCGCGGATGTTGCGGATTTTCTGATCAAGCAGTTGTCCGACAATACGTATCTGCATAAGACACCCGGTCTTTCTTATTGAGGAGGTTACTCACCGCTCTCGGCATCTCTATGGCAGGCCTTTACCTCGATGGTTTTTTTCGCGGCGGTAAACCTACTCGTATAAGATAGAGCGTCGAGCGTATTTATTAACGGCATCGTTTGGGACGGAGGGTCGAACCCATCGTTTCAACTCATGGACAAGGCCTCACTAATATCAAAAGGATCAAAAATGATCGATCTCAGAAGCGACACTGTAACCAAACCGACCGACGCGATGCGGGCCGCGATGGCGGCGGCGGAAGTCGGCGATGACGTTTACGGCGAGGATCCGACTGTCAATAGTCTGGAGGAACGGGCCGCCGAGATCGTTGACCGTGAGGCCGCATTGTTCGCACCGTCGGGGTGCATGGCGAACCAGATCGCGGTCAAGGTCCACACCCGCCCGGGTGACGAGGTGATCATCGAAGACCGCTCCCACATTTACCTAAACGAAATGGCGTCCACCGCCGTAATCAGCGGAGTGCTGATCCGGCCTGTCCGCAGCGAGGATCGTAGCGGCCATCTGAAATGGTCCGAGATCGAACCTGTCCTGAATCTCGAACACGACTATCACGGAGCCCGAACGGATCTGATCTGTCTCGAGAACTCGCACAACATGGCTGGCGGAACTGTGATGTCGGCCGATCAGTTCGGTGATGTCTGCGACCGCGCCCATGCGGTCGGCGTTCCCGTCCACCTCGACGGTGCGCGCATCTTTAATGCCGCCGTCGCACTCGATATTCCTGTTGCGGATTTAACTCGTCACTGCGATTCGGTTCAGTTCTGCTTATCGAAAGGCCTCGGAGCACCGGTCGGGTCGATGCTTGTCGGCTCGCGGGAGTTTATCGACGAGGCGCGCTCCTGGCGAAAACGGCTTGGGGGCGGGATGCGGCAGGCAGGAATTCTCGCCGCGGCCGGATTGATAGCGCTAGAAGAATCGCCGAAACGCCTCCATGAAGATCACGCGAACGCCCGCCGCCTCGCGGAAGGTCTTGCTGAGATTGACGGCATCTCGATCGATCCCGAATCTGTCGTCACAAACATCGTCATCTTCGACGTCTCCGCCACTGGCCGCACACCCGACGACATCTGCACCGAACTTGAAAAACACGGTGTCCTCGCCTCCGGCTGGGATTCCGTCATCCGAATGGTCACGCACGATGGGATATCACATACCGATATCGGTACGGCGATCGACGCGGTCGAATCGATGCTCACGCAACTGGCCACTGACAACCGACCACTGACAACTGCCTTATGAACATCGAACAACTCCGCAAATATTGCCTCTCATTCCCGCACGCGACCGAGGACGTGAAGTGGGGAAACGATCTCTGTTTTTGCGTCGGAGCCAAGATGTTCTGTGTGACGGGGCTCGACGGGTCGGGCCATCTTTCGTTCAAGACGACGCCGGAGAAGTTTGCCGAACTAACCGAGCGCGATGGGATCATTCCCGCACCGTACGTCGCCCGCTATCATTGGGTTGCGGTGGAGCGGCCCGACGCGATCGACAACGCAGAGCTAAAAAACCTCATCGCCAACTCCTATCAACTCGTCTTCGACAAGCTGCCGAAAAAGATCCGAACCACACTCGAAGGTAAGTAAGCGTCGCCAATGAAAACGATTCTCACGTTCTTGATGATGATGCTCCTGGCCGCAGCTTCGGCGGCCCAGTCGAAGACCATCAGCATCGAAGGCCATCGCGGAGCACGGGGGCATTTGCCTGAAAACACTATTGCGTCGTTCATCAGAGCGATCGAACTCGGAGCCGATACGATCGAGCTTGACGTTGTGATCAGCAAGGACAAGAAGGTAGTCGTTTCACACGATTCGTGGTTTTCGTATTTCATCTCGACCGCACCGAACGGCGAGAAGATCACACGCGAGAATGAGAAACAGCACAACATCTACCTAATGAACTACGCCGAGGTCAAGAAGTACGACGTTGGCATACGCGGCAATTCGCAGTTCCCCGATCAACAGCCGCAGAAAGCCTACAAGCCGCTCCTGTCCGAAGTGTTCACCGCCCTCGACCGTTTTACGCGAACCAAACGCCTGCCGCTGGTGAAGTACAACATCGAGATAAAGTCGGGCGTGGCCGGCGACGGCGTCTATCATCCCGAGCCTGCAGAGTTCGCATCGCTTGTAATGGCTGAGGTCGCGAAGTACAAAATGACCCCAAGGTCAAAGCTGCAGTCGTTCGATGTGCGGCCGCTGCAGGAGATCCGAAAGCGGTGGCCTACGACTCGGATCGCCCTGCTAGTCGGCAACATGGACGGCATCGAAAAGAGCGTCGAAAAACTCGGATTCGTGCCGGAGACCTACAGCCCGCACTTCACTTTGGTCGATCAGGCGACGGTCGATTTCTGCCGCGAAAATAAGGTCAAGCTTGTGCCGTGGACTGTCAACGAGATCGCCGACCTCGAGAAAATGAAGCGGTTCCCGATCGACGGCATCATCACCGATTACCCGGACCGCGCCGCTAAAGTCTTTCGCGGACAATGACATTCTAAGCAGATTCGGTAAAATCGAGCCTGATGATCATAGCGATCGATGGTCCTTCGGGCGCCGGAAAATCAACATTGGGCAAGATGCTGGCGAAGGAACTTGGCCTCCTCTACCTTGATACGGGAGCGATGTATCGCGCCGTTGCTCTGTCGGCGAGTCGCAAGGGGATCAGCCTTGATGACGCGGAAACTGTTTCACAAAACGCGCGCAAAGCGGAGATCGAGCTGAAAGGCGAGGTGGACTCACTAAGAGTTTTTCTCGATGGCGATGACGTTTCCGAAGAGATCCGCACGCTGGAGATCGCACAGGCCGCGTCGGTCGTTTCGACTATCTCAGATGTCCGGCGGACGATGGTCGAATTGCAGCGAAAGCTCGGCGAACAGAGCGCCAAAGGCTGCGTACTCGAGGGCCGTGACATCGGCAGCGTAGTATTCCCGAGCGCCGACATCAAGTTTTTTCTCACTGCAAAGCCTGAGGCAAGGGCCCGACGTCGATTCGAAGAGGATAAGACAAAGGGCCGTGTCAGCACTTTTGAGCAAACCCTAGCCGAGATAAACGAGCGCGACGAACGTGATGTCGCCCGCGTCGATTCGCCGTTAACCATTGCCGAAGACGCCGTCGTCATCGACACCAGCGAACTCGATCTCTCCGAAGTTTTCGAGCAAATGGTGGCAAAGATCGGCGAACTGAAGGCGAATGCCGCCTCAGATCAGCGTTGACTTGCCGCGAGCCAGTCGCTAATATCTTAGATTGCTTATGCTCCCGTAGCTCAGTTGGATAGAGCAACGGCCTTCTAAGCCGTAGGTCGCAGGTTCGAATCCTGCCGGGGGTACCAATACCATATATAGTAGGCTCAGCGATCCACAACTATATATTGTGCTTTCTACCGAGCTACCGCCCGTTACTCCGTAGGTCGGTCGATCATTCACTAACCACAAATCCATACTCGCTTGGTCCGTCGGCGCCTTTTTACTGAGCCCGAGCCGATAACACGTGTTCCAATCGACCGTCTATCCATACTCCGTAGGTTGGTTGAAAAGATGCTATCGCTCGGACCCATCATCTCAATCCCGACGATCACCCTTGAGGGTGATGCTAACGGAGCACAGGCTCGCGAGATTCAGGAGCTGGGCTCCGATCTCAATTGATACACAGCGGAGCCTTTGATCTCGACGCCCCGCTCATTCACCAATTCCCTTCGAAACTGTTTGAGGTTGGCCTGGGTTAATAGGGCCACTTCTGTTTCCACAAGACGGCGAGATTCGCGGGTTGTGTCTATGGGGCCATCGCGACGAAATGGATCCCGTTGAAAGCCCAGCCTTTAGGGCTTGAAAGAAAGAAGCAAGATCGATGAAATACAAGATCGATGAAATAAAGGCGTAACATTGTGGGATTAACATCATTGCAGGCTCTCGACGTTCTTAGCCCGCGAATGCGATGCATGATGTTATCCCTCTACCTCGTAACCGCACGGTCTTGGCGGCCGATAAGAGATTCGAGATTCGGGTTGCGGCGACTCGGAACGAGATCGAGTCTGCGTTACGTCTTCGATTTCGAGTCTTTAGCCAAGAGCTCGGCAGCACTGCTGCGAATAGTAGCGGGCTTGAATCAGATCTGCACGACCACAACTCACAACATCTCATCATGATCGACCGCACGACTGGGCAAACTGTCGGAACGTATCGGATGAAGTCGACCGACCTTGCCGAATCGGTCTCGGGATTTTATTCCAACACAGAGTTCACACTTGAAACTCTTCCGGTTGACCTATTGAAGAATGGAATCGAGATCGGACGAGCGTGTATTGCGCGTGAGCATCGAAATACTCGTGCGATCTTCTTGATCTGGAAGGCTCTGGCACGGCAGCTTTCCGAATCGGGAAAGCGTTATTTCTTCGGATGTTGTTCCATCTTTACGAAGGACGCAACAGATGGCGAGCGGGCGTATACACAACTTCAGGACCAGGGATTCGTTCACGATCGATTCCGGGTTCATCCGCGTCGTCCGATTCCGGCATCGGGGTCGATCAACACGGACAAATTCAAGTTGCCTGGGTTGTTCGAGATGTATCTGCGTATCGGTTCCCGAGTTTGCGGTCCGCCGATCTACGACGAAGCGTTTGGTACAGTCGATTTCTTTGTGATCTTTGATCTGCTCGAGATGGATCCAAAGTACCGGCGAATGTTTCTGGATTCGTAGCCGCTACACAAATACCTTTTCTTCCAGCTCAAGATCACCTTCAGAATTCGAAACCACCACCGTCGAGCTTCGCGTGCCGTAGATCGGGGTGCGAATAAAGATCGGTGAAAGAACACGCTCTTTCTCGATCCCAATTCCGGTGTCGGGCAGAGCGTCGTCGGCAGCTAGCGTTTCGTCGGCCAGAAGGTCGAACGCATCGCTATTCGAGAATACGTCGGCTTCGATCAATCGCTGGAACGCTGCAATCCCGTTTGAAACCTTCGGCCACGGAGTATTGAGAAAATGATTGCTGAGTCCGTATAAGCCTGGCTCTAGTTTTCGCGGAGCCCCGCTGCCGGCGTTGGAGTAATAGTAGAAACCCTCATTCGAGCCGACTACCAAGTTGAATCCCGAATAGTTTGCAGATCCAGCCCCAACCTCGTCCAGATAGTTTTTCGGCGCAGAATTTCCGGTCAGAAAATCGGCGACAAGCCCGCCTCGTGAGATCGAACCCGCCGGCCGCGACGGGTCGCGGTAATTAGTCACGGCGGCGAATCGTCCACCGTCCGCGATGCCGAGCCAGGTCCCGCCGCCGACAAGATCGCGTCCGGCCGTGACCTGCGGATGATCGGCCCAACGATCTGCGGGAGCCGTCGGCCGGTCGTAAAACTCGTCACGATTCGCCAGAACGACCAGCGGATATCGAGGGTGCTTTTTGTATGCGATGAAGAGAACGCACATTTGTCAGATCGGTTGCTTACTGCCCAAAACTAACCGTATCAGATCGCGAACGGAAGTCCGACTCGCACCGCGTTCCGCGTTCTGTTGGCCGATCTCGAACGCGATCCGCCACTGGGAAAAGAGGGTCTTATAGGCGTCGAAAAGCGAGTATCTTGGATCGTAGATGTTGGTCGACTCACTGGTCACACCATTGAGTTCGATTATCTTAAAGTTCCCAACGCTCAACTCCTCAAAGCTCGCGGCCCGAATGTCATACCGTCCAAAGTAGAAGCCCGGGATCTCGCAACTCAGACGGTCTATCGCGTCTTGCAGGGCTTCCGATCGCATCCAACCGCCGTCGCGAAAGATCGTACCTTTCGAGTGTGCTCCGATCTCGACCAACTGGACCTTTTGCCCGAGACGCGGCCTATCTTGCAGCCGGCCTTCGTTTCTCTTGAAGTAGCTCGCGGCAATGATATGGGCTCGGGGGTCGTTGAGAATAAGCTCCTCAAGCGTAGAGCTACCGTCGCCGATGACTGTCGGAAAGACCTTCTCGGTGATCGAGAAAATATGCCCCCGTTGTTCGCGAGGGAGTCGATAATAAAAGATGCTCGCCTCGACACCATCCACAAACTCTTGGACCAGGACATCAGTCGCATTCCGCAGTGCGTCAGAAAGACCGCTCTCGTCGCGCACAACAACTACTCCGTTCCCGCGTTCACCGGCGTCCGGCTTGAGGATGACCGGATAAGAGATCCTGTTCCCTGCGAGAAATTCCAGCGCCGTTCGTAGTCGCACTTCGTGATCCGAGTTCGCGGCTACGCTCACATATCGCAAAAGATGCCGGCTCGAAAGATCGGACGATGCGATCAGTTTGTAGATCGCGTCCTTCGATTCGCCGACGAATCCGCCCGACGGGATTCCCGGATTCGCCGCCGTGAAATGAAGTTCGCGGAATCGAATTGCGAGATAAAGGACGTAGAAAACTACCGGCGAATAAAACAGCCAGAGCGGCCAGAACTCCCAATTCCAGATGCGTTTGATACGTCCGGCAAGCATGCGACGGCCTTTCTGGTCGGTCATATGAAACGCAAGGCGAAACACGATCAGCAACGCGACGAATCCACCGACTAGCCCGAACGGGATCGTCATGTGCCAAACGGCCGCGAGGACGATCAAGGCGGGCGTCCATATAGCCGCGGCGATCGCGACGAATAACACAAAACGTTTCGCATCAAGCCGCAGCACGCCGGACAGAAAGTAAGTCGGAAGGCGCAGGCCCGAAACGAAACGGCTGATGAAGATCGCGGATGTACCTCGACTCGCGAGCCACGCGGACGCTCGATCAAGGTCCTGCTTCGAGACGAATCGCGAGCCAAGGCTGGAATCGAGTATCCTCGATCCGAACAACCACCCGCCTCCGAAGAGCAAAACGTCACCGGCGACGATCCCTGCAAAACACACGACTACGGCCGCGATCGGATTCACAATCCCGGCCGCAATCAGCGATCCGGCTGATATACACGCGAGGTCTTCGCTAACGAATGTGCCGAAGAAAAGTGCGAGCAAGATGCCCGCACTTCCAAACTCGACAAATTGCTGGGTGAAAAAGTCCACGCTTCTTAGAACGCCTGCCCGAGGATCGGCAACTCGCGACGATGGAGCAACACCACAACCGCTGAAAGAACGAACACTGTTACCGCCAGCCCAAACAGCAGCCCGCCATCGCCCTTGACCTCAATGCCGAGCATCGTCAGATGGCTGAATATCGCCCCTGAGATCGTTCCGAGCGCGACTACACCGCCAAGCCAAGCCTTGCTCGGGATCAACAGTAGGATCGCAGCGATTAGTTCCACGACTCCCGATCCGATCCGGCCGACCGCTTCGTATTCGGCACCCATCAATGTCGTAAATATGTAGCGTGATTCTTCCGCTCCGGTAAATTTAAAGAACAAGGTTTGCAGCAGAATAATGGCGACGATGATCCGAGCCGCCCAGCTTATGTAAGTTTCCATGGTTGTCATATTTCGTTCCTCTCCGCTCTATTGCCTTGAGCTGTTCCAATATTCCAGCGTTGACGGAGCGACTCCGAAATTCGGGTCGGGTTGGATACCTTCGGCTTGAAGGCGCTCTTTAATCATTGCGTGGTGATGGATCGTGTGGCTGACGACGAATTCGAGTTCGCGTCCGAGCGACGACGAATGTTGGATCGCGGGGTCTATTTCGGAGGTGATAGTTAGCGGCATTTCGAGATCGAACACTCGACCAACGATCGCCACGATCAATTGATCGATCCTCTCGATCGCGACAAGTCGCTCGGTCTCGATCCGGAGATCGCGCGATCGGTTCGCGTAGTCGATCGATCGGGACGAGATCCCGGCGATCACGGCCTCGACGAAATTCAGATTGTGACGGAAATGTGCGCCGATGCTGCCCGCTCCCCCTGAATAATCGGCGTCGTCCAAATTCGCGATCAGATCCTTCGCCGTTTGAAGCTGGCCTATGAGTGCCTGCCCAAGACCATTACGATCACTAATGGTTCCGCCGTCCAATGCCATATCTCGCTCCAGAAAAACAGGATGTTTCTGTTCTCTTATTCCTTTTTCAACGCGAAATATTCCGCACCGGCCGAATGGAATATGACGAAACCGGGATGTGATTAACGTGGCTGGATTCGGAAGTCATCATCGATCTTCCGAAACGGGAATTACATTAAACGGAGACATATATCTAATGTTTGGAAAGAAGTTAATTTTATCGGTCGCAGCGGTAGCCGTAGTGTTGGTCGGTTCGCAGGCAATCACGAGCGTTAGCGCAAAAGCAAAGCGTATCGCGACGTTCAAGGTCAAGATCGAGAACATCGGCAGTCAGGATGGACTCGCCGCGGCAGACGGAACGAAATACCCGTTCGCACTCTCGCCGGGACTGTTCGTCGTCAACCACAAGAAGCAGAACTTCTTCGACGAAAATGAGCGGGCAAGCCAGGCGCTCGAACTCCAGGCAGAGGACGGCAATCCCGAGACGCTTTCGAAGAAGCTGCTTACCAAGGTGGGCTCGATCTATATGGGTGTCTTCAATACGCCGTCGGGTGCAGACAAACCGGGTCCGCTGCTTCCGGGCGGTTCGTACGAATTCACGTTCACGGGAACGGAAGGAATGAAGCTCAACCTGATCGCGATGTACGGCCAGTCGAACGATCTTTTTTACTCGGCTCGCGAAGCGGTCGACCTTTTCGACAAAGACGGCAACGCTCTCGCTGGCGACATCACCAACAAGCTTCTGCTCTGGGATGCCGGAACCGAAACGAATCAGGCTCCAGGGATCGGCGACGAACAAGCTCCACGTCAAAAGATGGCCAACACCGGCAAAGCCGAGAACGGCGTCGTGTCACTCGTAAAGGACGGTTTCACATATCCGAACACCAAAGACGTTCTTCGAGTGACCATCACCGCCCAGTAACAAGCAGAATACCGTCGTGTCAGTAGCCCACACGTAAATAAGGGCTCAAATTAACCGATCGGGCGGGGAGTTTTACCGAACAAGCCGCCCAACATATCTCTATATGAAACAAGCACTTATTTCCTTCTTATTCATAGTTGTCGGCGCGGCGGCTGTTGGTGCCCAGACGATAGACAAGAAATCCATCACCCTCGACGGAGCCCGTTCCGTTATCGCCGGAGCGAAGGCATATGCCAAAAAGAACAACGCTCCGGGCGGGGTCATCGCGGTCGTTGATGACGGCGGTAACCTCGTCGCTCTCGAGCGTCTCGACGGCACGTTTTCGGCCGGAGCGAACATCTCGGTCGGCAAGGCAAAGACAGCAGTCATGTTCAAGCGCCCGACGAAATTCTTCGAAGAGGTGATCAAAAACGGACGCACGGCGATGGTTGCACTTCCTGATTTTACTCCGCTCCAAGGCGGCGTACCGATAATCGTAGACGGTCAGATCGTCGGCGGAGTTGGCGTCTCGGGTGCGATGTCGGCGCAGCAGGATGAAGAACTGGCGATCGCAGGTGCTGGAGCGCTCAGCGGTGAAGCCGCGGCTGCCGTCACCTTTATCGACAGCAAGGCGGTCGCCGATGCGTTCGCGAAGGGAGCGGTTCTCAGCGGAGCGGCAAACGGCGAGAACTACATGGTCCACGCCAGCCGACGCGAAAAATCGGGACTCTCGGAAGTACACGATATCGACACGGATCTGATCTACGTCGTCGACGGCACGGCTACGGTCGTAACGGGCGGTAAGTCGGTCGATCCGAAAACGATCGAAGCAGGCGAACATCGCGGAACATCGATCGACGGCGGTGAAACGCGCCAGCTAAAGAAGGGCGATGTCCTCATCGTCCCCAAAGGCACGCCGCACTGGTTCAAACAAGTCGACGGCACGTTTCTTTATTACGTAGT
>JBEBGW010000445.1:0-3333 GCA_040081025.1 Pyrinomonadaceae bacterium | reverse complement strand
CCTGAATATTTGTCCACGAAATACACGAAAGGAGAAAGAAAAACACAATAGAAGATGCGAAAGGCCATCGGATCGTCATTTCAGTTTATTTCAAGTCGTGCAGTCTACGAACTCTCGGAAATCTTGCATCTGCTTGACTTCGCCCTCATTGCACCTATTATGGCTGTATGAAATTGAGGCTGACGATCACCAGCGGAACGCTTAATGGGCAGACGTACGAACTTGAAACGGGATTCTTGTCGATCGGGCGAAGCGAGACTTGCAGTGTCCGGTTTGACCCCGCCGCCGAACGGATCGCCTCGAAGCAGCATGCCTTCATCGAAGCGAAGTCAGACGGATTCTACCTCCGCGACAATGCCAGTACGAATGGCACTTTGGTAAACGGCTCCCGCGTCGAAACTGCCAAACTCACTGACGGCGACACGGTTCAATTCGGCAGGAACGGGACGAGCGGAACCGTAACTATCCAGGTCGCGACGACCGCGCCCGCGATCCCACCTCAAGAATTTCAGCAGATCCAGAACCAGCAATTTCAGCAATTCGAGGCGCAGGCTTCAGCTCAGTTCCAGGCGCAGCAGTCAGTCCCGACGAAGAGCATTGCTCAGTCCCTGGGGAGCCTCGGTCTGGGAAACATCGAGCAGCCAAAGACTGAGCCGCCAAACAGGACGGGACTATTCATCGGAGTAGGCGTTGCAACACTTCTGTTTATCGTTCTTGGAGCACTCGTCGCCGGACTCTTCGTCCTTCTGCTGGACCCGATCCCGGCGGTTCTCGCGACCGCGATAGCCTTCACACCTGCGCTGCTTTATATCATTCCGCTGGTCGGGCTCGACCGGTACGATCCCGAGCCGTTCTGGCTGCTCGCCTTTGCGTTTGCCTGGGGAGCGATCGTTTCCGTGCTCGTGTCCTTCGTAGGGAATACGATCTTCGGAAGCTTTGCCGTGGTCGTTGCTGCTATCGCGACGGGAGTACCGGAGCTCGGATCGATCATCACGGCGGTGATATCGGCGCCGCTGTTCGAGGAAAGTTCGAAAGGCTTCGGCCTGCTGATCCTGCTGGTCTTTCTCCGGCGTTACTTTGACGACATTCTTGACGGGGTCGTTTACGCCGGCGTGATCGCACTTGGCTTCGCGACCGTCGAGAATGTGCTCTATTACGGCACCGGCTTGAACGAGGCTTACAAGCAGTACGGCCTGAGCGACGAGGCATTCTGGAGTTTCATGCTCCTGTTCACTCTGCGTGGGATCCTTTCACCTTTCGCGCACGTCACGTTCACCGCGATGATCGGCATCGGCTGCGGGATCTCAAGGGAATCGCACAACTGGTTCGTCCGGATCGCCATGCCGATCGCGGGTTGGATCGTCGCGATGATCCTGCATGGCCTCTGGAACGGCTTAGGCGTCGTAGCCACGATCCTTATTGTGCAGATGGGCCTCGAACCGACTTGCGCGGCGATCGGGCTCGGTGGTCAGGACGTCGGCCTCTGCGGATTCTTTTCGTTCTATCTTCTGCTCGAAGTTCCACTGTTCTTTATCTTCATCATCTTCGCATTCTTTATCATGAGGAGGCAGCGTCGCATCCTGAACGATATGCTCTCGCTCGACGTCGTCCGCGGGCTTATCACGGAAGAGCAGTTGAAGACCGTCACATCCGTATTCAAAAGCACCGCGTGGCTGCTCGGCGGCACCTTCAGCGGAAAATTCTTTGCCCGCAGCCGTTTCCAGCGAGCGGTCGGCAAACTCGGCCTCTCCTACTGGCACATCCAACGCGCCACCGCCGCCCAAGGCCACACCGGCAGCTTTCAACAGAATCCAATTCTTAGAGATGAAGTCCTCAGATGGCGGGATAAGATCTAGACGACGTGATTCCCGATCCGGACCAAGATCTTCGAAGTGATCGACCGACTGCAAAAGGGGTCGCCGCCAACCGCGAATGAGGAGCAATTTGTCCGCGACGGCGGGGCGAGGGTCAGGATCGTTTTCAAAAACAGCGGCGATTTTAAGACAAAACTGATGAACCTGCTCTTCGAGCCCGAATCGGAAACCCACGACTCGATCACTGGAGTCATCCCGATCGATAAGCTCGCCGAGCTTTGCGAATTGGAAGAGCTTAAGACCGTCTTTCCCAACACGCAGTCAAAAGCACGGCAGCAACAATGACCGTTGTCACATCCCTGTTGAAAGGAGACCACCTTTCCAAGTGGTTTCCTTTTTCTCATCCCGAAATTGTGAGTTGACACAAGTGCGAACGCCACTCGGTGTCGGATCTTCGATGTTGCGATATTTAACAGATGTCCTCTGGCAGCTTTCGTTACAACTGGTACCAGAGTTCGAAGTGATGACGGGAAATGAGATCTCGTTGGGCAGGTAACTGTCAAAGGACTATTCCCCACATTGTCGTCTATCGTTTAAGCTAACTGGATGGTGAGGACGCTCATACGATCGGAAGAACTCGGAGCTGCTCTCAAGCGGGCTCGTAAGGACCGCGGCATGTCGCTCCGCGATGTGGAGAACGAGACCGGCATTTCGTTTGCGACGCTGGCGCGGATCGAGCGGCAAGTCGGGTCACCGACGCCTGACAACCTTACCAGCATCACCGAATGGCTCAACATCCCGATCGCGCGAATACTTTCTTCCGACGCCGCTGATCAGCCCGTGGTCTTTTACCCGCACGAGAAAACGCCGGATATCGTTCAAGCCTATATAGATCGCGACCCCAATTTGACGGAAGATCAAAAGCGTGGACTGGGCGAGTTTTTTCGCGTGGCGTATGCTCAGTTTGCGAGGAAGTAGGATCAAGAAAAATCTTGACTCGGTATCCCATCAGTGATATGTTGTTTCTGCTTCGGGTCTTTTGAAAATCTGGGGGACAAGCCCCTTAAAGACACGTAGTTTTCTTTCATCTTGTTCGGTTTTGTCATCCTGCTCTGTGGTTCTGCCTTTCTGATCAACACTTAAACAAGATGAAGCAGAGGAACAAGAGAGAAGAGACGCTGCAAGTTGTTGAAAGTTCGCGTAAGTCTATGACCTTGTTTCAAATGAAACAAAAAGTGCCTCTCGCAGAATGAAACGAAACAAACAGCTTACGACCTCAGGTGTCACGTGAACGTACCGGATGTAAGTTCTAGATCTTGATTCAAATGGTTCAAAAACACCCTCGTGAAATGAATCGACTCAAACAACTTACAAGGAGAAGGGCCGTTTCGAATCGAGATGAGGCGCAAAAAAGCCACCGTATTACACGGCGGCTTTCTGTCTGGTAGGCCGAGCAGGGATCGAACCTGCGACCCACGGATTAAGAGTCCGTTGCTCTACCGACTGAGCTATCGACCCA
>JBEBGW010000098.1:0-12512 GCA_040081025.1 Pyrinomonadaceae bacterium | reverse complement strand
CGAGAGGAGCGAGTTCGCCCCAAGTCGGTTGGCTCCGTGGATCGAGTAATCGCATTCACCGGCAGCGAAGAGTCCTGGTATGTTCGTCCGCTGTTCGAAGTCTACCCAAAGTCCGCCCATCGAATAATGCACGCCCGGGAAGATGCGCATCGGGACGTATCGCGGATCGTCGCCGACGAACATCTCGTAGATCTCGAGGATCGCACCGAGCTTTCGTGTGAGGGTTTCGGGATCAATGTGTGTGAGGTCGAGATAGACCTGGTTCTCGCCCGCGACTCCGTGCCCTTCGAGACAGACCTGAAAGATCTCACGCGTCGCGATGTCGCGCGGAACGAGGTTGCCGTATGCCGGATATTTTTCTTCCAGGAAGTACCAGCGTTCGGCATCGGGGATATTTCGCGGATCGCGAATGTCGCCATCCTGTCGCGGAACCCAAACGCGGCCGCCTTCGCCGCGAGCGGATTCGGACATCAGCCGGAGTTTGTCCTCGCCCGGGATCGACGTCGGGTGCACCTGGATGAACTCGCCGTTCGCATACTTGGCACCCTGCACGTAGCAAGCACCGACGGCACTTCCGGTGCAGGTCATCGAGTTGGTCGATTTGCCGAAGATCAGGCCCGGACCGCCGGTCGCCATGATCACCGCATCGGCCGCGAACGATTTGAGTTCAAGCGTCTGCAGGTTCATCGCGATCAGTCCGCGGCAGACCTGATGATCGTCGAGTACGAGCGAGAGCATCTCCCAGCCTTCGTACTTATTGACCTTGCCTTGCGTCTCCCACTTTCGGACCTGTTCATCGAGCGCGTAGAGAAGCTGTTGTCCGGTCGAGGCACCAGCGAACGCGGTTCGATGGTGCAGCGTTCCACCGAATCGCCGGAAGTCTAGCAGGCCTTCTTTGGTTCGCGAAAACGGTACGCCCATGCGGTCGAAGAGATAGATGATCTCCGGGGCCATGTCGCACATTCGCTTCACGGGCGGCTGATTCGCGAGGAAGTCGCCGCCGTATACCGTGTCGTCAAGATGCTTTGCCGGGGAGTCACCTTCGCCCTTAGTATTGACCGCGCCGTTGATGCCGCCTTGTGCGCACACCGAGTGTGAACGCTTAACCGGGACGACAGAGATCAGATCAACCTCGTGTCCCGCTTCCGCGATCTTCATTGCCGACGCAAGACCCGCGAGGCCGCCGCCGACGATCGCAATTTTTAGTCCAGATGCCATATTTAGAACCGCCTCGGCTCCGCAGGTTTTGAGATCTTTGTCGCCGCGGGCTTATGGTCACATAGCGCCTGCGGGAACA
The DNA here is from genome assembly GCA_040081025.1 of Pyrinomonadaceae bacterium. GTDB lineage: Bacteria > Acidobacteriota > Blastocatellia > Pyrinomonadales > Pyrinomonadaceae > OLB17. The sequence continues at coordinate 11,215 of JBEBGW010000098.1, read as the reverse complement.
ACCCGCACGGGCGAACGAACGACGCCGCCGCATTAGCTCCTAACCCGAACAGTCCGATCGCTAGCGCGACGCATGCGTACAGCGTATATTTCTGCGCGTTCTCGCCGATCACAATTCCCCAATCCACGGCGAACAGGAAGAAGCCGTACGCAAGGTGCCAAGCGGTCGCCGCGATGCCGAACATATAGAGCACCATTACCCACGGTATCTGAAACTCGGCGGCGATGATGTTGTACGAGAGATCCGCGTTCCCGGCTATAGGCGTCGTGTTCAGTCCCGGTATCAGGCCAAAGCGAAGATTCAGAATGTGAAACAGGATGAACGCGAACAAGAAAATGCCGGTCGCCCGCTGGAAAAAATAAAACCAGTTACGTGCGTACGAATATCCCAGAGCATTCGATCGGCCTTCCGATGCGATGATCACACCGTATACCGAATGAAACAGCAGCGGCAGAAAAATACCAAAGATCTCAATGAAGAGGAGAAACGGGATGTCGTGGATCTCCTGCACCGCCTTTTCAAATGCGGCTTCGCCGTTCATCGCCTTTGAATTCGTGAACATATGCACGAAGAAAAAGACGCCGAGCGGAACGATGCCGGTAATTTGGTGAAGCTTTCGCAGCAGGAAGGTCCTACTAAATTTGATAGCCATCTTCTCAGCCTGGTCCGTAACTGATTGAACCCTTTGATTTTAAGACCAAAGGTAAAATTTCGGCAATTCCGCACATTTGATTTTATGGTAATGGATTTCTATTATTAGGAGAAATGAAATCTTTTGCGGGAATATATTAGAAAAGTATGCATATCGAAACGCTAAAGATCTTTTGCGACTTGGTCGACCTTCAGAGCTTTTCGCTGGCGGCGGAGCGCAACTTCATAACGCAGTCTGCCGTGAGCCAGCAGATACGTTCGCTTGAGGAGAAGTTCAAGCGCAAGCTGCTGGAGCGTGTTCGCGGCCGGCGAGAGGTGAAGCTGACGCCGGCGGGCGAGGTTTTCTTTCGCGAGTCGAAGAAGGTGCTGACGGCATATGCCGAGCTGCAGGAATCTCTGCGCGGGCTTGTCGGTAAGATCGGCGGCACTGTGAAGGTGGCTTGTACTTATAGCGTCGGGCTTCACGAGATGCCGCAGAAGGTGGGCGAATTCATGTCGAAATTCCCTTCCGCGCGGATCGACCTCGAATATTCCCGGACGACGAAGGTCGTGCGCGATGTAATGTCGGGAGCTGTGGAATTGGGCATTCTTGCGTTTCCCGAGCCCCGACGTGGGCTGACGATCGTGCCGATGCCAAGTGATCGGATGGTCCTAACATGCCCTCCGGATCACAAGCTCGCGAAGCGTGCACAGATAAAAACTAAAGATCTCAATGGCCTCAACTTCGTGCAGTTCGAACGCGACACGCCGACGCGGAAGGCTACCGACAAGATCCTCAAGGCCGCCGGAGTCGAGGTCAAAAAAACGGCTGAGTTCGATAATATCGAGACCATCAAGCGCGCGGTCGAGGTCGGATTCGGGCTGGCGATATTGCCGCTGGCCGCCGTATTGGATGAGGAGCGCGCCGGGAGTTTGTCGATCGTGAAGCTGGCTGAGAAGGAATGGGTGCGGCCGGTGGGAGTGATCTATCGCTCGGACCGGACGCTCTCGCTGGCGGCGAAGAAGTTTGTACAGCTTCTAGAGGCTCCGGAATAAATTTGACAACGGATATATAATCGTAAGCCTCACAACAATTTGCAGCCCACGACCAACGGAGGACGTATGCAAGGATTCGGGAGGCAAGCCGTGGCAGATCAAGCCGATCGCAAGTACACGATAGTTTACGAAGATTATCCGACCTATCTCTACGCTCTCGTCCACGGGGACGCATACGGATACGAGGTGCTGATCGCTTTTCTCAAGGAGATCGCCGACGAGGTGCATGCTCGCGGGTTCAAGCAGGTCCTGATCGAAGAAAACATCTCCTCAGGAGCGACCAAGGAGGATGCATATCGCGTAGCCTCGGAGCTGCCGGAGCTTGGATATGCAGGCATTCGGATGGCCTATGTCGATCGCTTTATGGACCAGGAAGAGGTCAATGAATTCGGTCGTGACGTGGCTGTTCACAACGGCATCGAGGTGCGTCTCTTCGACGATCAGGCTATGGCGGACCGCTGGCTTAACAGCCAATAATTCTTAATGTTTCAAGACGATCTCTCGATACTCCTGCGCGTGCTAGTTGCGTGCCTGCTCTCTGGCATTCTCGGTTGGGAACGCGAATCCGCGGGCAAGGCGGCGGGCCTACGGACGCATATTCTCGTCGGCGTTTCGGCCGTGCTGTTTACCGTGGTCGGCGAATTTATGGCCGTGTCATTCCGGGCTTACGGCGATCATGTACGGTTCGATGCGGCGAATCTCGTCGGCGCGATCGTCACGGGTATCAGCTTTCTCGGAGCCGGGATGATCTTCTTCAAAAAAGGCCATCACGACGTACACGGCCTTACGACCGCGGCCGGGATCGTAACGACAGCGGCCATCGGCATCCTCGTCGGGCTCGAACGTTTTTTCCTCGCCGCTGGCTCGACCGCGATCGTCTTCGTCGTCCTGCGTTGTGCGACGGTCGTTGAAACGTGGTTTTCAGGCCCGGAGAAAAAGTCTGAAGAGGCCGAAGAAAGCGAACCGCATGCGAAAGCCGACGAACCCGACCAATAGATCAAACCGCATTTCGAAGATAAATCCAGAAACAACGCCCAGCAGACCTGAACGCCAGCGACGCATTTTCCGATCGCGGATCGACGGGTTTGCCCGCCAGCTTCGCGCGGACAATATGATCAGGCGGAAGGGTTCGTAAGTGTTCTCGCCGCTCACGCGGCGTGCAGGCGGGACGCCTGCGGTCCAGTCAATCACGCTCCGCTGTATATGATCAGGCGGAAGGGTTCGTAGGATTCGGAACCCGTCCTTCGTTAGGAGCGTCACTTGAATGTCGAGCGCCCGATTACGCCCTTACTAAGGTGCGGGCTTCTGCATTTAAGCGGAAAGCGTGATCGATTGGGTAGAGCCGATGTTGTCTAGGGCGTGTTGGATGAGGGGAACGAGGTCTTCGGTTTCCATGTAGTCGCGGCCGAGAAGGCGCCGGAAGCGTTTGTCTTTCGTTTCGCCGGCGGCTTCGCGGAGGAGTCCGCGGAACATTGCGGCGGTTATCTCGGGTGCGAACTGGAGGCCGGAATTTTTTCGCAGATCTTCAATCGTCTCAGGCGCAGGGCGGCGGCGTTTGTAGGGGCGGTCGGTGGTCATTGCGTCGAACGAATCGGCGAGGTTGACGATCTTTGCGATGTACGGGATCTCGCGGTCGAAGAGGCCGTCGGGATAGCCACGGCCGTCGAGGCGTTCGTGATGATATTTGGCGGCGAGCGGCACGTCGGCGTAAGGATGATGGATGGGCAAGAGGATCTCGTATCCGACGGCCGGATGGCGGTTGAGTTCCTTTGATTCCTTGGCATCGATCTTGTACGGCGCGTTGATGATCTTGCGTTCGACGGTGAGCTTGCCGACATCGTGCAGATATCCGGCGACGGACGCTCCCTCGATCTCGTCGTCCGCCCAGCCGAGTTCGCGGGCGATGATCTCGGTATATTTGCCGACCCGGGTCGAGTGGCCTTCCGTGTACTTGTCTTTTGAATCGATAGCGGCGGCGAAGGCCCGGACCGTGTCGTTATAGGTCGTACGCATCTCGTCATAGAGCTTGCGCGTTTCGTCGGCTTTTCGTTCTAGTTCGGTCAGCAGGTTTCGCTGCGATATCGCCACGCCGATGTGCCGGCCCATCGCGCAGATGATGTCTTTATCGTGGCTGTTGTATCGATCGCCCGATGCCTTCTCCCCGATGAAGAGCATCCCCAGGAGTTCGTCATGAACGACCAGCGGCACGATCAGTTCGATGTCCTTTGCTTCCAGGATCCATCCGTTGAGACTGAGCAGCGTGAGATCGCGTGCGTCGAGCACCTCAAGCGCCTGCGTACCGCATTGGAGGAATGCCCGCTCGTCCTCGCGGGTGAGCGGGAACGCGAGCGGGAATTCGTCACCGAGGCCGCGGACAGCCGCGAGCGAGAGTTCACCCTCATACGGTGAATATCGCGCCACTCCGCCGCGCATTATCCCCAAACTCCCCAACAGCAGATGCAGCGACGTGCGGATCGTGTCCGAGAAGTTGCTGCGGTTCGCCACTTCTGCGCCGAGATCGGCGAGCGCTCCGAATGCGTGAACGATCTTGCTGCCGCTCTGTATTTTCTGCGGCTCGGCGGTGGTGTAGAGCGGCTTGGCCATTAGTTGTGGATGAGTCGGACGTGGTTGGTGACGCCGAGCATTTCGAATAGCTCGGTAGTGGATTCATTTACCTCTTTGAAAACCACGCTGGCTCCGTTGGACTTCGCCGCGTCGATCACGCCGAGCAGGATCGAGACGCCGATCGAGTTGACGATCTCGGTCCGCGAGAAATCGACGATTAGTTCCGTCGCTCCGTCGGCGATCTTTTCACGGCATTCGCGCTCGACCGATTCGCCGGAAAGTTTGTTTAGATAATCGCCCGCGTAGACGACGGCCCTACTAGAAACCTCGCGGGTAGCGATCGCAGAGAAGAACACATCCTCGGACACAACGGCTACGGCCGTTCCAGTATCGAGATCGTGGATCACGTAAGTTACTTCCTTTTCTTGAATTAGAGTGCTTAGTATCGGGTACTACTTAAGCTACTGTTTAACACAACGGCGGAAAGAAAACAACAGTTATTTTGGGGGTTTTAGTTCAGAGTTCAAGCTTCAGCTTGTCCGACGTTGCCGATAGTCTCCTCGGGGCAACCGAATACAAGCTGAAGCTTGAACTCTGAACGGGATCTACTGCTGCCATTCGGCGAGAAGCGTGCGGATCATTTCGAGATTGTCAGTGTAAAGCTGGACCCGAGGTGAGATCGTGCGGCCGTGATATTCGGCGTGGCCAGAGATGATGATGGAGTCCGCCTCGATATCCGGTCGGCCAAGGTTGGGGCGGCTGATAGAAAAGTTAAGGCCGGGGCGTTCCGAGCTTTCGAATCTCAGCGAACGCGCGTCGAGAGTCATGATCGCCGCCACCGTCTTGGCATCCGCCGGCTCGACACGGACGGTTACGGGCAGCGAGAAAGTTTCGCCGTTGCCGATCGCCTGGAGCATGCGGTCGACCGCCTTTTTAGTTTCTGCACGGTTGAAATGGACGAACCCGAGTGCGAGATTCGCTCGGGCGTGTTGCGGGTTGAATTCGAGTACGTCGTTGGCAAGAGCCTCGGCTTCCGCGAGCCTTTTGTTCTTGATGTGGTCGAACGCGAGGTCGAGCACAACGTCGACCCGCAGCGGTTCGATGATCAGGTTGAGACGCTCCTCGCTGCCGGCGGTTTTGAGGTCGACGATGACCTCACGCGAGACGTATCCGCGACGGCTGACCTTTATCCGGTATACGCCTGGTTTGACCAGCGCTTTCTCGACAGGCCGCTCGAAATCGCCGAGTCCGTTGATGGAGATCTTGGCGTCGGGGATGTTCGATGCAACCGAGAGTATCGCCATTTTCGGACGCAAGTCGATCGATACGCGACGGCCCTCGCCCTTCTCGATCTCGACCAAGCGGGCTTCGTCGTGGAAGCCGGGCTTCTTTGCCGCGATCGTATACGGGCCGACCTCGAGCGTGCGTATGATCAGCGATGTCGAGCGTTCGGGGAGCCCAATGGTTTCGACAGGGATGCCGTCGCGCAAGATCTGGAGTTGCGAATCGCCTTCGTTGACCCGGATCGTGACCCGGCCTGTCGGAGGAAGGACGATCTTAGGAGCCGTGCTGCGGGGCGTTCGGAACGAGCGTTTTGATGGCCGGTCGTTGCGGCTGTCGTCGGACGACGTTGGGATGCGAACGCTCTCGCTCCGGCCGCCACCGCCTTGGGCGAGTGCCGTCGTCGCCGAACTCGCGAAGAGCAAGCCGGCGATGATCGCGAATCTTATTGTGCGAGGTCCTTCACGCATCTAAAGCTCGTACCGTTATACTCGCGTTCTCCGGCAGCTCCGTAGAAGCCTCGGAAATAGGTTGTCGCAGAACGTGCCTTGCTCTGCCAGTTGCCGCCGCGGATGATCTTAAGCCGCAACCGCGACCATGGAAATTCTTTGCCCGCGGGATACGATCGGGCATCGCTCGCCGTCCACTCCCACGCGTTGCCGGACATATCGTAGATGCCGAACGGCGACGTGCCGCCTTGACCGACCGGCCGCAAACCTTTGAGCTGACCATCTGTGTTTGCGAGGTCCGGATCCCAATCATCGCCCCACGGATACGTTCGGCCCTCCGTTCCGCGGGCGGCAAATTCCCATTCGGCTTCGGTAGGCAGCCGCTTCCCTTTCCACGCGGCGTACTCGGCGGCTTCGTACCAGGTGATGCCCGTGACCGGAAAATTCGCTTCGGCCTCGGGGTACACGCCATCCTTCCACGATGGCGGAGCGACTTGACCGGTCGCGCTCAAGAACTCCGCGTACTTCTGATTCGTCACCTCGGTAACGTCCATAAAGAAGGGAGCGATAGTGACGAAGTGCGGCGGTTTCGAGATCGTGTCGCCTTCGTCGCTTCCCATTAGAAAATCGCCGCCGGGGACGTATACCATTCCGGTCGGAGCGATGGGGCGGGCGGGCTCGGATAAAACCGGCGGGACATCATCGGCATTGGGAAGTTGAGCATTGACGTATTCGGTCGAACGCATTCCGACCGCAACGCCGCCGGCGAAGAATGCTACTGGCAGCAGGATCATCGCGGACGCAGCGAGCCATCGGCGTTTCGGTCGAGGAGCCGGCGCGACCGTGACTTGCCGCTCGATGCCGGCGAACATCTCGGGGTTCGTTTTAAGGAACTGATCTTCCGGGTTCGCGGCCATAGGCGGCGCGGTCACGACCGGCGGAGCTGGAATGTCAGCAGGCTTCGTCTCATGGATCGACGGCTGTTCGTCCACTTCCTGAAGCTCGGCGAGAACCTCCTCGCGCTTGATCTGTCCCGATAGACTTTGCTCGATCAGGTCGTCTGCTTGCGCGTCCTCGAAATCTTCTACAGCGATCTCGGCCTGAGGTTGTTCCTCGTCGTCTTCGTTCGGAACAAATACGGATTCGTCCTCAGGCCAATCATCATCCTCTGCCATCAAAAGCGACTCGATCTCTGCCCAATCGAGTTGGGCGAGCGAGTCTCGTTCAATACGCTGGATAAGTGGACCGGTCGTCGCCGCACGCACGGGCCTCAGCGGCCCAGTGGGCAAGACCTTTCCGAATTGCGAGCGTACGAAGGCCCCGCACTGCCGGCAAAATGCCTGCGCGTTCGAAGTCTCTTTGCCGCACTCGGGGCAGATCATATGGTGTACAGCAAGGCACGGGAGCGGAACCTATTGTGTAAGTTTAGTCCTAAAACGCGCAGAGGTCGATTTGAGACTAGCCACGAATTCCGCGAATTTAACGAATGCAGGAGAATGGCCGCGAAGATGCTCAAAAAGCTCATAACCGGAATCTTCGAATTTGCGTTTTATTGTGCCTTTTCGCGGCGATTCGAAATTGGGTTGTTGTTTACTCCATTGGTAGGAGTTTGGTCATTGCGATTCGGGTGCCGTCGTCGACGGATTCGACGCGGACGTCGTCCATTAGGTTTCGCATCAGACCGAGGCCCCAGCCGCGCCGCGTGTCGGTGGAGAGTTCGGCATCGGGCGACGTCTCGCGGACTCTATCCCCGAGCCGTAATCCCCGGTTGGAAACGGTGAGGACGAGACGGTCATCGAAGGACGCGAACTTAAGATAGATCTTCGCGTCCGGTGAGAGGCTGTGCTCGCTGGCATTGATGCATGCCTCAATTAAGGCCGTCTTGATCTGATTGATCGCTTTCGCCGGGAATGAGGCACGACGAGCGACCTCTTCGACCGCATGTACAGCTATCAGCTCGGTCTCGTCCCCGATCGGGATCACCATCTCGTATTCGCTCGCGCTTGTGTCAACAACGTCTCCCTGAACGATGGCTCGCAAAAATCCGAGCTGACGTCTGCTCGATCCGATACCGCCGCGTTCGGCAAGCAGTTCGAGGGCTCCCGGCGAGAATCCCTCTGGCGTGACGAGCCAGATGCGATGGCGTGCAAATCCTGCTTGAGACGCCGCTTCGTCAAGGCGCTCGATCCATTCGCGGACGAGTTCCGGATCGGCTTCGAGCTTCGAATCAAGCTCGGCGGCGATCCAGACGATCTCGTCGTCAGTGCGATAGGAACGATCTGAGAACCCCACACCCGCGACCGAGCGCTCCGGTTCGAGTTGATCGGCGAATTGCGGAGCAAAGTCTGCAAGAGCCGACGTCTGAACTATCTGCGGCAGGGTGAATTGTTCGACATCCACGGGCAGTTGAGTACGGATCTCAGCATCCGAAAGTCCTTTGTAGCCGTCGCGGAATGTTCGGTAATCGATCGCCGCACGCGGGATCTGACGGCCGTCGAAGGCGGAAAGAAGTTCGCGTAAGCCCACTGCGGCCTCACGACGATATTCGCGTGCCATCAGGCTCGGCGAGTTGCCAAGGAAACGAAGCGCGATATTTGCCGCAGCCGCCGTCCGCGTGATCCGACCAGATCCTAAAGAAAGGTAGTCGCGGAGAGCGGAGTCGCCTGAAATCCGCGCGGTTTCGCCGGCCACGTCGATGATCTCGCTCGATGCGAGGCGATCGGTGAGTCTTCTAAGTTCATCACCACCGATTCCGAGCCGCTCGCCTAGTGCCGCGATTTTGAATGGTGCGTTGGTACTAGCCGCCGAAGCGAGGGCGAGTGCAAGTCCGGGATCCTCGCCCACTTCTTCTCGCATCGACCGCGCGATCGAGCCTTCTGTGATCTCGGACGAGTAGATCCGAGCGGCGTTCCGATAGGATGTCAGATCGATCCCCGAGTCGCGAGCAGCCGAGACGATCGAGCGGATAAACCCGGGACGCCGGCCGGTCGCGGCGACGACAAGATCCCGGACGGATTCGGTGATATCGACCTGAAGATCGCGGGCAGCTTTGTCGGCGATAGCGGCGGCCGCGGCTATGCTCGGTCTGTCGATAAAGAACGATCTTTCCGCTGTCTGCGAGATCGCGTAGTTTCGGCGTGACGCAAGGATCACAGTCGAGCTGCCGGACGCGGCGAGCTGTGATAGGCAATCAACGAATTCTCGACCGCCTTCGATCTCAGCGGCGTTGTGAAGACCATCAGCGATCACGCACACACGTAATCCCGTCTCAATCGCCGCTCGCAATGGCGATGCGATCGCTGCTCTCAGTGACGAGTCGCCTGATTCAAGGCTTTCGCAAATCGCGTTGACCCAATCGGCATCAGGCAGCGGCGCGAGTTTTCGAAGTTCGCGGACGTCCGGGGATGTCGCGATCAGTTGCGGATCGTTCCTTCGAAATGCGATCGCCTGAAGGAGAAATTCGTACCCGAACCGGTTCGCTGCTTCCCTCGCAGTTCGGTCTTCTCGGCGCAGTGCAAAGTAGAAAGGAATTACGAACCGCTGCTCGGAGAACAACCGATCGCAGGCTTGCTTGAGCAGTTCCGAAACGCCGGCTCCGGGCGTTCCTTTCACCCGAATGTGCGACGCCCCGCCGCCGGAAATGGCAGCGAGGTAGAGTTTCTCTGCCTCTTCGGCTCGGCCCTCCGGCCCCTCGCTCGAATGCTCGGCGAGGATGTTTTGTGGGCGCTTGGGGGTCATCTAATGAACGTTCTCTCCACCATCCAGCATCGGGTCGTAGATCTGAACGTTATTCCTGCCCATGTCTTTAGCACGCATGAGGGCCCGGTCCGCGGCTGAGATCAGTTCATCGACATCTGCGAGAGCCGTCGTCAGGGCCGCGGCTCCGATGCTGATAGTTACTTTCCGCCGCGGAAAATCGGTCCTCTCGACGTGCATGCGGATGCGTTGGGCTATCGCCTCCGCTTCGTCGATGCTGGTTGCGGGAAGCATCGCTGAAAATTCTTCGCCGCCGTAACGGACCGCGACGTCAGCTCCGCGGAGATTCTGTCGAAGGATCGAGCCGACCATCCTGAGGGCCTCATCGCCAGCAGGGTGTCCGAACCGGTCGTTGTACGACTTGAACTCATCTACGTCCATCATCAGGAAGCTCAGCGGCTCGCCCGACCGCTCGGAGCGATTGATCTCCTCGCCAAGCCGCTCCTGCAAATAGCGTCGATTGAGGAGTCCGGTGAGCGGATCGGTAACCGAAAGCTGCGCGAACTCGCCGACCTGCGCGAGGAGTGTTACCCGATCGAGCGCGACGGCGATCTGCGTCGCGACCGAGTCGAGAACCTCGAGATCGTGTTTGTCGAAACGCTCGCCGCCTTCCTTGTCGGTGAAATTCATCACGCCAATTCCCGCCCCGCCGAGCAGGATCGGGTAGCTGATAAACGACGACGTCTTGTATCGTCGCTCGGCGTCGACTGACGACAGCGACGCCTTATTCACATCGGCGACAAGTGCGGGCTTGCCTTTCTCGAGGATCGTGCGTGCGACTCGGGAGCCAAGATCGGATACCGTTGAAATGTCGACGGGAGCGCCCACCGATGCCCTCGCTTCGAGAGAGGCTGATGGGCCAACTACGAGCAGCGACGCCCTCTCGGCATCCACCAGGCGTGCGGTAATGGCGGTAAGTTTCTGCCAGAAATTCTCGCTATCGATGTCGCGAAGTTGTTCGTTGAAATCCTTCAACACTCCGCCGACGCGTTCCTGTTGGGCCACGGCATCCCGCAATCTAAGGATCTCAAGCCGAGACGCTACGTAGCGGCAGAAGTTGAGAATGCGGTGGCTGAGTTCGGGGCTGATCTCTTCGCGAGAAATGCCGAGAGCGTTGCGAACTTCTCCGCCGATGACGACGGGAAAGAGCTGAATGACCCTGGCCTTTTTGTTCGCGGTCGTCTGAACTTCACGAAGCACGATCGGCGAATCGTCTCGAACCGCGGCGCGGATCCGCTTGTCGTCAACAGGAATATCGATTCGCACCGGCTTGTCCTCAAGCTCACCAAAAACTGCCGCCATCTCGAACTGCTGTCCATCACGCTGGAGCCAGAGCGACGATTCGATGCCGTATTGTCGAGCGAGAAATTCGAGGATGCGCCGACATGCGAGCCGATACGAGACCTTCAAAAGCGTCGGGATGAATGCCCGCCACGCTTCGCGATCGGCCGCGGTGTAGTCGCCCGCAACGATAGGAC
>JBEBGW010000444.1:0-3338 GCA_040081025.1 Pyrinomonadaceae bacterium | reverse complement strand
ATGCGGACAGGCTGTATAAACTTGTCACTTGTCACTAAGTAACTATCCACTGAAGAATTTGTCCACTTCAGTGACAGGTGAGCAGTATTAAGTGAATAGTGAAAACTCATGAACGAGATCATCCTCGACGGCGAAAGCCTAACATTTGAACAGGTCATTGCCGTTGCCTACGGAAAGCCCGGCGAGCCACGTGTTGTGTTGGCTGAGGCAGCCAAGACCGCTGTTGACCGCGCTGCGGCGGCGGTGCAGACTTTGCTTGATCGCGGTGAGATCGCCTACGGGATCACGACTGGATTTGGTGCGTTCAAGGACAAGATCATTAGCCGCGAAGAGGTTGAGTTGCTGCAGCGAAATATCGTTGTAAGCCACGCGGTCGGGGTTGGCGAACCGTTTGATAGTGCGACCGTTCGGGCGATCATGCTGATCAGGGCGAATACGCTCGCACGTGGATTTTCGGGGATTCGTATCGAGACATTGCAGCTTATCCTGGATTGTCTGAACAACGGTGTTCATCCTGTAATTCCTGAAAAGGGAAGCCTCGGGGCGTCGGGCGATCTTGCTCCGCTCGCGCATTTTGCATGTGTGCTGATAGGTGAAGGTGAGGCGGAATTCGGCGGTTTGAAAATGTCCGGTGCCGAAGCGCTGCAGAAAGCGGGATTGACGCCGGTGACACTCGCTGCAAAAGAAGGCCTCGCTCTGACCAATGGCACGACCGTTATGACCGCCGTCGGTTTGCTCGAAACAGCAAAGGCGAAGCGTCTCGCCGAACTCGCCGACATCAGCGGCTGCCTCAGCCTCGAGGCTCTGCATGGGACAGCATCCGCCTTCGACGAACGCATCCACGCCCTGCGACCGCACCCGCGACAGATCGAGTGTGCCCAAAATCTGCGAGAGATACTCGACGGCAGCCAGTTCGTGCGAGATTTTGATCCATCGAACGTACAGGACGCATACACGCTGCGCTGTATGCCGCAGGTTCACGGAGCGTGCCGCGACGCGATCGCGTATGCGGAATGGCTGCTGAAGCTAGAGCTGAATGCGGTGACGGATAATCCGCTGATCTTTGTGAGTCTGGAGTCTGAAGTCTTGAGTCTAGAGCAGGAAGGTCCGACTCAAGACTCAAGACTCAGGACCCAAGATTCGAAGATCGAGGTCATCAGCGGCGGCAATTTCCACGGCGAACCGCTGGCGTTAGCTTTCGATTACTTGACGATCGCTCTGTCAGAGCTTGCCAATATAGCCGAACGCCGAATCATGCGCCTCACTGACGAGGCCTCGAACGCGCATGTTTTGCCGGCCTTTTTGACCGAGCACGGCGGGCTGAATTCGGGCTTCATGATCGTACAATACACGGCTGCCGCACTGTGCACTGAGAATAAGGTACTTGCTCATCCGGCGAGCGTCGATACGATACCGTCGTCGGCGAATGTCGAAGATCACGTCTCGATGGGACTGACCGCGGCGCTCAAACTGCGGCAGGTCGGGCATAATTTTGCAACGGTTCTGTCGCTCGAGCTTTTGTGCGCGGCTCAAGGGATCGATTTTAGGCGAAAGGTGCTTGGAATGGATCGAAGGCTCGGGTGCGGCACGGCTCCGGTTTATGCGGCGATCCGCAAGCGAATTCCGTTCATCCAATGCGATGAGTTCATGAAGCCGCACCTCGATTCGGCGGCCGCAGTGGTGGAGGAATTTGTTCATGAGCGATAGCGGTGTTTCGGTATTCACTCGCTTTGCACGCTGGGCGGCAAACGTTACGGGCAAACCCGCGACGTTCCTAACGGCGGTCACGATCATCATACTTTGGGCCGTCACGGGGCCGTTGTTTGGGTTTAGCGACACGTGGCAGCTCGTTATAAATACCAGCACGACGATCATCACGTTTCTCATGGTGTTTCTTATCCAGAATACGCAGAATCGAGATACGGAAGCCCTGCAGATCAAGCTCGATGAGCTTATCCGCTCGTCAAGCAATGCACGCAACGCGGTTTTGAACCTCGAAGAAATGGATGAAAAGGAACTCGACAAGATCCGTCAGGAATACCTCGACCTCGCCGAACACGCTAAGCTGCACCTGAACAAGAAGCGACAACGCAGAGCAAAATGAAGATAATTTTGGTAATGACTATCGCCTTCGCCGGCATCGGCTGCTGGACGATCGGGGCAAATTCTAACAACGCCGCCGCCGCGCCGACGGCAGACACGAATATGGAAACACCGCAGAACGGCGATTTTCTCAGGAATCTGCCAAGAGGTTTTGAGCAGCCCAACGATGACGCCGGGCGTCTACTGCTCCGGGAATATGGTGCGGTCTTCCTCGCACGCGGCGGAGCCACACCTCCGAAGAAGGTTGTTTATAAAGACGAAGCCGATGTCGTCGCTTTTCAAAATACGTTGGAGCGATCTTCCGAAACGATCGGCGGCACACGGATCGAACTACAAACCGCCGCGATGGACGCTCTAAAAGCTGCCATATCCGAAGCCGCCAAATCCGGCTTGAACATCGGCCCACGCGGAGCCGACAGCGCACGTCGCGGGTACGACCAGACCGTAAGTCTCTGGGCAAGCCGCGTAAACCCCGGTTTCGCTCATTGGGTTGCGAAAGGCCGCGTGAAACAATCGGACGCGACGCGGATCAAGTCGCTCCCGCCATATCAGCAGGTCCCCGAGATCCTCGGTCTCGAATCGCAAGGCATCTTCTTCGCAAAATCTCTCGACAAATCGATCATCTACAGTGTCGCCCCGCCGGGGACGTCGCAGCATTTGTCGATGCTCGCACTCGACGTAAAAGAGTTTGACAACGCAAAGGTCCGCGAGATACTTGCTAAACACAAGTGGTTTCAGACGGTCTCGTCTGACCTACCGCACTTCACCTTTCTGGGCGTAGAAGAATCGAAACTGGCTGATCTGGGATTGAAGAAGGTGATCAATTCGGGCCGGGCGTTTTGGGTTCCGGCGATATAGCGGCTACCGAGGCGGTTGCAGGCGGGACGCCTGCGTTCCCGGCATTTAAGCGAATGGTACACCCGGCAAGATTCGAACTTGCGACCCTCTGATTCGAAGTCAGATACTCTATCCAGCTGAGCTACGGGTGCACACTGTGTTTGATTCTAGGTCGTCAGAGCGCGTTTTGCAAGAAGGTAATTTGAGTCGCTCTTATTCGTGTCTTTTCGTGTTAATTCGTGGCTAAATCTCTTTTTACCACGAATTAACACGAATTTTCACGAATAGGAACCCGAATAGAAATTACTTCCCTTGCAGCTTTCTCAGGTGCTTCACGAGCGAGACCATCTCGGCGTTGGTGAGTTTGTCTTTGAATGCTGGCATTCCGTCTTCAGGGA
>JBEBGW010000443.1:0-3349 GCA_040081025.1 Pyrinomonadaceae bacterium | reverse complement strand
CTGATCGCCCGCGATCCGGCCTCCGCGGCCATCGTCATCGGCGTCAGCACCGTCGCGGGCACGCTGACCGGCATGCTGGTCGACCGTATCCATGGCCGCGATTTCATGCGGCCGACGCGGAGCGAGGAGCCGTTGCAGGCGCTCGATCCCGGCATTGCCTTCGTCCCTGCCCTCGGCAGGCGCCTGTGGTTCGCCCTGCTGGTTCCGGGCGCAGTAGTCGGCGCGATGATGGCGCTGCAGATCGACCCCGACGCCGTCTTCGTCGGAGGCACTGGACGTCAAGTCGCCGCCGTTCTGGAAGCCGAGATTGCCGCGTTTCTGAATAAATCGGGCCCCGATATTCGACGTCATTATGAAGATCGCGTGCTTGCAGTCGACCGTCGTGCCGTGAGCGTCGGTTATTATGCCGTCCTCGAATACCTGCAGAAGGATGTTGAAAACGTCCGGGTGTGCTTTTTCGATCTCGTCGAAAAGTACTATCGAATACGGAGCCCGGCGGAGTTTCTCAGTGAGCTGTCCGCCTTCCTCGTGGCCGACGTATCCCGGAGGCGAGCCGATGAATTTAGCAACGGCGTGCTTCTCCATAAACTCGCTCATATCAAATCGGATGAGCGATCGTTCGGAGCCAAAAAGGAATGATCCCAGCGTTTTCGCAACCTCGGTTTTCCCTACTCCGGTCGGCCCGAGGAAGAGAAACGATCCGACAGGCTTGCTTGGATTCTTTAGTCCTGCACGCGAGCGGCGAATGGCTCTCGCGAGGGCCGAGATCGCAGGCCGTTGCGAAACGATCCGCTTCTGAAGTTCGCTTTCGATCTCAAGCAGCTTCTTAGCCTCTTCTTGCTTGATCGAAGCGACCGGAATACCGGTCCAGCGGGCGATCACGTCATCTACGTCGTCTTTCGTGACCTCGACCCCGAAGAATGTGTCGTCAATGGTCTTAAGTTCCAACGCGACGAGCTGCTCGTCTTTTGCGGCGACACGCTTCCAATTCTCGACCGTCTCTTTCCACGATGGCTCGCCGGAATTCTCGTGCTGGTATCGGAGTTTCGCACGCGAGCCGGCCTCATCGAGGACGTCGATGGCCTTGTCCGGCAGGAAACGGTCAGCGATGTAGCGGCTCGACTGATAGACCGCAGCCTCGATGGCTTCGGCCGAATATCTGATTTGATGGAAAGCTTCGTACCGTCCAACGACGCCTCTGACGATCTCTACAGCTTCTTTTTCATTAGGCGGGTCGACCTTAACAGCCTGAAAGCGTCGCTCGAGCGCGCGATCCTTTTCGATCGAACGGCGATACTCCGAAGGCGTCGTCGCGCCGATAACCTGGATCTCGCCTCGGGAGAGAGCAGGCTTAAGGATGTTCGCGGCGTCGAGAGTTCCTTCCGCTGAGCCCGCTCCAACCAACGTGTGGATCTCGTCGAGGAAAACGATGTTATCCGGGCTCTCTCGAAGCTCCGCGAGGATCTTCTTGAGTCGCTCTTCAAACTGGCCGCGATATTTCGTGCCCGCAACCACCGAAGATAGATCGAGCGCCAGTATCCGCTTGCCTGCAAGATAGGTCGGCACATCCCGGTCGACGATCCGCTGAGCGAGGCCTTCGATGATGGCTGTCTTTCCGACGCCTGCTTCACCGATCAGTACGGGATTGTTTTTGGTACGGCGGCAAAGGATCTCGATAAGGCGTTCGGTTTCGGCTGATCGGCCTACTAAGGGATCGAACTTGCCCTTTGAGGCGTCCTCGGTAAGATCGCGTGTAAATTCCTGCAAGGAAGATTGCTTTGGCTGGTCTTCTTTATCCTTGTCGTTTGTGCGTTCGGTCCGACCCGAATAAAGCGGTGTGTTCGCCTCGTTTTTGAGAAGAACGTCACGAATATCCTGGGCACGCAGGCCAAACTTGATAAGTATCTCGGCAGCGAGCGAGCTTTCTTCGCGGATCAGTCCCATCAGCAAATGCTCCGGGCCAATGGTGCGGCTTTTCAGCCCGCGGCTTTCCTCGTTGGCGTAAAAGAGTACCTTCTTTGTTTCGGCAGAAAGGTGAAGCTCGGCGGTCTGCGGCATCCGATCGCGGACCGTGATACGGTCCTCGATCTCATTTCGGATCGAATCGGCGGTGAGGTTATATCGAAAGGCGAAGAAGCGGTTGGTGATGGTCTTGTCCTCGCGGACCAGACCCAGGAGGATATGCTCGGGCGCAATTACGGGCGAGCCGTATTGCAGCGCTTCGTAGCGAGCGAAAAATATAACCCTGCGAGATCGTTCTGTGTAACGTTCGAACATATACAAACAGTTCGCACCCGTCTTGCTTGAAAGTAAGGCAATTATAGCCAAGACTCGGCGCCGGAATCCAAACTGCGTTTCTCTAAATTACTGGTCTAGCCGTATATAGTTGTAAACAAAGGGACAATCCAGAAATTCTTTAATTCGTCATAGACGACGCAGAGTCGACTTTGAGCTTTTGTGCGGGTTCCGGCTGGGGGATCTCTTTAACAAGGGGCTGACCTTTCTTCCCGATCCCCTTCAGCAATTCACCGGCAGGAGCAAGTTCTACACGCGATGAAAGGACGCGTGCGACGCGTTTGGGAAGCAGCATTGGGGCGATTCCGGCAATAGAATCGGCCAACGAAACAATGTCGCCGCCGCCGGACCAATGCTGGCGAACGACCGAAGCATCGGTTCGATTAAGTAAGCGAAGAAGCGTCAAGGCGACCACATAAATGTCGTCTACCTGACCGATGAACGGAAAAACGTCGGGGATAAAATCGATCGGGGAAATTACATAAACGATCGCCGCGACGAAAAGTGCTTTCTCCGCTCCCGGAACGCGAGCGTCCTTTAGCAGCCGGCCGAGAAGCTTGACCATGTTCGGCAGGAACATTAGGAAATTGCCCATCCGGCCGCGAGCTTCCCGGCGCTTTATCTTGGTTTTCGGCTTTTCGATCGCTGCCATTTTCATCACCCGACTTTGAGTTTCCCTAAGTCTAAGAACAACGTGCGCTTTGTGCAAGTTTATGGCTTCGGCGTTGTATGCTAACTTTCTTCTCTAATGATCCTCGACTCGATCCGTAAACGTGCATCCGCCGATCCGCAGCACATCGTGCTTCCAGAGGGCGAAGACATTCGAACCCTCCAGGCGGCGGAAATGTGCTCTCGTGAAAGCATCGCGAAGATAAGCGTGATCGGCGGTGAGGAGAAGATCCGAAGCCTTGCGTCTGAATCCGGCATCAACCTTAACGGTGTCGAAATATTGGATCATCGAAAGTCGAAAGATGTCGCTCGATTCGCGACGCTGTACTACGATCTGCGCCGTTCAAAAGGCACGACGCTCGAAGAGGCCGAGCAGGCTATAAAG
>JBEBGW010000442.1:0-3374 GCA_040081025.1 Pyrinomonadaceae bacterium | reverse complement strand
GGTCGCACGTCTGCCGCGCGACGCTAAGGTCGAGATCGAGGTTGTGGCGGTGCTGAGTAGATGAACCTGCTGCAGTACTACGGCATCGACTGGTTTGCGACGGCGTGCGGATTAGCCGCCGTATTTTTGCTCGGTAACAAGAACAAGCTCGGCTTTCTTGTGTTCATGATGGCGAGTGTTAGTTGGATAACGTTCGGGCTTTACGTCAGCAGTTACGCGATCGTCACGGGCAGCTCGATATTTTTGGTGATGCACTTTCGCGGATTTCTGAAGTGGCGGAAAGAAGAGCGTCAGAATCGCTTTATGGAGACGCAGGAATTGAAGGTAGCTAAATGAACTTGAAGATTTTCCAAGTAGACGCGTTTACAACGAAGGCGTTCGGCGGGAATCCGGCGGCTGTGGTGCCGCTCGAATCCTGGCTGCCGGACCACATGATGCGCCAGATCGCAGCCGAGAACAATCTTTCGGAAACGGCGTACTTCGTGAAGCAAGGCGACCGTTATCACATCCGCTGGTTCACACCGACGATCGAAGTGAATCTCTGCGGCCATGCGACGCTCGCAACCTCGCACGTGATCTTTAACGAGTTGAACTTGGAAGACGCGTACATCCCGTTTCACTCGGACCGCAGCGGCGAGTTAGGCGTTGAAAAGCACGGCGATCGCCTCGTGCTCGATTTTCCGGCGTACCCGTTTGAGATGATCGAGCATTCGGACGAGCTTGCGAGAGCGGTCGGCATAACACCGGCGGAGGTTTGGGAGTCGCAGGGGAACATGGTGTTCCTGCGTGCCGAGAATGAAGAGGAAGTCCGCGGGCTCGACCCGGATATGCACGCCCTCGAGCAGTTGAAGTACGATGAAGTGATCGTGACCGCCGCGGGCGATGATTGCGATTTCGCATCGCGAATGTTCGCCCCGCGGATCGGCATTCCTGAAGACCCGGTAACGGGAGCGATCCACTGCACGCTGATCCCGTATTGGGCTGAGCAGTTGGGTAAGGACAAGTTGTTCGCGCGACAGGTTTCGAAACGCGGTGGCGAGTTGTTTTGTGAACTCGCTGGCGACAGAGTTCGGATTGGTGGAAATGCGGTGACGTTTTTGAAGGGTGAGATCTATGTCGGAGCCGGGACTGAAAAAAGCGCAGGGGCTTGAGATAAGACTCGCAACGCCGGACGATTCGACTGCGATCGCCGATGTTCTCCGCGATGCGTTCACGGTTTATCGGAAGAATTACACCGAGGAATCATTTGCAGTCGTTACGCCGGCAACGGATGTGATCCTCGGGCGGTTTGAAGAAGGGCCGATGTGGGTGGCGGAGATGGATGGCGAGGTAGTCGGCACTGTTTCGCTGACGACCGAACCGGAAGGCTTGTACGTTCGCAGCATGGCAGTGTCGCCGAATGCCCAAGGCCGCGGTATCGGGCACCAATTGCTCAATGCGGTCGACGAATACGCCGAGTCGACAGAGTTTGAAAGGATATTTTTGTACACGACCTATTTCGTCCCGGGTGCGAAAGAGATGTACGCGAAGCACGGATACGGATGGGTTCGCGATACGACGGCCGAGGAATGGTACGGAACGCCGGGGCTTGAGATGGATAAGAGACTAGAAGGGAAAAAGCAGAATGCTATTGGAAGTTAAAGACCTGCATGCAGGTATCGAAGGGAAAGAGATATTGAAGGGCCTGAATTTGCAGGTCAACAAGGGCGAGGTCCATGCGATCATGGGTCCGAACGGATCGGGCAAATCGACCTTGTCGAAGGTGCTGGCGGGGCATCCGACTTATGAAGTGATGTCGGGCGAGGTGCTATACGAAGGCAAGAACTTGCTCGAGCTCGAACCAGACGAACGTGCTCGCGAAGGCGTCTTTATGGCGTTTCAGTATCCGGTCGAGGTGCCGGGTGTTTCGAATTCGCAGTTCCTGCGTCTCGCTTATAACGAGAAGATGAAGCATCACGGCCAGGAAGAACTCGACCCGCTCGAATTCAATGACTATCTGAAAGAGAAGGCGAAGATCGTTGAGATGGACCCGCAGTTTTTTAAGCGTTCGGTGAACGAAGGATTCTCGGGCGGCGAGAAAAAGCGGAACGAGATATTGCAGATGGCGGTGCTCGAACCGAAGCTCGCGATACTCGACGAAACCGATTCCGGACTAGACATCGACGCGCTCCGCATCGTCGCCGAGGGGGTCAACAAGCTGCGATCGAGCGACAACGCGATCATCCTCGTGACCCATTATCAGCGGCTCTTGAATTACATTCATCCGGACTTCGTCCACGTTCTCGCGGGCGGCAAGATCGTGAAGGAAGGCGGCAAAGAGCTTGCCATCGAACTGGAAGAGAAGGGTTACGACTGGGTGAAGGCGGCCGGAAAATAATGACGGCAGAATTAGCAAAAGAGACAAATTTCGGAGCAGCATTCCGCGAGTTCATCGCAAACGGGGTTGAAGCCGATTCAATGCGAAAGCTTCGCACCGAATCGTTCCAGGTTTTCGAGTATGCGGGCTTCCCTACACAACGTTTGGAAGACTGGAAATACACGAGTGTGGCTTCTGTCGTTAGTGAGAAGTGGGCGGTGGATAATCGTGTGAGTCCCACCCAGGATCCGCCGGTCGATCTTCTCGCGAGGTTCAACTTCGAACGAAACGGATTCGCGGCATTGAATCTGGCGTTCGCCGATGTGAAGGTCGTACGGATAGCGAAGGAAACATCGGTCGCGGAGCCGATCGAATTTTTGTTCGACGGCAAGGACGGCAAGGCGAGCTTTCCGCACGTCATTGTCGTCGCCGAAGCGGGGTGCAAGGCGACGATCGTCGAGACCTATGCGTCGAACGCGAAGAGTTTCACAAATTCCGCCGTCCAGATCATCGTCGAAGACAACGCAAACGTGACGCATTACCGCGTGCAGAAAGATTCGCCCGGGGCTTTTAACTACGGCGTGACGGAAGTTACGCTCGGCCATGGAAGTTCGTACAACGCGACGAACATCAATATCGGCGGCGGGTTGTCGCGGCATGATATCGACGTGAAGTTTACCGCCGAAGGTGGGGAAGCCTGGGTCGACGGGCTGTATATGTTGAACGGCTCGCAGCATCACGACACGCATTCGATCATCGATCACACCGTGCCGAACTGCCTTTCGCATCAAACATATAAAGGCGTGCTGAACGACAAGTCGCGGGCGGTCTTTAACGGCAAGGTTTTCGTTCGCGAAAACGCGCACGGTACGGACGCGCAGCAATCGAATAAGAATCTGCTGCTGTCGAACGATGCCCGCGTGGATACCAAGCCGCAGCTTGAGATCTTTAACGACGACGTGAAATGTTCGCATGGTGCGACGGTCGGGCAGCTTGAGGAAGAAGAGCTTTTCTATTT
>JBEBGW010000097.1:0-12628 GCA_040081025.1 Pyrinomonadaceae bacterium | reverse complement strand
GACCGGATCGTGATGAAGTTCGCAGGCGTCGATTCGATCGAAGCGGGCGACGAGTTGAGAGACGCCGACATATGCGTTCCCGAGTCGGACGCGGTCGCTCTCGACGAAGGCGAGTTCTTTGATTGGCAGCTTGAGGGCTGCACCGCAGTGACTGTAGCCGGCGAAACGCTCGGTACGGTCAGAGAATTGATGCGAACGGGCGGGACGGAGGTTTTGGTGATCGAGGGTGAAAAAGAATACCTCGTCCCCTTTGCCGAATCGATCTGCACTGAGGTCGATATTGAGAATAAGAGGATCGTGATCGATCCGCCGGAAGGCTTATTGGAGTTTTAGGTGAAAATTGATGTCCTTACAATTTTCCCTGAGTTTTTCGGACAGGTCTTTGATTTTGGAATAATTCGCCGGGCTAAACTTGCCGGGATCGTGGAGATAAACGTCCACGACATCCGCGAGTTTACGACCGACAAGCACAATATGACCGACGACCGGCCGTTTGGCGGCGGCGACGGGATGGTAATGAAGGCGGAACCGATCTTCCTTGCGATCGAGCAGCTTGTCGGCACATCGAACCGTGATGGGTATCCGCTCGGAACGCGAGTGGTGATGCTTTCACCGCAGGGTCGTCCGCTGAAGCAGGCGATAGCGAAAGAGTTCACCGACGATGCAGGTCACATCGTTCTGATCTGCGGACGGTACGAAGGGATCGATGAACGAGTGAACGAGACGCTCGTTACGGACGAAATATCGATCGGCGATTACGTACTCTCAGGCGGCGAACCAGCAGCGATAGTTTTGACGGACGCTGTCGTCCGGCTTTTGCCTGAAGCGTTGGGCAGCGAGACATCGGCCGAGAACGATTCGTTTTCGAACGGATTGCTCGATTGCCCGCACTACACGCGGCCGGCTGAGTTTCGAGGGATGACGGTCCCGGAAGTTTTATTGAACGGCAACCATGCCGAAATTGAAAAATGGCGCTACGAGAAGGCGCTGGAAAAAACAAGAAAGAATAGACCAGACCTTTTGACAGGAGAATACGGTGATATGTGAGCGGTGAGCCGCTGACCTCTGGCCGGTAAAGATATGAACAGATTAGACGGAGTCGACAAGACACAGTTAAGAGAAAACATCCCGGCATTCCAGCCAGGCGACACACTCAAGGTGCATGTCCGCATCAAGGAAGGAAGCAAGGAACGCCTTCAGATCTTTGAGGGCGTATGCATCGCCCGCAAGCATGGCGGTGTCCGTGAAACGATCACGGTCCGCAAGGTCAGCTTCGGCGTCGGCGTCGAGCGTATCTTTCCGCTGCATGCGACCATCGTCGATCACATCGACGTAGTCCGCCGCGGTAAGGTCCGTCGTGCAAAGCTGTACTACCTGCGTGACCTACGCGGTAAGGCTGCACGTATCAAAGAGAAGGACACACGTAACAAGGCTGTTCACGCGGCTAAGTAGTTGGAACGCGGACATCCATGTCCGCAATTGCTATGAAATTAGGGCGTCGCGAATTCGTCGCAACTACGGTTGGTGCGAGCGCGTACGCCCTTTTCGCGTCTGCGGAAACAGTCAGCGGAGGTTCCAAGATGTACGGTTTGATAGGCAGCATGACAGCGGTCGAAGGTAAACGGGACGAGCTTATCAAGATCCTGCTCGAAGGCGTGTCGGATATGCCAGGCTGCCTGAGCTACATCGTCGCTAAAGATCCGAAAGACGCCAACGGCATCTGGATCACCGAGGTGTGGGACAGCAAGGACAGCCATGCCGCATCCCTAAAGCTAGCGTCCGTCCAAGCCGCGATCGCTAAAGGAAAACCTCTTATCGCGAAGTTCGGATCTTACAATGAGACCGAACCAGTCGGCGGGCATGGTTTGCAGAAGCCCGCACGTAATTAAAAGCTAACCGCTCAAATCGACCATCGGTCGCGTTTCCGCCCAGGACTCTCTATAATTTCCCACAGTGACCGCATTCCAACTTCAGGCAGAACCGTTCGAATTCAAGATCGGATTCGATTTCGAGTATCAGGCGATAGCGGACGGGTTTGCGTTCATCGCCGGTGTGGATGAAGTTGGCCGTGGTTGCCTCGCCGGGCCCGTAGTTGCCGCAGCGTGTATTCTCGATGCTACGAGACCTGTTCCGAAAGGTCTGAACGATTCCAAGAAGCTAACCGAAAAACAGCGGGACGAGATCGCCGCAGAGCTTCGCGAAACTGCGGTCGCGTTCGCGGTCGGCGTGGTCGAGGCTGAGGAGATCGACCGCATCAACATTCTCGAAGCGACCAAAGTAGCAATGATCAAAGCGATCGAAGCTCTTTCGCCCGCCGCCGACCATATCCTGATCGACGCACTCAGCCTCAAGCATCTTCGAATTCCTCAAAAAGCGATCATCAAGGGCGATTCGATCTCCTATTCCATCGCCGCCGCCTCCGTCATCGCAAAAACCTACCG
Organism: Pyrinomonadaceae bacterium; assembly: GCA_040081025.1. Taxonomy (GTDB): domain Bacteria; phylum Acidobacteriota; class Blastocatellia; order Pyrinomonadales; family Pyrinomonadaceae; genus OLB17. The sequence goes on along the minus strand of JBEBGW010000097.1, from coordinate 10,187 downwards.
CGATAACCTGATGGTCGAATTCGACACGGTCTACCCGCAATACGGTTTCGCCGGCCATAAAGGCTACGGCGCCGCGGTACATCTGCTTGCGATCAAAGAACATGGCCCCTGCCCGTTACACCGCATGACTTTCCGCGGTGTCGTAGATGAATCCCCCCGTCGCACCCAGATTGACAACACATTCGAAAATAAAATATAACGGTTCATCCCTCTTCGCATATCAAATGCGGCCCTCAGTCAGGAATACAACGGAGCCCAAATATGCCCATGTTTCGACTTTCGCACTTGCCGGTATTTGTCGTGATTTTCTTGTTTTCCGTTTCCGCCGGTCACGCCCAGGCGACGCGGACCTGGATCTCCGGGGTCGGAGATGATGTTAATCCGTGCAGTCGTACCGCACCGTGCAAGACATTTGCCGGCGCGATCTCAAAGACGGCTACGGGCGGCGAGATTAACTGTCTTGATCCCGGCGGCTTCGGTGCCGTTACGATCACGAAATCGATCACCTTGGATTGTACCGGAACACAGGGATCGATCCTGTCTAGCGGTACGACGGGGATAATCATTAACGCCCCGAACGCGGTCGTAAGAATCAGGGCGTTGACTATAAATGGTGCCGGAGCTACGCCCGGAACTAACGGGATAAATGTCATCAATGCTCGGCGAGTCCATGTCGAGGGGGCTGTGATCGACGGATTCTCTGTCAACGGGATCGCGGTCGTCTGTTCAGGCTGCGAGGTCGTCGTAGCGAACTCGACGCTCCGGAACAATTCGATGCATGGGATCTCACTCGGTCCCGCTGAAGGTACGGCGACGGCGTTTGTTACACGGACACTGATCGCGGGAAACCGCACTGGTGTTGGGGCGACGAACGCAACTGTTCGGATCAGTGGATGCGACATTGCTCACAATACAACGGGAATTGCTGCGGGTACTAACGGGACGATCATTTCATATAAGAACAACGCCATTGACGGGAACGGAACCAACGGCTCCCCTACTTCGACAGTTAGTTTGCAGTAGTCCAGAAACGATTCGCTAACAAAGCCATCGGCTAGAAAACTTGGCCTTGACCGACCAACGCTGTAATGTCGAAATACCGAGGCACGATCTCAGCGAAGATGTCGGAATTGATCACCGCGATGGGACTTAGAACGTGAACCAGTCGGTCGGTTCGGTGGCCTTCGAGAGCGTGATCTTTGTCTCGACCGCGAATAGAGGCGGGCGCATTCGGAGTGCGGTTTCGGCGGTGATCTTGGCGAGTGCGGGGTCGTTCGCTCGTTGCGAAAGATGTGCGAGCACGACATGGCGAGCAGAACCGTCGAAGTCGCGTGTGAGCCAGTCGGCAAGGTCTTCGTTCGAGAGGTGGCCGGTGCGTGAGAAGATCCGTTGCTTCAACTCCCAGGTATAAAGCGAGCAAACGCGGAGCATATCGCGGCTGTGGTTCGATTCGATAACGATCGCGTCACAGCCGTTAAGTTTCTGGCGAATGAGCGGCGTGATGTGGCCGAAATCCATCAGTGTCGCGATCCGCACACCATCACGTTTCGCCACAAAACCAAAATTATCCGCCGCGTCGTGGGGAACTGAGAATGGCTCGAAATCGATATCACCGATGCGAAACTCGCGGCTTGATTCGATAGCGATCGACCGTCCGTCGAGAGCAGACTGACGTTTTGACGATTCGCTCTCGCCATTCTGCGCACCTTTTCGCGTGCTGAAGAAAGCGTCTTGCGTCTCACCGGAAATATAGACCGGGCAATTCACCGATCCGAGCAGCACACGTAGCCCACCGGCATGATCGCTGTGTTCGTGCGTGATGAGGATCGCGTCGAGATCTGCCGGATCGACACCGACCTCCGCCAGCCGACGCAAGATCTCCTTCGCGCTCAACCCCGCATCGACCAACACGTTCGTGCGTTCGCTCGAGATGAGTACTGTGTTGCCGGTCGAGCCGCTGCCTAGTACGGTAAATCTCATTCGCTCTGATACTTCTTGCTTAGCCGCTTCGCAATCACTCGAGTGATCAGCCAATTCGGAACCAAACTGACGGCTCGAGCTGTCAAACGATTCTTCCAACCAGAGACGACCTTCGCCTTCCCCGATCCGATAGCCCGCAGTGCAGTTTCGACTACCTGCTCGGGCGTTTCCATTCCCTTTGCGTTGAACTCGCGGCCGACGTGTCCGGTCTCGAAGAATGGCGTCTCTGTCGAGCCCGGGCAAACCGCGATCACCTCGATCCCAAATGGACGGTTCTCTTCGGCGATGGCTTCGGAAAAGGCCGTGACATACGATTTCGTTGCCGCATATGTTGCCATGAAAGGGATCGGCTGAAAGCCCGCACCCGATGAGATATTGATGATCGTTCCCTTTCGTCTTTCCCGCATCGGCACGAGATAACGATGCGTCAATCCGACCAGAGCTCCGATGTTGAGCCGGATCATCTCAAGCTCGCGCTCGATATCCAGTTTCGCAAAGTCGCCCATCGATCCAAAACCGGCGTTGTTGATAAGCAGATCGATCTTGAGGCCGAGGCGTTCGGTCTCATCGAAACATCGCTCGTCGGCATTCGGTTCGGTTAGATCAAGAGCAAAATACTGTGCCTTGATGCCGTGTGCTGCTGACAGTTCCGCACAAAGGTCGCGAAGCTTATCTGCCGAACGAGCGACAAGAACCAGATTGTGCCCGTCGGCGGCAAGCCTTCGAGCGAACGCTTTGCCGATCCCGCTCGACGCTCCGGTGATCAGCGTTGTCATATCTCTTCGTATTCTTCGACGGGTGAATGGAAAGCGAAGTAGATCGAGAGAATTGCTGCGATAAAGATCGTAAACGTCCCGACGAGCCTGATCATCCCGGCGATGCTTTTCGTGTAGTCGAGCCAGCCGAGTCGTTCGAGCATCCAGTTCCAATCGTGAATTCCGCCGCCAACAAGCGGTAGCAGCATGGTGACGGCATCCTGAGCGTAAACGAAAATATTCAGTATGCTCTGGCCGACCCAGAACAGAACGATCGCGGCCGAAAAGTAACTATGCTTCCAAATGAAATAGCCGACGAACGCCGCCGGCATGAGCACTTGAAAGATCGACCCGCCGGCAAATCCCATAAACTCGCCGAGCGGCGCGAATACAAAATGACCTGTCTCGTGGATGCCGAGATCGACTAGATCAAGAAAGCTGCCGGCCAGTGGGTTGTAGGCGATCCACACGAAGTAGATCGTCAGTATCCCGGTGAAAATCAGCTTTGGATAACTGATCTGCATAAACCTTACTGGGCGAAGAATTCTGCTTTGGAGATCCCGTAGAATGAGCAAACTTCGTCGTAATGGACCTCGTCTTTCTCAAACTTCATCCCAAGCTTTTCCATAATGCGCCGTGAAGCGGTATTCCCGACGACCGCGACGGCGACGACACGCTCGAGTCCCATTCTGTTGAATCCGTATTCCATCCAACCGCGTGCCGCTTCGGTGCCAATACCGAGTCCCCAAAACTTTTTAATGATGCTATACCCGACCTCGATCTCGCCCGTATCCTCGAGCGGCTGCAATCCCGCTGTCCCGATGATCTCGCCCGTTTCCTTCCAGATCATCGGACACATCCCGACACCGAATTTCTCGTAACAGTCCATATAGAATCTTATCCGAGTCGAAAGAGCCTCGGCGTTCTGCCGCTTCGGCCCGCCTAAATATTTGTTAACGTCCGGATCGGATCGGTGTTCGATGAGGAGCGGCAGATCGTCGTCAACGAACTTGCGAAAGGTTAATCGTTCAGTCTCGACCATATTTTTGGAAGAAGTCCGCCGAGCGGTTCGTCTAATTATCGACAAATCCTAAAGAGGGAACAAACCTATGGCGATTATTATCGAAAACAGACGTGATTTCCTGAAGAAAGCGATCCTAGCGACGACCGCGTTGCCGCTCATCTCTAGTTGCCGAAGCGATGCGATCGCGCAGAAGTCGGGCAACGAGATTTTGGACGCGTTACGGAAGAATGTTCGCCCAGCCGGTGCCGAAGGAATGGGCGCGATCGATTTTCCGGAGAAAGTCGGACCGAAGTTCGATCTCGCATCAGATAAAGATAAAGGCGAGTTGATGAAGATCTCCGGTACCGTTTTCCAAACGGACGGCAAGACGCCCGCCGCGAATACTCTCATCTATCTCTACCATACGGACACCGAGGGTTACTACGGCCGTACATCGAACGAACACAAGCACGGACGTTATCGCGGATGGATGTTGACGAACAAGGATGGCCGGTACGCATTCGTTTCCATCAAACCCGCACCGTATCCGGTTCAGCGGTTCGCCGCACACATTCACATGACCGTCACCACCCCGACGAAGCGCGAAGACTGGATCGATTCGATCCTATTCGAAGGCGACCGGTTGATCAACTCACGCGAACGAGAGGAAGCCGGCCGACGCGGCGGATTCAACCCGATCGTCACGCTAAAGAAAGGCGAAGGCGGCCTTTACTACGCAACGCGCGACATCCAACTCATGTCCTAAGGAGGTTCTGAAATGCTGATAGCGTTCCTACTATTCATCTATGCTTTTGTTCCCGAATCCGAGTCCGTCGGGATGCGAAAGCCAGCGGGATGCGATTTCTTTACCCGTGAGAATGCTACCAGGATCCTCGGCGGTGACGTGACCTGGACCGGAACCGATGCGACTGACAGCGAACCAAAGAAATGGACCTGCACGTTTGTATCGAAGGAAGTCGCTGATGGGCCAAAGATCTATTTCGCTCTCCATCGTTTCACATCAGCTGATACGGCCCGCGGAGAGTTCGACACGATAGTGCAATCCAACAAAAATAACGCGGGCTTTGAAAAATGGCAGGGCGTAGGTGATGACGCGATCGTCCACAGTGACGGCTCGAACTTCCAATTCGTTATGGTGCGAAAGGGCATTCGCAGTTTCCGTATCAAGGTGAACCCTGCCGGATCGACGTCGCTTGAGAACGTGAAACAGGTAGCTGAAAGCCTAGTTCGAAAGATCGAAGAAATGGGAGGCGGGGAATGACGACGAACCTGTTAGCTATTTCCTTTTTCCTCGCACTTTGCTTCGGTAGTGTTGAAAAAGCTCAGCCGTATCAGTGGACCAACGTATCCTCGGCAGCGGCTTATCCGCAGGGCTATAACTATCCGGTTTATGTCTTCAACGACTGGATGGTCGCGCTCAACAACGGAGCCTGGCTCTCGAACGACGGAAAGAATTGGACAAAGACCGACCTGCCGGATAGCGGCCTGAACTCCGCGTATCAGAAGTTCGTGCAGCTCAACGGGGCGATCTACTCACTCGGGTCGATGACCGGAAATTACGAGCGTTTCACGATCACACCGACGATCCTTCGTACTACGGATTTTCGTAAATGGGAAACAGTCGCCCAAACATCGAACATTCCCAAACGCGTTTTCTACGGGCTGATCGTCTTCGATCACAAGATCTGGATGCTCGGGGGATTCGACGGAAACCGATATCACAACGATGTTTGGAATTCGACCGATGGGATCACGTGGACGCGCGTCGCTGACAAGACAGCATGGTCGCCACGTAACGCCGGAGCAGTGACGGTCTTCAAGAAGCGCCTATGGATGATTGGCGGCGGCGAGATCGACGGCGAGGGCGAAACAAATCCAAACTCGCGGAACGAGATCTGGTCTTCGTCCGACGGCGTGAACTGGCGGCAGGAGGCATCTCGCATAGCTGGTGACGACCGGTATGTAGGAGGATCAATAACCGTCTGGGACGACAAGCTTTGGCTCATCGGAGCTAACCGCGGTAATGAGTTTCAGAGCGGCGTTCTGTATTCGAAGGACGGGAAAAGCTGGACGGAGATGAAAGCACCATGGTCGCCGCGAGGTGCGGTCGCTGTCTGGGTCTTCGACGGCAAGCTCTGGATGACCGGGGGCAAATCATCGCACGTCGAGAACGGCGAGATAAAGTTTGTCTACAGCAACGACGTGTGGGCTATGGAGAAACGATCTGGCGTAGAATAGATCAAAATTCCGAAGATGGAGAGCGTCGCCTTAGTGCTCGACAACGCACCGCAGCAACCCGACTTGATCGCCCAGATACGCAACGGCGATCGCGGCGCGATGCGCTCACTCTACGTCGAGCATCAGCGGAAGGTGTACAGCATCGCGCTCAACTATTTTAGCGGCGACGCGAGCAAGGCCGAGGATGTAACGCAGCAGATCTTCCTCAAGCTATTTACGAAGATGAATTTCCGCGGGGACAGCGAGTTTACTACGTGGCTCTATCGAATGACTGTAAACGCTTGCATCGACGAATCACGAAAGAGTCGCCGCTGGTTCGGACTCGGCGATTGGTTCATCGACTATCGAACGCCGAGCATCGATGAGACCATCCGAAGCGGAGAGATCGGCGAACAGGTTCAGCGTGTTCTGGCTTCCCTCAAGCCGGAGTACCGTTTGCCGGTCGTGCTGAAATACGTCGAAGGGCTTTCGTATCAGCAGATCGCCGACGTGCTCGGATGCTCGATCGGAACGGTGTCGTCGCGGCTTAATCGGGCTCACAAGATGCTAGCGGAAAAGCTCGAACATTTGCGAGAGGAAATTTTTTAACGTTGATGGAAACGAAGCACTATAAGGAGGAGCTGTCGGCCTACGTGAACGGTGAGCTGTTGGCGGATGTGCAAACCGCGATCCGGGATCATGTTGCTGAGTGTTCGGATTGTCGAACGGCGTATGACGAGATCGCTCTTGGCTCGCGGTTGGCGACACAGTTTAAGCAGGTCGACGCTTCAGACGCCGTCTGGACAAATGTTGTCGATGGTCTCGACGGAGGGGCTCCGGGTAGTTTCGGTTTGATTCCGTCGAGCTCAACGTTTGGCCTGCGCAAGGGTTTTGCGTCTGCCGTTGCGTTGGTTGCTGTCGCTGGCCTCGCAACCGTTGTGTTTCTGAACTTGTTCGGCGGCGAATCGCCCTATCAGGCTGTTAAGACAAATCGGAACGGAGCGACGGCGAATCCTGGCCCGACGATCTCACCGACGAACGAAAATACTCAGTCGGACGCGAACACAAACGTCAATGCAAACACAAATATCGCCACGCCGACGGCCGATGGGTTCAATGTAGAAACTCTAGCGGGAACGCCGACTATCGAAGGCGGCAGCGATCGCATCGGGGTTGGCGGGTTTCTCGAGACCGACGCGCGGTCGACGGCACGCATCGCCGTTGCGGATATCGGCACGGTCGATGTCTCACCGAACTCGCGTATCCGACTTGAAGAAACCGGCAAGAGCGAACATCGCCTCTCGCTCGAACGCGGGAAGCTCCACGCGAAGATCTTTGCTCCGCCGCGTCTGTTCGTGGTCGATACGCCGTCGGCTAAGGCAGTCGATCTGGGCTGCGAATATACGCTCGATGTCGACAAGAACGGCGACAGCGTTCTCCACGTTACCGGTGGCTGGGTCGCGCTTGAACGCGGTGGACGCGAATCGCTCGTACCTGCTGGAATGATGTGCAAGACCCGCAAGGGCCAGGGTCTTGGCACGCCGTTCTCAACCGAAGCAAGCGAGACTTTCAAGAAGGCTCTCGACAATTTCGACTTTTCTCGCGGCGGTTCGACGGCCGTGCAAACGATGGTTCGCGAAGCCGAGTTCTACGACATGTTCACGCTGTGGCATTTGCTTTCGCGTGTTGCCAAGGAAGATCGCGGCGTTGTTTACGACGCGCTTGCCAACCTCGTCCCGCCGCCGGCCGGCGTCACTCGCGAAGGTATATTGTCAAAGAACAAGAAGATGCTCGACGCGTGGAAGGTTGAGGTGGAGAACGCCTGGTTCAGCTAGGGAGCGAGTCGGTCGATCGTCCATGTATCGCCCGATGAAGTATATCTGATGCGGTCGTGCAAACGGCTTGCGCGGCCCTGCCAGAATTCGAACTCGTTGGGAGCTACGCGAAACCCGCCCCAATTTTCGGGTCGGGGAACACCGCCTTCCGGATATTTCGCCTTCAACCCTTCAAATCGCTTCTCCAACTTCTCTCGCGATTCGATCACCGAGCTTTGCGCTGATGCCAACGCTCCGATCTGGCTCAGATACGGTCGAACGCTAAAGTAAGCATCTGATTCTTCGGCGGAAGTTTTCGATGCGGTACCGCGAATGAAGATCTGCCGTTCAAGTTCCTTCCAAAAGAAATGTAGAAAGCAGTTCGGGTTGGCGGTCAGCTCGCGGCCCTTTCGGCTGTTGTAGTTCGTAAAGAACAAAAATCCCGATGCGTCGAAGCCTTTCAGCAATACCGTCCGGCCCGAAGGAACGCCGTTGAGCGAGGCAGTTCCAAGATGCATCGCGTTCGGTTCGAAGATTTCGGCGGCAACGGCTTCGTCGAACCACGCCGCGAACTGAACGAACGGATCCGCGGCAACGTTGGCGCGTGATAATTCGTGCTGCGAATATTCCTGTCTTAGCGCCGCGAGATCTTTCATATCAGATGCACGAAAAGTCCGTCCTTCAACTTCGGCTCGAACCACGTCGATTTGGGCGGCATTATTTCGCCCATGTCCGAGACGGCGAACAGATCGTCCATCGAGGTCGGGTACATGGAGAATGCGACGGCGTAGTCACCCGAATCGACAAGCCGTTCGAGTTCATCCGTCCCGCGAATGCCTCCGACGAAGGAGACGCGGTCGTTTGTTCGCGGGTCGTCAATGCCGAGAATCGGGGCGAGAATGTTCTGTTGCAGGATGCTGACGTCCAGCGACTCGATGGGGTTCGGCTGCTGTATGTTCTCGACGATGTAGGTAAGCTTGCTCCATTTGCCGTCGAGGTACATCGCGAAAGAACGGGGGTGTGGTGGTAGCTTCGCATCGGCAGGTTCAACGCTGAACGAGTGCGAGAGGCTTTCGAGAAACTCTTCTTTCGTCAGCCCGTTTAGATCTTTGACCGCACGATTGTACGGCAGAATCTTCAGATCTTCCGCCGGGAACACGCTGGCCATTACGAAGTTGTACGGCTCGTCGCCGGTGTGATTTGGGTTCTGTTCTTTCAGCGTCTTGCGAGCGAGCGACGCGGATTCGGCTCGGTGATGGCCGTCGGCAACGTAAAGGGCGGGCAGCTGGGCAAACGCCGCAACAAAGCCGTCAACATCACTAACCTTCCAAACCGTCTGCGTCACGCCGCCAGCATCGCACGGACATTCGAACAGCGGCTCACGCGAAGTCTCTTCGGTGACGATCCGACGCGTCTCATCCGTCCCACGGAATGCGAGGAAGATCAGCCCGGTCTGCGCTCCAAGATAGACCATGTGATCAGTGCGGTCTTTTACCTTATCGGGCCGCGTTTTCTCGTGCTTCTTTATTAGTCCCGCGTCATATTCATCTATCGAACACGCCGCGACGATCCCCGTCTGCACATGCGGGCCGATGCTCAGCCGATAGATATAGATCGAAGGTTCAGCATCTTGCTGCAGCCAACCTTCGCTGATGAACTTTTCGAGATTCTCTTTCGACTTCGCCAGCACATCCGCGTCCGAAGGTTTAGAGCCAAGCGGGAACTCAGCTTCGGGCCGAGTGACCCGCAAGAAGCTTTGCGGATTGTCGGCGATGTATTCACGCACCTCGGAATCATATGGCACGTCGTAAGGAACGCATGCGATTTTCTCGGCAAGGTCGGGACGCGGGCGAAGGGCCCGGAAAGGTTTGATTACTGACACTAAAGTCTACTCCTAAGGTATCGGCGTCATTGCCGGATCGGAAGGTATCTGATTCTGCTTGATGATGTCGTCGATCGCGGCATCGTTCTGCTGCTGAATATCATTCATCAGCCGGTCGGCATACCCTTTCTTATCGATCTTCCACTGACCGTCCTCAAAAAGGAACGGCCAGGTTTCCCATTGACTGAACGAATTCTTTACCTCAACTGTCGCTTTCTCGCCCTCGATCTTCTCGTTGCGAAACTCGAACACCTTTTGCGACTCTGGAAACAGTGTCTCGCGCTTCACGATCTCGTCGAGTACGACGTTTTGAGATTTCGCCTCCTGATCGAGCATCTTGATCGTCTCGGCCGAGAGCAAGAGTTTCATCGTGGTCGTGTCTTTCGCCTTGACCGCTTTGGTATAGGTCTTCATCGTCTCGACAGGTGATTTCGGCTCAGACGCCGCACCGCATCCCGTGACAAACATCGCCGCCGCTAACAAAAAAAAGGTACAAACTGATCGCATTTCTATAC
>JBEBGW010000096.1:0-12710 GCA_040081025.1 Pyrinomonadaceae bacterium | reverse complement strand
ATCTAAAGGCGTTGAGTTCATCATCGAGCCGAAGATCCGGTTCGAAGGCGAGGTCGGGGAGCAGGCAACGATGTTTTTCCTCGACCCTAGCGGCAACGCGCTTGAGTTTAAGGGATTCAAGGACTTTTCGACGGTGTTTGCGAAATAGACTTATAACTTATTCCTTATCACTTATTTCGGAGTAAGTGATAAGTGAGAAGTAGAAAGTGATAGGTATGGGGAAAATTTGCGCGATCGCACTTCTTCTGGCTTCTATAGCGTCCGGTCAGAAGGTTGAGCGGACGATCTCGGTGACGATCGATGATCTGCCGGTGGTTGTGACGCAGAGTGATGTGGCGAAGCGGAGGGACATTACTCGGAAGCTTCTTGCACACGTTAAGAAAGCGAAGGTTCCTGCGATCGGGTTTGTTAATGAAAACAAGCTTTACGGTGACGGGAAACGAAACAAAGAACAGATCGCGCTGCTTAAGATGTGGTTAGACGCCGGGCTTGAGTTGGGCAATCACACCTTTTCGCATCGCAGTGCGGACGCGATCAGCGTTGACGAATACACGAAGGACATCATTCGCGGCGAGGAGATCACGAAAGAGCTGCTTAAGGCGAAGGGGATGAAGATGCGGTATTTTCGTCATCCGTTCCTGCAAACTGGCAGCGACATGGCGGTGAAGACCGCGATCTACAAGTTTCTTGGTGAACACGACTATACGGTCGCGCCCATTACGTTCGATAACGCTGATTACATTTTCGCCAGAGCATACGATAACGCCCGAGATAAGGAAGACGCTGGCCTGATGAAGCGAGTCGGAGTAGCTTATGTGCCGTATATGGAAGCAAAGCTCGACTATTGGGAGCGGCAGTCAATGAAGACGCTCGGTCGTCCGATGAGCCACACGCTTCTGATCCATGCCAACTCGATCAACGCGGAGTTCTTTGGTGACCTCGCGGCGATGATGAAGAGGCGTGGTTACAAGTTCGTCACGCTTGAAGAATCGTTGAAGGACGAGGCGTATCGTCTGCCGGATAATTTCACTCGGCGTGCGGGGATTTCCTGGCTGCATCGATGGACGCTCGACAAGGGATGGGATTTCGTGGTCCCGAATGAGCCGATGGTTCCCGAGTTCGTGTTAAAGGCTTCAGGTTTTACTTCGGAATGAAGAAAAAAGCCGAGATCGTGATCATTGGCGGCGGAGTCGTAGGGGCGTCCGTCGCTTTTCATTTGGCCGAACGTGGAGTTCGCGATGTGTTGATTCTCGAACGCGAGCCGGAGCAGGGGCGAGGCTCGACAGGTGCGGCGACGGGCGGCGTTCGGGCGCAGTTCGAGACGGATATCAACATCAAGATGTCGCTCTACTCGATCGATTTTCTGAAGAACTGGGATCACGATTGCGAGTACGATCCGAAGGGCTATTTATTCTTCGCGACGACGGACGATCAGTTCGACTATTTGCAACGCAACGTCGAGAAACAGCGGTCGCTCGGCGTGAAGGATGTCGGTGTTATTGATCCAGTCGAGATCGCCCGGATCGTATCCGGAATGAATTGCGAGGACATCGTAGGAGGAACGTTCGGCCAGCACGATGGATTCGTGAACCCGCTCGCGATAATGCGAGGCTTTACCGAACGTGCGATTCGCGAAGGAGCTAGAATCGAGATTGGCGTTGAAGTCCGTGGTATTCAGGTCGAAGGCGAATGCGTGACGGCTGTCGAGACCTCGAAGGGAACCGTCGAGTGTGACGCCGCAGTGGTTTGCACGGGAGCGCGAGCGGCAGAGATCGCCGGTACTGCCGGGATCGATCTGCCTGTTTCCCCGCAACGTCGTCAGATAGTTTGGTCTCGAACCCGCGATCGACTGCCGCAAGGCCTTCCGATGGTTATCGACATAGGTACCGGATTTCATTTTCGTCCGGCCCGAGATTTTCGCGGCGGATCGGTCGGGCCGGACGAAGTACTATTCGCCTATCCCGACCCTGACGAAACGACATCTATCCGAACTGATTTTGAAGATACGTTCATTGCAAAGGTTTACGATCGCGCGAAACTTCGAGCGGATTTCTTGTTCGAATCGGAAGTAGTGCGTGAGAGATGCCGAGCCGGATTATACGAGAACTCGCCGGACCATCACGCTATCCTCGGTGGATGCGGTGTTGAAGGACTCTATTTTGCCAACGGCTTCTCAGGCCACGGCGTGATGCACTCACCGGCGACGGGGAGAGCATTGAGTGAGATCATACTCGACGGTCGGGCGTCGTTTCTCGATGTGTCCTGTTTGTCGTTAGATCGTTTCGCGAAGGGCGAGTTGCTGCACGAGACCGCGTTCATTTGATGTAGATTAGAGTTATGACTACTGCGATCGTCCATCATCCTATCTACGAGAAACACGACACCGGCCCCGGCCATCCCGAGATGCCATCACGATATCGCGTCGTGATCGACGCTCTTCAGAACGACGCGCAGCTCTGGAGTTCACTCAACGAGATAACGCCGGAGAAAGCTTCGCAGGGACTGATCCAGGCGGCCCATACGAAAGAGCATTTCAAGAGAGTAGAGGGTGCCTTTGCGGACGGGCTAGACCGGCTCGACATGGATACGACGATCTCAATGAAGTCGTTCGACGCTTCGCTGTATGCCGCGGGCGGAGCGATCTCGGGGGTCGATGCGGTGATGTCGGGAGATGTTCGGAATGCTTTTGCGGCAGTGCGTCCGCCGGGACATCACGCAACTGCAGAGAGCACGATGGGATTCTGCATTTTTAACAACGTCGCGGTTGCGGCAAGGTACGCCCAGAACAAATACAAAGAGATCGAGAACGTCGCGATCATCGATTGGGATGTCCACCACGGTAACGGAACGCAAGGTATCTTCTACTCTGACCCGAGTGTTTTCTTCTTTTCGATGCACCAGTATCCGTGGTATCCCGGAACGGGATCGTACGGGGAGACGGGACAAGGAAAGGGTTTAGGCACGACGCTGAACTTACCCGTCAAGGCGTACACAAAAGCGAAGGACCAGCACGCAGCATTCGAGGCCGCGATCGAGGAGATCGGTTCGAAGATGAAGCCTGACATGATCTTCATCTCAGCCGGATTCGATGCACACGCAAGCGATCCGCTTGGGCAGTTGCAGCTTGAGGATCCGGACTATGTTCGAATGACTCGAACGATGATGCAATGGGCGGACGAAGCGTGCGATGGTCGGATCGTGTCGTGTATGGAGGGCGGCTACAACCTGGAGACCCTCGGCGAAACCGTGCGAACTCATGTAGCGACACTTGCGGAATAGGTTGTGTGATATTATGTTGGCATCCGCAAAGTGAATTGAGGTAAGAAAGCGATGCCCGATGTAGAAACTACGTGTGTGCAGTGTAAAGAGACGTTCCTCTTTACCGAGAAGGAACAGGAAACCTTTTATCAGCGAAATCTCGCTGCCCCGCAACGCTGCGTGAAATGCCGCTCCAAAAAAGCTGTAGTCGGAGACAATGCTCCGACACGTTTCGAGATCATTTGTGACAATTGCGGCAAACACGACCAGGTGCCCTTCCAACCAAAGGTCGGAAGAACAGTCTTGTGTAAGGAGTGCCATCAGGCCACAAAGTCGAGAGCAAGATTCGCGTAGAGGGAAAGAGTCAAAGGGGTGGAAAAGTGAAAGAGATTCGGCCCGTCCGCGTCTTTCCTTTTCCACCTTTCGCATTAGAAGCCTATGAGTTTTGAAACCGTAACTTATGAAATAGACGGATCCGTTGCGACGATCCAGATGAATCGCCCGGATGCGTTGAACGCTCTTTCGTTGCAGTTGGGAAACGATCTGAAAGCTGCCGTTGAAAAGGCGATCGCGGATGAAGTGAGGGCCGTTGTACTAACCGGATCGGGCAGGGCATTTTGTTCGGGCGGCGACCTTCGCGCGATGAAGGCGATGGGCGATCAGCAAGGCAACATCGAAGCATTTCTCGATTCGCCGTTGAAGGCTCTCCACGATGTAATTCTCCTGATCCGCGAGACGCCAATTCCATTCATTGCAGCGGTGAACGGAGTCTGTGCAGGAGCGGGAACCAACTTCGCGCTTGCTTGCGATCTGGTCCTTGCGGGAGATGATGCCTCGTTCAATGAAGCATTTGTGCGTATTGGTTTATCACCGGATTGTGGCGGCACTTTCTTTCTGCCGAGAGTCGTCGGCGAAAAGATCGCGACCGAACTTTTTATGACAGGCGGGACGATCGACGCTAAACGGGCGGCGGAGATCGGTATGATCAATCGCGTCGTTCCAGTCGCGGATCTTCTGCAAGAAGCAGGGAAGTTGGCGCAACAACTCGCTAAAGGCCCAACCGGCTCATACGGCCGCATCAAGCGAATGATGAACGCGACATTCTCGAATGATCTGCGATCACAGCTAGAGCTTGAGGCTGACTGCCAGCTCGAATCCGGTAAGGCAGACGATTTCAAGGAAGGCGTTTCTGCCTTTTTCGAGAAACGACAGCCGACCTTCACCGGCAAATAATCTACGACAATAAATCTTTGTGACGCGGTTGACATCGACCGCGTTTTTCGTTTGAATGGGATGAAGCTGAAAATGAAAATCGTTTTCAATAAGGCTCAGTCGTCAGACTTTGCTGGCAGCGATTCAGATCAGTCTAAATTCGCAATCATCCGTATCAAAGATTTAAAGGCTCGCTCGACAGAGTGGAGCCATGAGTAGAAAAATGGAATCAGTAGTTTCAAAGAGTTCAAGGAAAAGTAGAAAGCGTCACGGAAAGAAGGGCGCACGTTATTGGGTGCTTTCGGCCTTATCGACCGGCGCGATCATTGCATTCACGATCGGGACCAGCCATCGGATGGTGGTCGGATACGCCGAAGAGCGGAACGGCCGGCTGGAGATGGTGTCTCGCGAAGATATCAACTCGACGATCGACTTTAACATTCCAGCGGGTTCCCTCGGTGAGGTTCTCGAAGCATTCCGGAAGCGTTCGGCGCTTGCGGTAAACCTAGATAACGAAAGCATCCGCGGCCTCCAATCGCTCGGTGTTATCGGAAATCATACGCCCGAGGCCGCGCTCAAGCTGATACTAAAAGGAACCGGCGTTAGTTACGCGTTTCGCGATTCGCGGACGGTTCTCCTTTCGCTGAAAGCCGAAGACGCGTCGGTCGAGATCCGCGATGACAGCGTTCGATTGGTTTCGTCGCCAAAGCATACGGAGCCTCTTCGCGACACACCGCAGACGATCAATGTTATTCCAAGGGAAGTGATCGAACAGCAGGGAGCGATGACGCTCCGCGACGTGCTCCAGAATGTTCCGGGAATCACTCTTACAGCGGGTGAAGGTGGTACGGCAGCCGGCGACAACCTGACAGTTCGCGGATTCAGCGCGCGAAACGATATCTACATAGACGGTGTTCGCGACCTCGGTGCGCAGTCGCGGGATGCATTTAACCTCGAACAGGTCGAGGTCGTAAAGGGACCGAGTTCGACATACACCGGACGCGGCTCAACCGGCGGTACCGTCAATCTTGTAAGTAAATCGCCTACCATTCGCCGGTCCTTCGCGGGTTCGCTGACCGGTGGAACGGACAAGACGAAACGTGCGACCGGAGACGTGAATCTGCCGCTCAGTGATTCGATAGCACTTCGCGTGAACGGACTTTTTCACGATTCGGAGTTTCCCGGCAGATCCGCTGTTGATTTCCGCCGCGTCGGGTTCGCGCCGTCGATCATGTTCGGCCTCGGGTCGCGAACCCGTTACACGCTGAGCTATTTCTACATGGGACAGGATAACGTGTCGGACTATGGCATCCCTTGGGTGCCGGCGACGAACAATGCCCTGGTCGCATATCAGGATCGGCCGGCTCCGGTGCCGCGCGATACTTTCTATGGCTTTATCGATCGCGATAGAGAGAAGCTGCGGGCTGACCAGGCAACCTTCCGTTTTGAGCACGATTTCGACGACAATCTTTCGCTTCGAAACCAGTTTCGCTATGGGTATTCGCGACGCGATTCGATAGCGACGCCGCCAAGGTTTGCCAGCAACGCCACAACCGTCATTAACCGCGAATTGCGTTCGTGGTTGGCGGATGATGACATCTTCGACAATCAGACCGATTTCACGGCGCGATTCAATACCGGAAAGGTCCGGCACAACCTCGTGCTTGGCGGAAGCTACGCATATGAGAAGAATCATCGCGTGCTGCGGACCGCGCCAAACTCTCCGACGACGCTGCTCGATCCGAATCCCAACGATGTCTATACGGGCGTCATTGTGGTCAATCCTCTCGAACCGGAACTTACGTCGAACTCGCTCGCCGGATACGCATTCGACACTGTCCATTTCGGAGAGAAGGTTCAACTTGTTGGGGGATTACGCTGGGATCGATTTGCTGTTGAAGGAAGAAACGTTGTAACAACTCCGACCAATGCGTTCGTACCGATCGATCGGGTCGATACGATCCTGAGCGGCCGGGCAGCGTTAGTATACAAGCCCGTTGAAGAGGGAAGTTTTTATGTGAGCTTTGGTACTTCGGCAAACCCGTCGTTCGAAGGCCTTCTCTACTCCCCGGCGAGTGTGACCCTTGATCCTGAGAAAACCCTGTCGTACGAAGCCGGAACTAAGTGGAATCTTTTCAAGAGCCGCCTGCTGCTTACCGGAGCGCTGTTCCGTACGGACAAGGCAGATGCGCGAACCACTAACTCGGTTGACAATTCAGTTAGCCTCGATGGCGACGTACGTGTCCAAGGCGTTGAAGTCACGGCGACTGGAAATATTACGGCAAACTGGCAACTCTTCTCCGGTTACACGTTTCTCGACAGTGAGATCGTGAAGTCGAACGTGTGCATCGTGGTTGCAGGTCAATGTAGGGTTTACACGGAACTCGGCAAAGAACTTGTCAACACTCCGCGAAACTCGTTCAACCTTTGGACGACCTACCGCTGGGATCGGTTCTTCTTTGGCGGCGGCCCGCGGTATGTTGGAAAGCGTTACGGCAATAACACGAATACGCGCTTCGTTGAAGATTACTGGGTCGCGGACTTGATGGCGTCGTATCGGCTGACCAAGAACGTCGATCTGCGGGTCAACCTCAACAATGTCGGCGATAAGTACTACATGGACAGGATCGGGGGCGGGCACATCGTTCCGGGAGCCGGCCGTGTGGTGTTAGTGAGTTCGAGTTTTCGATTCTAACGAACGATGCTGCTGCAGATACCGAATGTGCTGACGGCTGAGCAGACGGCGGAATGTCGTAGTCTGCTTGAGTCGACGGCAATGCGACCGCCGGGCATCAATCGCGGCTCGCGAAGAAGAATCTACAGCTCGCGGAAGACGATCCGACGGCTCATGATATGGGCGGCTTGATCGTCGGCTCTTTGCAGGCGAATCCGCTGTTCGTCTCGGCTGCGCTGCCGTTCAAGGTCTTTCCGCCGCTCTTTAACCGATACGAGGGCGGCCAGAATTTTGGTACACATGTCGATAATGCGATCCGCCGTTCGCGGGTCAGTGGAGATCAGATCAGGACCGACCTGTCGGCGACGCTGTTCTTCTCCGATCCGGACGAATACGACGGCGGTGAGCTTGTGATCGAGGACACGTACGGCGTGCAACGGATCAAACTCGCAGCCGGGTCGATGATCTTGTATCCGGCGAGTAGCCTTCACCACGTAACGCCAGTAACGAGCGGAACGCGTCTGGCTTCGTTCTTCTGGATCCAAAGCATGGTCCGCGATGACGGATGCAGAGCGATCTTGTTCGACATGGATTCCGCGATCCAACGATTGGCTGGGGCCGATCCTCTTCATCCGTCAGTCGTTCAATTGACAGGTGTCTATCACAATTTGCTCAGGCGATGGGCAGAGGTCTAGCTGGGAGGGAAACCTAATGGAGATAATGAGGGCCGCGCGTCCTGAGCGTACGCAGGCCGATGTGAAGCTTTGGATCTGCGGCGGGTGTGATGTGGTTCATATGTCGGTCGGGAAGACAGTGTTGAGTTTCGACAGGCGTGAATTCTCCGATTTCGCCAATGCGGTTACCGACCTGAGTTCCGCCGAATGGACGAGCCGCGGGCCGGCTTTTTCGATTCTCGATCTTGTGGCGACTCAGAGCGAAGCAATTCATTAACAAGTAGATGGCAACATTTAGACAGACACTCTTTTGGCTGCATCTCGCGGCGGGACTGACGGCCGGCGTCGTGATCTTCATCATGTGCGTCACTGGTGCGTTGCTTGCGTTCGAGCGGCAAACGATCGAATGGTCGGAGAGCGATGTGCGATACGTCGCCGTCAGTTCCGAGCCGAAGCTCGGGGCGGCGGAAGTCCTCGCAAGGGTCGTCGAAGCCAAGCCGGATGCAAAGCCCGCGTCGATCGCGATCAAGAACGAGCCGGGTGCGGCGTGGGAGATCTCGCTCGGGCGTGAAGGCGTCGTTTTTGCGGATCCGTACGCGGGTGCGATCACAGGCGAGAGTAACAAGAAGGTTCGCAACGTTATGTCGACGCTCCGCGAATGGCATCGATACGTTGCACTGTCTGGGGACCAGAGGCCGGCAGGGAAAGCTATCACGGGGGCGGGAAACCTGCTTTTTTTCTTCCTTGCGATCTCGGGGATCTACGTCTGGTTTCCGCGCAACCTGATATGGAAAGCGGTCAAGCCGGTGATCTGGTTTCGTGGTGGGCAGAGCGGAAAGGCCCGAAATTTCAACTGGCATAACACGATCGGATTTTGGACATCGCTGTTTCTCATCATCTTTACATTGACCGCCACAGTGATCTCCTATCAGTGGGCGTCGAACCTTCTGTACACGCTCACCGGGAACGAGGTTCCTGCTCCGCAAGGTGGACAGGCTGGGCAACAGCAACAGCAACCGGCGGAGGCGTTCACGATCCCGACAACGCTCAATGCAGCCTGGTCGAGATCCGAACAGCAATCACCAACGTGGAAGTCCATCTCGCTCCGACTTCCAGCAAATGAATCGTCGGTCTTTACCATTGACGAAGGCATCTATTGGAACATCTTCGGGCGGTCGACTCTGACGATCGATACTGCTACCGCGGAGGTGAAGAAATGGGATCCGTATGGCGAGCGGAGCGCGGCCGTTCAGTTGCGGTCGTGGTTTCGATTTACGCATACGGGTGAGACGGGCGGCATTGCCGGACAGGTCATCGGATTGATCGCATGCGTCGGCGGCGCGTTCCTGGTCTGGACCGGATTCTCGTTGGCATTAAGAAGATTTGGAAATTGGCTGAAGCGGCGCCGCAACGTCGCGGAGGCGGTCTAGGTAAGTAACCCTCCTCGCAAAATACTGTAAAACATGAGTTCTATCTCGAACGGCACTTCCGTCAATGGAGTGCCGCCCGCCTTTTGAACGTCCTCATTTCGAAACGGTCCGCGTCAACAGTTAGTATTAACGCTTATGCCGTCGCTGACGTACGGACAACTTCTTCGCGGCAACCGTAATTTCCGGAATCTGCTGTACGGGCAGTTCATCTCGGAGCTCGGCAACTGGTTCAACTTCATTGCGGGGCTCGGATTGGTGCGTCTCGTATCGGAAGCGTCTCCGACCGCCGCGGGGATCTTCTTCCTCTGCCGCGTACTTCCGTTCGCCGTCGTATCGCCGATCGCCGGAACATTCGTCGACCGATTCTCGCGGCGGCAGGTGATGATCTGGACGGACCTTGCGCGCGTCGCGGTCGCGTTGATGTTTCTGCTGGTGACGAGCGGCGAAGATCTTTGGATCGCGTACGTCGGGACCGTTCTGCTATCTAGTTTCGGAGCATTCTTTGACGGTGCTAAGAACGCGTGCACGCCGAACCTTACAGGCCGCGACGGCATCCTGGCCGGAACTGCACTGATGTTCTCGACGCGGTTCTTGCTGATGGCGATCGGGTCCGGGCTTGGCGGATGGGCGGCGTACGCTTTCGGTTACAAGGTCGCGTTCGTGATCAACGCTGTCTCATTCCTGATCTCGGCATTCACCGTTTGGCTGATCCCGGAAGAGGCGACACGCGACGCCGAGACGGCCGAACGGATGGCGGATAAGTCGAAGCGGCCTTCATTTATCAAAGAGCTGAAAGAGGGGCTGCACTACACGCTCGTGAATCATTTCGCATTGACGATCCTGCTGATGAACATCATCTGGGCAGTCGGCGGCGGTGCGATCAATGTCGCATTCGAGCGTGTCGGGGGCGTGCATTTTGCGGGACTCGAAGGCTGGAATCCGGACATGGCCGTCGGCATTTTGTGGTGGGCGGCCGGACTTGGGCTGACGTTCGGAATGCTCATCGCCCATCGAACCTCGATCTATCTCGAACGCGGCGGACGCCATACATGGTTTATCGGATGGTCACTGATCATCCACGGCGTGCTGTTCTCGGTCGCGGGATTCATGCCAACGTTGATGCTGTTCGCATTCTTTACGTTCATCTCGCGGGCGATCATCGGCGTTGAGTATGCGGTGCAAGAGAGCCTATTCCAGCGTTCATTGCCGGATTACATTCGCGGGCGGATATCGACCCTCGATCGCGGTGCCGAGTTGAGCGTCTTTGGTGTGACGAGTTATATGTCGGCGGAGTTAATGTACTTCATTACACCGATGACGCTGACGATCATCTCGGGCGTCTTGTCGGGGTTAGCCGGCGTGGTCTGGTTCTGGCGCCAGGGAACGACCAATGCGAAGATATCTGAGGCTCCGGATTAGGCTGTTATTATGACTGCCTTCATACCGGTCAACTCGGAGAAGTCTTTTGTGTAGATCGCCCCGACGGCTCGATGGTTCCCGACGATCTCGGCGATCTCCTGCGGCGAGATGAAGCCGGAGTCGATAAGGCTGATCGCCCATTGTTTGAAGTGGCCGGCCCGCTCGAGAAGGTCGCCGATCAGCCGAGTGTACTGTGATTTTGTTTCGACCGTCCGCAGCATTTTGACCCAGCCGTCAGACTCCACTTCAGGCCAAAAATCAGAACTTCCCCGCAGCCACTCTTCCTGCCATGGACGATTGGCACGCGTGACGATCTCGGCCCTTGGCAGCCGTAGGAGCATTGCCTCAGCGGTTGCTTCGGCGACGAACACACCCGGCGTCTTATTTTGGGCGCTGTTGTCACCGTTGCCCGCAACCGGCTCCGGCATGGTCGACCATAGCCGTCGAAAGGTGGTCGAGAGTGGCTGGCGGAGTTCACGCGTCTCGTCGGTGAACGACAATGTGTAGTCGCCTACCATCGTTACCAGACTGACCGCCAATGCGTGCTTGATAGGCGAGTTGAGACGGCCAAGGTTTCGCCGGACATTGTCAAACCACCACGAATCGACCTCGCCGAACCATGTTTTTAACCCAGGATGCGCGAGTTTGTAGCCGGGAACGTAGGCATCCTCAAGCAAGACGCTCACGTCATCCTCGCTCAGTGTCTCGCTCGAATTTGCTATCACCGACATCGACCGCTGCCAATCAGCCTGAAGAAGGTCGTTGGCGGCGATACGAATACTCCGCCGTTTGAGATAACTGCCGATCGCCGGATCGCCGGTAAGCGGAATGGCGACAGAGTCGAACTTCAAACGGTGAAGAATGCTCAACTCAAACGCGAGCCAGCCGGAAGGTGTGGTCGAATGCTGCATCGGGTAATGATAAGTCTGTTCAGTCTAGGAAGTCTAGGAAGTCGGGTAAACCTTGGAAGTTGGGCTGTGGAAGAGCCGATCTGCACCCACGCCACGCACGAGCTTCCGCAAACTGGCCGCCCGCTTACACAGGCGGTTCTGACAGGAACAGTTTTACGATGGCGGGGTCGAATTCGATGCCGGCGTATTCTTTTAGATATTGACGAGCCTCGTCGGCTGAGCGGGCGTGGCGGCGAGGGCGGTCGTCTGTGAGGGCGGCGTAGGCGTCGGCGACGCGAAGGATGCGGGCGCCGATCGGGATCTCGTCGCCGCGGAGGCGGTCTGGATATCCTTCGCCGTTCCACCATTCGTGATGCCAGCGGACGAGAAGTTGCACGCCGCGGGAGAAGCCGCGTTTTGACGCTTCCTGTTCGCCGATCACGGGGTGCCGCTGCATGTCGAGTCGTTCGACGTCGGTCAGGATCCGGTTTTCCCGAATGTATCCCCGGTTCATCGCCATCTCGCCGATGTCGTGGACGAGCGCCGCTTGCTGGAGCGTAAAGCGGTCCTCGAACGCTATCCCGAACTTTAGTGCGATGCCATCGGAAATCTCGGCGATCCTTAGTCCGTGCGCGTGAAGATAACCCTCGAACTGGTCGATCCGCGTTGAGAGATCGAGTAGCTTCTCTTCGAACACGGCTTTCGCCTGACCGGAACTCTGCATAGACAACAAGAATAGAGTGAAATAGAGGAAAAGTGAAAAGGTAAGAAGGGTTATTGCAGTTTTGCGAGGGCGGCCATCGCTTCTTTATTATTCGGGACCAACTCGAGGAAGCGTTTGAGCTCGCCTTCGGCGCGTTTAGCCATTTTCAGGTCGATGAGAAAATCGACGAGCATCATTCTGATCTTCGGATTCTTGGGATCCAGTTTTGTCGCGGTCTGCAACTCGCCTTCGGCCTTGTGACGATACTTGTCATCGGCCCTCGACATCGCCATACCAAGGTAAGCGTGATAGAGAGCGTTCTGCGGGCTGTAATGTACGGCCCGTGCTAGATAGGCTGCCGCAGCCTCGTATTCTTCCTCGGCGATCATGCTCAGGCCTTCCTCGAAATTGGTCAGTCCTTCTTCGCCTTTCTTGTCGCTCGGATCGACC